>CACIFV010000001.1 GCA_902586025.1 uncultured Pelagibacteraceae bacterium
AAAAAACAAAAACAAATACTTTAAGAAAAAAAATGTTTTTCATAGACCATGGGGAAGATATACAAACCTATACGAGGGTAAAAACTTTTTGGTAAAAGAATTAGTGGTCAATTCTAAGTCTAAATTAAGCTTACAAAAGCATTTTCATCGATCTGAATATTGGACCATTACTGATGGAAAACCTCTAATTACATTAAACAAGAAAAATTTCTTAAAAAAACCAGGAGAAAAAATATTCATACCAAGAGAAGCAATTCATCGAATAGAAAATAAATTTAAGAAAAAAGTAAAAATTATTGAAATACAAACTGGACCTATTTTAAAAGAGACAGATATAGTTAGATATCAAGATATTTACGGTAGAGTGAATTAATACTCTTTATGGATACATTAGTATTTTCTGTCGTTTTATTGGCAGCACTACTTCATGCCACTTGGAATGGCATGGTCAAAAAACACTCGGATAAAGCAGTTGCTCTAGCAGGTATAATTTTAGGTCATATACCTTTTTCAATTGTTGCAATCATCTTGTTACCCGCACCCTCAATAGAAAGTATACCTTATATCTTCGCAAGTATTGTTGTACACATTGGCTATCAATGGTTCTTGCTTAAATCATATGAGATTGGGGATTTGACAAAAGTCTATCCTATAGCAAGAGGAACGGGGCCATTATTGGTAACGATCATTTCAATTCTATTGTTAGGAGTAGTGTTAAATAAATTAATACTCATCTCTATTTTCTTAATATGTTTTGGTATTTTTTTTCTTGGTATTTCTGATTATAAAAACAGCAGCTTAAATGTTATTAAATTTTCGATAATTACAGGTTTGTTTATTGGATCATACTCACTTGTAGATGGATATGGAGCAAGAGTGAGTAATTCTGCAATATCTTTTGTCAGCTGGTCTTTCATATTAAACGCTATGATTTTCCCATTTATTCTAAGTTTAAGAGGTCAAAAGGATATTATTAAAAGGGTTTATAGAGACGGTAAAATGATATTTTTTTACGGTGTAACATTATCATATGCTAGTTATGCCTTGGCTGTATGGGCATTTACAAAAGCTCCAATACCTGTTGTTACATCCTTAAGAGAAACAAGTATTTTATTATCAATATTTATTGGATATTTTTTATTAAAAGAAAGTATCAATTTAAAAAAAATCATATCAATTTTATTTATTTTAATAGGTGTGATTGGGATTAAATTATTTTAATTAAATTGTAACAATCTATAAATATTTTTGTCATTAAAGTTTATTAAAAATAATTAACAAAAATTTTAAATAATAAAACATCTTCATTTCCTCTTTGTTTAAAATTTTGTTGATTAACTACCTTCCCCTTTTTGTTATAAAAAAGGGGAGGGACAATTTTTATACATTAATTATTAACAGACGCAGGACTCTCACTAGTTTTCTTTTTAGCTAATTTTTTTGCTTTTTTTTCGGCAACTTTTTTTTCAATACCTGCAATTTTTATATTAATTTTAGCTAGTTTTTTTTCCTTTAAATTAATCTTATTTTTAAGTTTATCTATTGATTTGATAAACTTTTTTTTTCTTCTTTCATTTTTCTTTAACTTCTTACCCATCATCACCTCCTATGAAAATTTAAATTATTATATTTAATTTAAATTTCTAAGTAAAATAATTTGTCTAAAATTTTGTTATTAAAATTATAGTAAAAAATTTACTTTTTTTTGTGAAAATTCAATATCAATCTTATTGTGACATCCAAAATTATCTCCATCAACCTGAACGGGAATTTCAAAATTATTGCAATTAATTTGGATACTTTTTGAATAGGTGGTTATAACAGATTTGTTTCTTGATAAATCTCCATAAATAATTATCAAAATAATATAATACATTAATTTTAGCCTACTTAAATCTTTAAAAACATAAGTTATTAATCTATCATCAAAAATGTTTGACTTATTTATCTTATGATGACCAGCATAATATTTGGTATTAGAACTTAATACCCAATCAGCTTGATATTTTTGACCATCAAAGAAAACATCAAGTTTATTATTTTTCATAAATAAAAAATGCTGAAACCCTTTTAAACCAAATATTATCTTACCAAGTATTTTTTTTATACGTGTATCAATAGAGTGAACAATTTTAGCATCCCAACCAATACCAGCCATTAAAAAAAAATAATTTTTATTTATTTTTATAAGATTAGATTGTTTATAATTATTTGATGTTAAAATATTACAAATATCGTTTACTTTTTTATTTATCGATAACTCTGCTTGAAGTAAATTGGCTGTTCCAGCCGGTATGTACCCAATTGCAAATTTATCATTAAAATCAAAGTCATTTTTTATCAATTCATTGATAGCAAATGATACTGATCCATCTCCACCAGCAACTATCAATCTATCATAATTTTTATTTTTAAATTCCAAAAATATTTCTTTCGCCTCTTTTTCAGATTTGGTTTTGAAATAATCTACAGAGTTGTTAATTTTTAATTTTTCATAAATCTTATTTACAAATTTTATTTTTTTCCCTGTTGAAGAATTAAGGTTATAAATCAAACAATAATGCATAATTTTTTCGTAACTAATTTTTAATAAATCTTTAACATTTCAATGACATAAGAATTAAATGATTCGAGTTACAGTTGTGTTACAAAATAGGTTTTTTTAATGCCTCCGTTATTAAAATATAAGAGTATATTTATATCTGATGTGCATCTTGGTACCAAAGGTTGTCAAGCTAACAAGCTTTTAGAATTTTTTAAGAATTCAAGATCCGAGAACCTTTATTTAGTTGGAGATATAATCGATGTTTGGGCAATGCAAAAGAGTTTCTATTGGCCTCAAGAGCATAATGATGTCATACAAAAAATATTGAGAAAAGCCAGGCACGGGACAAAAGTATTTTACATAATTGGAAATCATGATGAGGTATTTAGAAAATTTATTCCAATGCATTTAGGTGATATTAAAATAGTAAATAGAGTTATTCATGAAACGCAGTTAGGAAAAAAATATTTAGTTGTTCATGGTGATGCTTGGGACGGAGTAATGAAATATGCTAAATGGCTTTCTAAATTAGGAGCTATTGCCTATGAATTATTACTTAAAATTAATGTTATTATAAATTTTTTTAGAAAATTGAGAGGTAAAGACTATTGGTCATTGGCAAAATTTTTAAAATATAAGGTAAAAAATGCTGTAAAATTTATAGGTGAATATGAAAACACACTTTCTTCATATGCAAAAAGGAAAAAATTTGATGGAATAATTTGTGGACACATACATCATGCTGAAAATTTAAATCTTGATGGTGTTAATTATTTAAATTGTGGCGATTGGGTTGAGTCATGTACAGCCTTGGCAGAAAAATATGATGGAACTTTTGAGATAATTTGTTGGGATAAAAAAAGAAACGAATATATTTCAGAAAATATTGATAATAACAGGATCGGTTCATTCAAAAAAGCATCTTAAAGAATGAAAATATTAATTGTTACCGATGCTTATTACCCTCAAGTTAATGGTGTTGTAAGAACTCTCCACGAAACTGGTGAAATTCTTAAATCACAAGGTCAAACTATTGAATATATTACTCCTCAACAATTTCTTACCATGCCCATGCCAAAATATAATGAAATTAGATTGTCCTTAAATGTTTGGCCCCGTGTAAGTAACTTAATTAAATCAATTAAACCTGATGCAATACATATTGCAACAGAAGGACCCTTAGGGTTTATGGCACGAAGACATTGCATTAAAAATGGCTTAAAATTTACCACAAGTTTTCACACAAGATTTGATAAATACATGAAACTTTATATGCCTATCATTCCAGCTAAATGGTCAGAAAAATTTTTATGCAATTTTCATAATAAAGCTGAAAGAATTTTAGTAACAACAGAATCTATGCGTGAAGAATTAATTTCTTTAGGTATTGATAACAATAAAATGGTTACATGGACCAGAGGAGGTAATCATGGTGCATTTAAAAACCCCATTAAGAAAGACTTACCTTATAAAAGACCTATATGGATATATGTTGGAAGAGTTGCTGTTGAAAAAAATATCAAAGCATTTTTAGATTTAGATCTTGAAGGTACTAAAATTATAATTGGTAAAGGTCCTGATTTAAACAATTTAAAAAAAAAGTTTCCAAAAGACATTTTTTTAGGTGAGAAAACAAATGGAGAATTAGCTTCTCATTTTGCATCATCTGATGTTTTTGTATTTCCAAGTAAAACAGATACGTTTGGTATAGTTGTCTTAGAGTCTTTAAATTGTGGCACACCAGTCGCAGCTTACCCTGTACCGGGACCTAAAGATATATTAGGGGGTACTAATATTGATACTTTAGATAATGATTTGAAAACCTCTGCTTTAAAAGCTTTGAAGGTAAGTCGTCAAGATTGTCTTGATTTTGCAAAAAAATATTCTTGGGAGGAAACGGCAAAAATATTTTTTGAAAATATTTCACCTAATAATTAAAGACAATATACATTACATTTGTTAAAACATATCCATGTTTTGGGCAGAGTTGATACTTATAGTTATAATAATCATTTTATTATATTTTTTATTTAAAAAAAATATTAAGCCAGAAAACACAGCACCAGTTGTAAACAAGACTAATAAGGATGATTTAGGAAAAAGAGTAATTATTGAAGAATTAGAAGATCAATTCTTTGCTTTAGATAAATATAATTTAATCAAATATCTAAACAAAAGTGCAAAACAACGTTTTGGAGAAAACCTAATTGATAAAAATATTTCAAGTGTAATTAGAGATACAAAATTATTAGAAACGATTGAAGAGGCTATCAAAGATCAAACTACAAAAAATGTCAATGTAGAAATAAATTTACCATCTTATCAACTTTACAAAATCTATGTTATTCCTGGTCCGACCCATTTGTTTCCAGAAATAAACTCTGTCGTATTGTTTCTAAAAGATTTTACAGAAATAACAAAAGCACAAAAACTAAAAACTGATTTTGTTGCAAATGTGAGTCATGAATTAAGAACACCTTTAGTTTCGATTAAAGGTTCGTTAGAAACTATTCTTGGACCAGCTTCAAAAGACCAAGAGGCGCAAAAAAAATTTATGTCTATCATGTCTGATCAAGTATTAAGAATGGAAAACCTAATCAATGATTTATTGATTTTAAGTAGAATAGAATTGGAAGAACATATCAAGCCTAATAAAATTGTGAGCTTAAATGATCTTTTTACAAATATTAAAAGTAACTTTGAATTAATTCTTAAAAAAAAGAAAATCAATTTACATATTGAACTTATGGAACCAACCTTAGTTTTTGGTGATAATGATAAATTGTTAACTGTATTTTCAAATTTAATTGATAATTCAATTAAATATTCACAAGATGGAAAAAATATATACGTAAAAAGTCAAATCAGTGAAGGTAAATTAATTGATAAAAATATTGCCATTATCATTAAAGATGAAGGTGTTGGAATACCTCACCAGCTAATTCCAAGAATAACTGAAAGATTTTTTAGAGTAGATACAGAAAAAAGTAAAAAGGTTGGTGGTACAGGTTTAGGTTTAGCTATAATGAAACATATTATATCTCAACACAGAGGTGACTATGAGATTCTCAGTAAAGTTAATGAAGGTACTGAAATTAAGATATATCTTCCAACAAAATAATTAATTTAAAAAATTGTTTAAAATTAACTCTTATTCAACCAAGATTTAACAAATCTTTTGTTGATTCGTATCTTAGTTTATTTAAAATTAATTTATGATTAAGATATTACATAGTATTTTAATTATTATTTTTTTTTTAATGTCGATCATTACTAAAAGTAATGCATCAGATATTTCTACAATTTTAAGAAACCAGCAATTAACTGTTTTTGATATTGGTATCTTTAGATTACAGGAAGACTTAAAAAGTTCATATCCTGAAATAAAAAAACATAAAGATGTACCGTATGAAGATATATATATAGATGTTCTCAGTTCCTATTGGAGAAATACAGTAGATTTAATTGTTTCAATTCCAGTAAATGAAAATTTAAAAAAAGAGAACTACATGTCAGATTCATTGAGATGTCGAAACATATTTAATTCTGTTAGAGATCATTTACTGAGAAATGAAAATATGAGTAATTATAGGTTTACTATGGCGACAAGCTATTTAACATCTATTTTTTCTACTCCTACTAGTTGGCCAAAATGGCGTTATGACCAAAGTATTCTTGAGGAATTAGTTAATTTGGTAAAACTGGAAGTTGTTTTAAGACCAACCCCAGATCTTGCTTTTAAGGATAACGTAAATCCAGTTTCATGCAAAGGTGGTCTAGAAACTGAAAATAGTGAGATTATTGTCTCAATGAAATACAACTAAAAAGTTAGGTTTTTAACAAAACTGTAATAATTCTGTAATATTAAAGATTCAATAAATTTATACGAGTCAGGCATCATTTAATTAATAAATAACGAAAGGATTAAAGATAATGAAAAAACTAACTATAGTGATTGCTTCTTTAGTTGCTCTATCAATAGCAACTGTTGCTCAAGCAAGAGATCAAATTAAGATAGTTGGTTCGTCTACAGTATTCCCTTACGCGACTGTTGTTGCTGAAAGATTTGGTGGTTCAGGATTCAAAACTCCTGTAATCGAGTCGACTGGTACTGGTGGAGGAGCTAAACTATTCTGTGCTGGTGTTGGTGAGCAACATCCAGATATTACAAATGCATCAAGAGCTATGAAAGACAAAGAGAAAGCCCTATGTAAGAAAAATGGTGTAAATGATATTGTTGAGATCGTAATTGGTAACGATGGTATTACATTAGCTTACAGCAAAGATGCAAAACCAGTAAACTTTACTAAAGAACAATTATATTTAGCATTAGCTGCTCATACAGTAGTTGATGGTAAGTTAGTTCCAAATATTTATAAAACCTGGGACCAAATTGACCCTAGCTTACCAAAACAAAAAATTTCAGTAATGATCCCACCAGGAACATCAGGAACTAGAGATGCTTGGAATTCTTTAGTAATGAAAAAAGGTATGACTAAAGAAGCTAAAGCTCTTTATAAAGCAGGTTTTGAAGCTGGAAATAAAAAATACAAAAAACCACAAAAACTTTACAGAGAAGATGGAGCTGCTATTGAAGTAGGAGAAAACGATAGTTTAATCATCCAAAAGTTAACTCAAGATAAAGATATGTTTGGTTTCTTTGGTTTCAGCTATTTCTTAGCTGCTAAAGATAAATTACAAGCTGCTAGCATAGATGGTGGACAACCCTCTCTAGCGAGTATTCAAGACTACAGTTATGCAGTTGCAAGACCATTATTTTTCTATGTGAAAAAAGCTCACGTTGGAGTAATCCCAGGATTACATGAGTTTGTGAAAGAATTCACAACTAAGAAAGCTATTGGAAAAGGTGGTTACTTAGCAGATATTGGTTTAGTTCCATTAGACTCTAAGTTGTATAAAACAACTAGAACTAATGCTACGAAGCTAGTTGCTATGGGTAATTAATTATTACTCTGTTAACAAATAATTAAAAAAGGGGTCTTTTTAGACCCCTTTTTTTTGAAATAAGAGTAAAGTCCTCAATAAAGGAGATTCTTTGAACTTAATATTGTTTATATTTATTGTTCTTCTGGGTTTCACAAGTTATTATTTTGGACGTAAAAAAGCATATACAATTCAATCTACAAATAAAAGATTAACCGCATTACCACAATTTTATGGTTATTATCTTGCAATTTGGTGTGCAATACCAGCTTTTATAATTTTTTCTTTATGGGCAATTTTTGAGCCCACAATTGTAAAACTATTAATCTTAAGTGATTATTCAAATCAAGGTTATCTTGATGATGAATTAAATTTAATTTACGAAAAAACAAAAGCATTGTCTCGAGGACAATTTACCGGAGAAATTACACCTTTTATTGAGGCTTCAGCTGAAAAATATTTAAGTCTTCGATCAATAGCTCAAAGTTCAAAAGCTGTTATAGTATTATCTATAATTATTGCCTCTGTTGCTTACGCTTATAAAAAAATTTCATCTAATTCTAGAACAAGAGAACCAGTTGAAAAATTTTTGAAAGCAGTTTTATTTACAGCTTCTTTAGCTGCAATATTAACTACTGTTGGAATAGTATTTTCACTTATATTTCAAACTATAGATTTTTTTAAAGTAATTCCATTATTTGATTTTGTCTTTGGAACTCATTGGTATCCTGCAAAAGCTTTTGTTAGAGATTCTTCAGAGGCTTTAGATCCGACAATGTACTCCGATACTTTTGGAGCAGTCCCTATTTTTGCTGGTACTTTTTTTATTGCTTTCATAGCTATGTGTGTTGCTATTCCTATTGGACTAATGAGTGGAATTTATTTGGCTGAGTATGCATCAGTTAAAGTTAGACAATACGCAAAACCTTTAATTGAAATTTTAGCTGGTATACCAACAGTTGTTTATGGATTTTTTGCTGCTCTAACAGTTGGACCTTTTTTAAAGGAAATAGGTAATAGCATGGGTTTAGACGTTTCAGCTGAAAGCGCTTTAGCGGCAGGCGGAGTAATGGGCATTATGATTATACCATTCATTTCAAGTTTAAGTGACGATGTGATTACAAGTGTACCTCAAAGTTTAAGAGATGGAAGTTATGCCATGGGAGCAACCAAATCAGAAACAATAAAAAAAGTTATTTTTCCTGCAGCATTGCCTGGTATAGTTGGATCTATTTTGCTTGGTGTTTCAAGAGCAATTGGAGAAACAATGATAGTTGTTATGGCCTCTGGTTTAGCTGCTAATTTAACTTTAAATCCATTAGAATCTACTTCAACAATTACAGCGCAAATTGTTGTAATATTAATTGGAGATCAAGCTTTTGGCGACCCAAAAACGCAAGCTGCATTTGCTTTAGGTATGTCATTATTTTTAGTAACGCTCTGTTTGAATATTGTGGCCTTAAGAGTAGTTAAAAAATATAGAGAAAAATATGAATAAAAATAAAGAACAATTATTAAATAAAAGATATAAAGCTGAAAAGAGATTTCGATTATACGGTCAAAGTGCAATTTTTATGGCACTTTTATTTTTAACAATCTTTATTTTTAAAATTTTTTCGACAGGCTATTCAGCCTTTCAAAAAACTTGGCTTATTGTTCCAGTTACTTTTGATGCTGAATTAATGATGTTAGAGCAAAATCCTTCTAAAGAGGATTTAAAAGATGCTGATTATTACGATATAGCATTAAAATCAATGGCTGATTTGGATCCAAATGCTAATGAGAATCAAGAAAATGAGCTGAAGAGAATGGTCTCTTACTTTTTCGAAAGAGAGATTAAAAGGGAACTTTTAAACGACCCTTCATTAATTGGAAAAACTAAAGATGTTTATTTAACTGCCTCAGATGATTTAGATCAAGTATTTAAAGGCAATTATCCAAGAGATTTACCTGAAGATCAAAGAAGAGTTACGGATTATCAATTAAAGATTTTTGATCAACTTGTAGAACTAGGAAAAGTTGAAAGTAAATTCAATTTAAGTTTTTTTACATATCCTGATTCAAGAGAAGCTGAATTAGCTGGTATAGCAAGTTCATTTATGGGATCAATATTTTCTATACTTGTTTGTTTAATGATAGCTTTTCCTGTAGCAGTTCTAGCAGCTATTTATTTAGAGGAATTTGCTCCTAAAAACAGATTTACTGATTTTATTGAGGTAAATATAAATAATTTAGCAGCAGTACCTTCAATTGTTTTTGGTCTTTTAGGACTGGGTATTTTACTTGCTGTATTTCAATTACCTAGGTCAACACCTCTAGTCGGTGGAATAACTTTATCGTTGATGACTTTACCAACAATTATTATTGCTTGTAGAGCATCTTTAAAAGCAGTTCCTCCAAGTATAAGAGAGGCAGCACTTGCAATGGGTGCTAGTAAAATGCAAACTACAATGCATCATACAGTTCCGTTATCTATGCCAGGGACTTTATCCGGTACAATAATTGGTTTGGCCCAAGCTTTAGGCGAAACCGCACCTTTGATATTGATTGGCATGGTGGCTTTTGTAAATACAATACCAGGATCTCCTTTAGATCCAGCTGCAAGTTTGCCAGTGCAAATTTATATTTGGGCAGAGAGCGCTGAAAGAGGTTTTGTCGAGAAAGTTTCTGCCTGTATTATGGTTCTATTAGGATTTTTAATTATAATGAACTTATTTGCACAAATAATTAGACATAAATTTGAAAAAAAATGGAGTTAAGATGATAAAGATAAATTCAAAAAATGTAGATGTTTTCTATGGAAAAAAACAAGCTCTATTCAATATAAATTTAGATATTGAAGAAAATCAAGTTACAGCACTGATTGGGCCTTCAGGTTGTGGTAAATCTACTTTTTTAAGATGTCTAAACCGAATGAATGACGTTATTGATATATGTAGAGTAAAAGGGCAGATTATAATTAATGATTTTGATATCAATGATAAAAGTTGTGATGTTGTTAGATTAAGAGAAAAAATTGGTATGGTTTTTCAAAAACCAAATCCTTTTCCTAAAACTATTTATGAAAATATTTCTTATGGTCCAACAATTCATGGTATGGCTCAATCAAAGAATGAAATGGATGAAATAGTTGAAACTAGCTTAAAAAAGGCAGCATTATGGGAAGAGGTGAAAGATAGACTTCATGAACCAGGTACTGGTTTGTCTGGTGGTCAACAACAAAGATTATGTATAGCAAGAGCAATTTCAGTTAAACCTGAAGTTATTCTAATGGACGAGCCTTGTTCTGCTTTAGATCCTATTGCTACAGCTCAAATAGAAGAACTAATTGATGAGTTAAAAAAAGACCATACTATTATAATAGTCACTCACTCAATGGCACAAGCTGCAAGAGTTTCTCAAAATACAGGTTTTTTTCACCTTGGAGAATTGATAGAACATGGTTCTACTGATAAAATATTTAAGAATCCAGAAAACAAAAAAACTCAGGATTATATCACAGGGAGGTTTGGATAATGACCGAAGCACCACATACAGTAAAGTCTTACGAAGAAGAACTTAAAAATTTAAATAGCAATATAATTAAAATGGGTGGATTTTGTGAAGAAGCTTTGGGTAAAGCTATTCAAGCAATTACTACAAGAAATAGTGATAATGCTGAGGCAGTAATTAAAGATGATGAAAAAATTGATAAATTTGAGACTTTAATTGAACAGCAAGTAGTAAATTTAATTGCTTTAAGACAACCTATGGCCATAGATCTTAGAGAAACAGTCACTGCTTTAAAGATATCTTCTGACCTTGAGAGAATAGGTGATTTAGCAAAAAATATTTCTAAAAGAACTCTTTTGTTAAATGAAAATTTACCAAAAAATTTAGTAGATGCTATTATAAGAGTATCTTCGGATGCTCAAAAACAATTGAAATCAATATTAGATGCATATTTAGAAAGATCTTCGAGTATGGCAATTAATGTATGGGAAAGCGACGAACAAATTGATGATTTAACAAATTTATGCATGCAAGAAGTGATTAGATATTTAAAAGATAACGAAAATAACTTAAGTGATGGAACCCACTTATTATTTGTAACTAAAAATATAGAGAGAATAGGTGATCATACAACCAACATTGCTGAGCAAGTATATTATTTAGTTGAGGGAGAATATCTAGAGGGTGATCGACCAAAAGGCACAGAACCTATTGTTACTGGAGAAAAGTAAAATATGTCGGCTCACATTTTTATAGCTGAGGACGAGGCTGCTATAATAACTCTACTAAAGTATAACCTTGAAAAAGAAGGTTACAAAGTAAGTTTCTGTGAAAATGGTGAAGATGCGCTTAAACAAATTAAAGATAAGCTTCCTGACTTAATATTAATGGATTGGATGTTGCCCGATTTGTCAGGCGTTGAAATATGTAAAAATTTAAAAAAAGACAAAAAGCATAATGACATACCAGTAATAATGTTAACAGCAAAAGGCGAGGAGGAGGACAAATTAAGAGCTTTTGATACAGGTGCAGATGATTATGTAACAAAACCATTTAGTCAAAAAGAACTTAATGCAAGAATTAAATCTTTACTCAGAAGATCAAAACCACAATCCACCGTTGATGTTGTTGAGTTTACAGATCTAAAAATAGATAGAATAACAAAAAGAGTTTATAGAAATAACATTGAAATATCTCTAGGACCTACAGAATTTAAATTATTAGATTTTTTTATCAAAAATCCAAAAAGGGTATATTCAAGAGAACAACTCTTAAACAATGTTTGGGGAGAAAATATTTACGTTGAAACTAGAACTGTCGATGTGCATATCAGAAGATTAAGACAGGCTATTAATATAGATAATACTAAGCCTTTAATTAGAACTGTAAGATCAGCAGGTTATTCTTTAGAATCTTGAAGGTCTTTAGGTCTAGTAAATTCTTTAATTAAACCATTTCCATCTAATTTATTCCATTCATTAAAATCAAAATAAATTTTTGCAAATGCCGATGTCGGAAATTTGTAGTTTAATAATTTAAAATGGTTGTTGTTGTGATTTTTTGTCAGTGATCGTATTAGATTTCTAACAGTAGGTTCATGGTTAATTAAAAGCACTGATTTATATTTTTTTGGTATTTTTTTTATTGTATCTATAATTTTATCTTCACTTGATAAGTATAATTTTTTTGAAGAAATAATTTTTTTTGGTTTATCTATTTTTTTTAATAAAATTTTTAAAGTTTTCTTTGTTCTTTTTGATGATGAAAGTAATATGTAATCAAACTTATAATTTTTTTTAACAAAAAATTCACAAATCTTTTTTGCATTTTTCTCGCCACGCTTACTTAATGGTCTTTCATGATCATCAAGATTTGGGTGGTCCCAGCTAGATTTTGCATGACGCATAACGTATAATTTAAGCATAAATTTTAAATATATGACTGCATTAAAAAAACAAGATAAAGAAACACTAAAATCTAAATACATAAATAGAGAGCTGTCTTGGCTAAAATTCAACGACAGAGTTCTTCTTGAGGCCCAAAATTTTGAAAATCCTCTTTATGAAAGAATTAAATTTTTATCTATAGCTGGATCAAATTTAGATGAATTTTTCATGGTTCGTGTTGCAGGTTTATATAGTCAAATCAAACAAGATGTAGATTCACTTAGTTCTGATGGTCTTACTCCTGATGAACAAATGAGTGAAGTTATTTTGGAAACAAATAATCTTCTTAATAAACAAAATAAAATATATAGAGATTTAATTCTTCAATTAAAAAAAGCAAATATAAGTATAGTTAAACCTGAAAGTTTAAGTAAACCTGAACAAAAAAGATTATTTAAAATTTTTAATGAAGAAATTTACCCTCTGCTAACCCCATCAGCAATAGACCCAGCTCATCCCTTTCCATTTATTGCAAATCAAGGAAGAGCATTAGTTATGAGATTAAATAAGAAAAATAAAAAAAGGACTTTAAATACAATAATAGTAATTCCAAAAGCTTTATCAAGATTTATTGAAATAGATGGAAATAAAAGTTTTAAAAAATTTTTAATTATAGATGATGTTATAAGTTTTTTTGCCTCTGAAATATTTCCTGATCATGATTTAGATAAAAAAATGTTATTTAGAGTTATAAGAGATAGTGATGTAGAAATTCAAGAGGAGGCCGAAGATTTAGTAAGATCTTTTGAATTGGCTTTAAAAAGAAGAAGAACAGGTGACATAGTACGTTTAGAAATTTTAAAAAATAGTAATAATGACTTAATTAAGTTTATAACCAATAAGTTAAACGTAAAATCTGAATACATCTATGAAATTGAAGGCATTGTTGGAATTCAAGATATAGACCAAGTTTGTAAAATTAAAAATTCTAAATTAAGATTTAAAAATTTTAATCCCAGGGAGGTTGAGAGATTAAAGGAGTTTAATAATAATTTTTTTGATACTATAAAAAAAAAAGATTTAATAGTTCATCACCCTTTTGAAACATTTGATGCTGTCGTTGAGTTTTTAAATCAAGCTGCATATGATAAAAAAGTTATAGCAATTAAACAAACTCTATACAGAACAACGCTAGATTCTCCAATTGTTAAAGCATTAATAACAGCAGCTGAAAATGGAAAGACAGTAACCGCTTTAATAGAGATCAAAGCAAGATTTGATGAAGAAGCAAACATTCAACTTTCAAGAAGTTTAGAAAAGGCAGGAATTCAAATAGTTTATGGTTTTGCAAAATATAAAACACATGCAAAATCATCTTTAATATTAAGAAAAGAGCAGGGAAAAATTCAAACTTATATACATCTGGGAACTGGCAATTATCACCCAGTTAATGCAAAAATTTATACTGACTTATCTTTATTTAGTTCTGATAAAAAATTAGCAACTGATGTGGAAAAATTTTTTAATTATGTAACTGGTTATTCAAAACCACGAAATCTTAGTAAAATATCTATATCACCAATTAATCTTAGGGAAACCTTGAACAAATGTATTGCTAACGAGATTACAAATGTCAAAAAAGGTAAAAAAGGTGAAATATGGGCCAAAATGAATTCCTTAGTAGATCCAGCGATAATTGATAAATTTTACGAAGCTTCAAATGCTGGAGTAAAGATATTTTTATTTGTAAGAGGTGTTTGTTGTTTAAGACCTGGAGTTAAAGATAAATCTGAAAATATAATAGTTAAAAGCATGATTGGAAGATTTTTGGAACACTCAAGAATTTATTGTTTTGCAAATGGAAAAACAATGCCTAGTAGAGATGCAAAAGTTTTTATTTCATCAGCAGATTTAATGCCAAGAAATTTAAATCGAAGAGTAGAACTTCTAGTTCCAATTGAAAACCAAACAGTCCACGAACAAGTTCTTGATCAAATTATGTTAGCTAATTATTTAGATAAAAACCAAAGTTGGGAACTTGATGCTAGTGGAAATTATAAAAAAATTAAATATAGTGAAAATGATTCTTTTTCAGCCCATGATTATTTTATGAATAATCCTAGTTTATCTGGAAGAGGTAAAGCTAAATTAAAAATGAAACCAAAAAAATTAAATTTAAGATTAATTAAAAGTGGAAATTAAAGTTTTAAAAAATAATCAAAATCTGAAATTAAAACCTGCTAAATTAGCAGTAATTGATATAGGTTCCAATTCTATCAGGATGTTAATCTATGAAGATTTTAACTCATCTCGTGTGCCTTTTTTCAATGAAAAAGCCGTTTGTGAACTTGGTAAAAATTTAGATAAGTCAAGAAAACTTCATAAATCTGGTGTGGATTATGCCCAAAAAGTATTGAAGAGATTTTCAGAAATTTTAAATGTTTCCAAAATTGTTAATTTAAAAATAATAGCAACTGCTGTTTTAAGAGAAGCAACAGATGCAAAACCCTTTGTTGAATACGTAGAAAACCTTTTTAAAAAAAAAATAGAAATCTTAAGTGGTGACGAAGAAGCAATTTGTTCAGCTGAAGGTGTTAAAATTGGATTTGATAATGTAGATGGGTTAGTTGCTGATCTTGGTGGAGGAAGTTTAGAATTGGCTAGAGTTGAAAATGGTTTGATTACTAATAAAACATCTTTTCCTTTAGGTGTTTTAAGACTACTTAATAATCCAATTGTAAAAAAGAGAAACCTTTCTAAATATATAAAACAACTTTTGAGAGATGAGAAATGGTTATCTAAAAAAAAATTTCAAAATTTGTATTTAGTTGGAGGAACATGGAGAGCTTTATTTAAACTTCATCTGTTTCAAAATAAACATCCTGTCCATATAATTCATCAGTATTCAGTAAATTATGAAACTATATCATCATTTGTAGAAAAAATAGCATCGTTTAATAAAGCAAAACTAAAAACAGTTGAATATATATCTAAATCTAGAACACCTTATCTACCATATAGTTCTATTATTTTAGATGAGATCATGAAAGTCACAAATCCAAAAAACATAATTTGTTCTATAAGCGGTATTAGGGAGGGATCTTTGACGAAAGATTACTTTAAAAATATTGATAACTCTCAAGTTTTTGAAAAATCATTAGAATATATTTCTAAGAAAAGAGGTGATTTGGGATTAACTTACAAAAAGTATTATGAATTTATCAAACCTGTATTTGATGGTAATGAATATTTTAATGAAAAATTACTTAACTTAGCTTGTGTTTTAAGTCATATGGATTGGGGACTAGGTGCTTTTCAAAAGGCAGAATTAGTTTTTCAAGAAACATTAAATACCCCTTTATTGAGACTTTCACATAAAGAAAGAATTCAAATAGCTCTTTCATGTTATTGGAGGTACTGCAGTATTAAATACAATCCAAAAATAGAATATTTGACTTTTTTAAATAATAATGAAATTTTTTCTAGCAAACAAGTTGGTGCAGCCTTAAGATTTGCTCACTCACTAACATCTATTTCAACTATCTTTTTAGAGGAATTTAAATTGTATAAAAGAGGCAACTCTGTATTTTTAAAAATTCCAGCACAACATCAAGAAATAATTTCTAAACAAGCCACAAAAAGATTTAAAGCTCTGGCGAGAGAATTATTTTTAGAACCAAGAGTAATTTATTCAAATAATTAATATATAATTTAATTTATTACAACTCACAGGTTAGTGATTTTTCTTCTTTAATATATTTTTAATTTTATTGAAACATATCTTTAATCCAAATGTAATATTCTTCTGTGTTTAAATTGTAAACATTAAACCCCTGAAATACGCTCGGTATTATTATTGAGCGTATTTCTTTTTATAAAACAAATACATTCCTATATGAGATGCATTGTTAAATTTACCATTCTCAATTAATTTAATTATTTGATGATCTGAAACTATGTGGATTTTAATTCCTTTTTCAGGCTTTAAAATTTTAATAAGATTATTACAAAAAAAACCAGTAATTTTAGTGGTGAGTCGACCTGGTTCAGAATAAAATGAAGTAATTTTTCTCAATTTATTTCTTGATTTATATCCTGTTTCTTCAATTAATTCTTTTTTAGCAGATATTAAAGCTGTTTCATGTTTTTCAATTATACCAGATGGAAACTCAAAATTAATTTGATTTATAGGAATTCTTTTTTGTGAAACCAAAATATACTTGTTCTTAATTTTTGGTATTACTATTGAAAGGTTTGAGGTTTTTAAAAAATGATAAAATTCTTTTTTTTTAAATTTTTTATTAATTAATTTAATATTGTTTGTTAGTTTTAAATTTTTCAATCTTTTTTTAAGAATAATTTTTTTGCGATATAAACAGCAATTAACATACCAATTAATTCTGCAATTATATAAAAAGGAGTGTTTAAATAACTTATACCAGTAAACGACTCTGTGAATGTTCTTGCTATTGTTACAGCAGGATTTGCAAAAGAAGTTGAAGAGGTAAACCAATAACCAGCAGTGATATATAAACCTACTGATCCAGCAACAGCTATTTTACCTGATCTCATTGAACCAAAAATTATTAAAATAAGACCCAACGTAGCAACTATTTCAGAAGTAAAAATATAAATCCCACTCCTTGACTTTGTTGATAATTCAAAAACCTGATGTTCAAAAAAGAAATTAGCTAATGCTACACCTAGCAAACATCCAAGTATCTGAGCAGAAATATAAAAGGGTAGAAGGTTTTTTTTTAACTTTCCTGTAATTGTCATAGCAATACTTACAAATGGATTGAAATGAGCCCCAGATACATCAGCAAATACTGTTATTAGCACAAACAATCCAGCTCCGGTTGCCAATGTGTTTGCTATTAGCATTACTGCTATATCATTAGTTAGATTTTCTGCCATTAAACCTGATCCAACTATGATCATGACCAGAAAGCAACTTCCAATGAACTCTGAAAGAAAATATCTATTTTTATTTTTCATCTATCCAATCTTTAATTTTATTACTTATAATATTGAAAGTTTTTCTAATGATTATTTGCTTTTCTTCGTCATTTGCATTTTGAAGTTTAGCTACCGGATCTTCTATATCCCAATGTATAATTTGGTTTTTATCAGGCCAAATAGGACATACCTCATTATTTGCGTTGTTGCATACTGTTATTACATGATCCAATTTTAATTCTTTATTGATAAATTCTTCAAAGTTTTTAGAACTATAATTAGTTAGATCATAACTTTTATTTTTTTCTAAAAAACTTTTAACATCTTCATTGATTTTTCCAGATGGATTACTACCAGCACTAAAAGCATTAAATTTATTTGAGTATTCGTTATTAATAATACTCTCAGCGATAATGCTTCTCGCTGAATTTCCTGTGCATACAAATAAAATATTTTTCATTAAAAAATAATTTTATAAATACCAATTACAAATAATGGAATTTGTAATCCAAAATTAGTTAATATGGCCTTATCTTTTAATAAAAAACCCGATATTGTCCATCCAACTACACCAAGACCATGAAAATATATATTAATTGGATATATATTTAAATTTGTAAGCAATATTCCTGTTAAGACTAAAAACGTGCTTATCCATTTGAGATATTTTTTTAAAAACATAAAACTCCTTTCTCTATACTTATGACAGTTATGTTAAAGATTTATTAAAATTATTATTTTATATTAAATTGATTATGTATCTATGGATAAAATATCCTCCGATTAACAATATTAAACCTGCAATATAAATTATGAAAAAATTCATATTCAATGATTTTGCAAAAAAGAAGGGTACAAAAAATAAATAACTTGCTGGTACTGCAATAAATATACTTTTTGTAAACATTACAGTTTTTTCTGTATCATTATGCTCATAATAGGAAAACAATATCGCTATTAGTGATACCAACGGTAATGCAATAATAAATCCAGCGAGCTTAGGATTTTGACCTGCTAACCAACTTGAAAAAGCAACAATTAAACCTGCTGCTACAACTTTAAAAATAAAAAATAACATCTATTTTTAGGTTGTTGCAAATTCTTTAATTTTTTCAAAACTGAAGTGATCGGCTATATCTTTCTTGGCGTAGTATACCTCATCAACTGTGCCTTGTTCGTTTATTAAAACATCTGTAACAGCTATATCAAAATGACCTTTAATTTTTAAAGGAATATATCCCTTTAACATTGCAGGTATTATTTTATGAGACTTAAATAACATTGCAGATAATGTTTTCATCATTGATCTTTCAATTTCATATTTTTGAAAATATTTAAAATCTTCATCAGCTAATACAGTAAAAGGTAAATTTTTATGTTTTTTCATGTAAGACTTTAAATTATCAACTGGTGAATGAAATATTGCTACATGTGTAAAATTACTTCCCAGCTCGTTAAATCTTTTATTAATTTCGTTTAATCTAAGATTGCAAAAACTACATCCAGCTATTCTATAAAAAGTTAAAAGAACTTTTTTTCCGTGTGTTTCTGACAAATTAAATATAGACCCGTCATCTCTTGGAAGTGTAATTTCCTCTAATTTATCTCCTTTAGAAATCTTCATTTAATAGAGCATTTTTTACAAAGCCCAAAAAATTCAAGGTTATATTTATTAAATTTCATTCCTGTTTTTTCTTGAAAAGTTTTCAAATATTTTGATAATTTGTGATCACTTATTTCACTTACTTCCTCACAACTTTCACATATAGAAAATGCTGTAGCCTTCGATATTTGGCAATTAGAATTTTTGCATGCAACAAAAGCATTTTTACTTTCAATTTTATGAATTTTACCAATTTCAACTAATTTATCCAGCGCTCTATACACTTGAAGTGGGGCTTTAATACCTTTTTTTTGGACGTTATGAAGAATTGAATAAGCTTTAATCGGTTCATTTACTTTTTCTATATAATCGAGAATAATTTTTTGGTTTTTTGAAAGTGTTTCTTTCTGCATTATTTTATTTTATCAATTTAGTGTTAATTTTTCAATTGAATGGTCTGTTTTATTTTAAATAAAGAAATTATAAATAAGAACAAAGCCGCTGCAATTATCGATGGACCTGAAGGTGTATTAAATTCTAATGATGAAAATAGACCTATAAAAACTGATAACAATCCTCCAATTATTGAAAAAACAACCATTTTTTTTGGATTATCAGAAAGATTTCTAGCCATAGCTGTTGGAATTATCAACATCCCTGTAATCAATAAAACTCCAACTAGTTTTATAGAAATAGCTATTAGTGCAGCTAATAGGACTGTAAAGATTGCTTTAGCTTTATCAGGATTTAGTCCTTCAGCTTCAGCTAGCTCATAATTTACTGTTGAAGCAAATAATGGTTTCCAAATCAATTTTAAAACTATTAATATTAAAGCACCACCAAACCAAATTATAAATAAGTCCTTTTTATTAACTGCTAAAATATCTCCAAACAATAATCCCATTATATCAAATCTAATAAAGGTTAAAAATCCAATCACAACTAATCCAACTGCTAACGACGAGTGAGCTAACAGACCAAGTAAAGCATCGCTTGGAAGATTTGTTTTTCTTTGTAATTGTATTAAAATTAAAGCGATAGCAGACGAAATGAAAAATATTGAAACAGCAATATTAAAATCCAATGAGTAAGCAATAGTAACACCTAACAAAGCTGAATGCGCAAGTGTATCTCCAAAATAAGATAACCTTCTCCAAACTACAAAACAACCAAGTGGGCCAGTAACAAATGCTATACCTATACCTGCAAATATTGCTCTTATAAAAAAATCATCAAACATTTTAATTTTTTTTTATTTCTCCGTCACTTGAATGTACATGATCGTGTTTATGTTCATAAATTGAGAGTGTTTGTGAAGCTTGCTCTCCAAACAAAGCTTTATATTCTTTATTTTTAGCAACATCCAATGGTGATCCTGAACAACATACATGTCCATTTAAACAAACAACATGATCTGTTGCACTCATTACAGTGTGTAAGTCATGAGATATTAATAAAATACCACAATTTAAATTTTCTGAAATTTTTTTGATCAATTCATACAAAGCTATCTCACCCGTAAAATCAACTCCTTGTACAGGTTCATCAAGTACTAATAATTCAGGTTTCTTTGAAATAGCTCTAGCTAATAAAACTCTTTGAAATTCACCACCTGACAAATTTCCTAAATTTTTATTCTTAAGATGATCTACCCCAGTTAATGTTAATGCTTCATCTATCAATTTGTCATTTAAATCATCTGTTAATAACATAAAATCTTTCACTCTTAGAGGAAGAGTCCAATCAATAGAAATTTTCTGTGGGACATATCCAATTTTATCTGTGAGTTTTTGTACTTCACCTTCAATATTTTTATGTAAGCCTAGTGCAATTTTAGCGGTAGTGCTTTTACCAGATCCATTTGGTCCTATTAACGTAATAATCTTGCCTTTTTCAACCACAAGTGAAACACCTTTGACAAGCCATTTGTCATTTCGCTTTAGCCCAACATCTTTCAATTTTACTAAAATATTATTTTCTATTCTCATTTATTTACTTGACTAAAATAAGTTTAATTATTATTTAATGTTATATTATAACAATTAACAAAAACCAATTATTATGAAAAATTTAAAAAAAACATCTATAACACTTACTATAATATCATTTTTAACTTTATTTACACCAGCAAATGCTGACATTAAAGTTGTTACATCGATTAAACCAATACACTCTTTAGCTAGCTATTTAATGGATGGTGTTGCTAAACCTGATTTAATAGTTGATGGATATGCTTCTCCACATGGCTTTCCAATGAAACCTTCACATGCAAAAATGTTACAAAATGCAGATATTGTATTTTGGGTAGGTGAAGACTTAGAAAATTTTTTAGAAAAACCTTTAGACTCAATTGCTGCAAAAGCAGAAAAAATTGAGCTTATGGAAATAAAAGGTTTAGTTAAATTAAAATTTAGAGAAAGAAATATTTTTGATGATCATGACGATCATGGACACAAGAAAAAAGATGATCATGATGACCACGACCATGACGACCATGCAAAAAAAGAAGATGGGCATAAAGAGGATGATCATGACGATCATGGACACAAGAAAAAAGATGATCATGATGACCACGACCATGACGATCATGCAAAGAAAAAGGATGGACATGATGATCACGACGATCATGATGGACATGAAGGTCATCACCATGGTGAATTTGACCCGCACATTTGGTTAGATCCAATTAATGCAAAAGTTATTTTATTTGAAATGTCTGAGCACTTAATTGAAAATGATCCATCCAATGAGTCAGCTTACAGAGCTAATTTAAGTAAGGCTTACAAAGATATTGATAAATTAATAAGTGATGTAACAGCTGAGCTTAACGAAAGTACAGCCTCTATTGTTTTTCATGATGCTTACCAATATTTTGAAGAAAGATTTAAAGTTAATATATTAGGCGCTTTTACTGTAAATACAGATGTATTACCTGGAGCAGAACAATTAGCTGAAATAAGAGAGGTAATTGAACATGATAAAGTTGCTTGTGTGTTTTCAGAACCTCAATTTAATCCTAATATCATTAAAGCTGTTGCAAAAGATATGAATATTAAAACTGGTGTTGTTGATCCATTAGGTGCAACATTAACTCCCGGAAAAGGTTTATATTTTGATTTAATAAAAAATATGTCAAAATCCTTTAAAGGGTGTTAATTTAATTAATGGGAGAAACTAACAAACAAGTTCCAGTTACTGTTTTAACTGGCTTTTTAGGCGCTGGAAAAACTACTCTTTTAAATAGAATATTAACTGAGCAGCATGGAAAAAAATATGCTGTGATAGTTAATGAGTTTGGTGAGCAGGGCATTGATAACGATTTAGTTGTCGATGCTGATGAAGAAGTATTTGAGATGAACAACGGTTGCATATGTTGCACTGTAAGAGGTGATCTAATCCGTATTCTAAGTGGCCTCATGAAGCGTGCAGATAAACTTGATGCAATCATAGTAGAAACTACTGGATTAGCTGATCCAGCTCCTGTTGCACAAACATTTTTTGTTGATCAAGATGTTGCGGATCGTACAAAATTAGATGCAATTGTTACTGTTGCTGATGCTGTTCACTTGAGTACACAATTATCAGATCATCATGAAGCAGAAGAACAAATTGCATTTGCTGATGTTGTATTATTAAACAAAATAGATCTTGTTGATGAAAGTGGATTAGAAGTTGTTAAAGAGAGAATAAAAAAAATTAATCCATTTGCAAAAATTATTCATACCACTAAATGTGGAGTATCTTTAAGTGAGATTTTAAATCTTGATGCTTTTAATTTAAAACGTATTTTAGATACTGAGCCTGATTTTTTAACATCAGATCACGATCATGAACATGATGATGATGTAACTAGCTTATCATTTGTTTCAGATACTCCTTTAGATATGGAAAAGTTTCAGGATTGGTTTAGCAAGCTTTTACAAACAAAGGGACAAGATATATTAAGAACCAAAGGGATTCTCGATTTTACTGGAGAAAATGATAGATATGTTTTTCAAGGTGTGCATATGCTTATGGATGCCTCGCCGATGGGTAAATGGCCAGAAGGCAAAGAACGAAGCTCTCGACTAGTTTTTATTGGTCGAAATCTTGAGAGTATGAATTTGAAAGAAGGATTTGAAAATTGCAAATCGGCATGAAAGCTGATTCAAATAAGTTTCCAGAGTTAAATAAAACCAAATTTGAAAATAGAGGAAAGGAGTTTAAGCTTAGAATTCCTGTTACTAATGCAATTACGATTGGGAATTCTGTAGCTGTTGGATTTGGAGATGGAACCGTAAGAATATTTCGTTCAGGACAAATTTCAGAGGTAATAAAAGCACATAGTGGTGTTGTTCTTAGTATTTCTAAAGATGGTGAAGATATTTTAACTGGTGGCGATGATGGTAGATTTTTAAAAATTTCACTTGATGGAGAAATAAAAGAAATTGCAAACTTTGGTTCTCGATGGGTAGATCATGTTACTGCATATAATGGTAGTTTGGTATGTACATCTGGTAATATTGTTTATCTATGGATGCCAAATAAAAAAGAACCAAAATTATTAGAACACGAGAGTACCATTGGTGGTGTAGCATTTGATTCAAAAGGAAGAAGACTAGCAGTGTCTCGTTATGGTGGAGTTACTCTTTGGAAAAAAGATTATAGTAATAAGTGGAGCTCATCCAATTTAATTTGGAAAGGCTCGCACAATAAAGTCATTTTTAGCACTGATGATCGATTTTTGGTTACATCTATGCAAGAAAACCAACTTCATTTTTGGCGCTTAAAAGATAAAACAGATTCTTTCATGTCTGGCTATGGAGCAAAAGTCAAAAGTTTTGCTTTTGTTTATGACTCAAAATTTTTAGTAACATCCGGTTCAAATGATGCAATTTGTTGGCCGTTTGATGGAAATGGACCAGAAGGTCGTAAACCAATTTGCCTTCCTTATGTTGGGAATAAACTTGTAACCTTTGTTGAGCCATTCCCAAATGAAAATGCTATTTTTACTGGATTAAGTGATGGTTCGGTTTTTTTATCAGAAATTGAAAAATCAACTAATACAATCATCATTCGTAGTTTTACTCAGTCAGAGGTAACAGCAATTGCAGTGACCGAAGATTGTTCAAGTATATTAATCGGTGATATCGGAGGAAATATTTTGTGGACATCTATATGGGATGAAGAGGAAAAATAAATATGTTCAATAAAAAAAAACCAAATGTAGAAAAAATAAGAAATTTAAAAAAAATATTTTTAAAAGAAAAAGATATTCCCGAAACATCAATTTTAAGCATTGCAGAATTAAGCTGCCATGAACCTAATTGTCCTCCTATTGAGACAATCATAACTGAAAGAAAAATCGATGGAAAAATAAGAAATTGGCGTATTGGAAAACCAATTAATGATATTTTAGAAATAGATATTGTTCAATTGAGTAACTCTCTTAACCACTCTCATTAAAATACTTATTTTTTTAATGCTTCCTCAAGATAGTCTAATCTATCTTGCCCCCAAAAAATTTCATTATTTAAGACATATGAAGGTGCACCAAATACGTCATTTTTTATCGCATCCTCTGAATTTTGTTGATATTCTTTTTTGATCTCATCATTTAGTGCCAATTTCTTTATCTCTTCAAAATTTAAACTCAATTTTTCACAAATTTCCTCAAGAATATTAAAATCTGAAATATCTTTTTCTAATGACCATAAATATTTTAAACATTCATTTCCAAAACTAAGTTTATTTCCCATTTTATTTGAAGCAATTACAAATTTTGCTGGTAAATGAGGGTCTTTAGGTGGAAAAAATTTTGGCTGTTTATTAATTGGCAAATTTAGTTTTTTTGCAATTCTTGTAAGCTCTAAAAGTCTATATTTTTGTCGTGCAGGATGTCTTTTTGGAACTGGCAATCCTCCTGTGTTTGGAAATATATCTCCAACTAAATCAAATGGTTTTTCTATAACTTCAACATCGTAATCGTTTATTATCTTAGCAAATCTATCTTTGCCCAAATAAGTAAATGGAGACAATACACTGAAATAGTATTCAATTTTCATATAATTTAATTTTTTTATTATAGTAAAACTTTATCTTAATCATATATAAAAATAATAAGTAATGAACATTTCTAATAGTTTAAGTAATTGCTTTTTTTCATTAAATAAGTTCTAATAATATTAATGACAACTGTTTCTCTGACTTTAGATGAAGTTTTTGAATTAGCTAACAAAACTTTACTTGCAAATGGATGCGATGAAGAAACAGCAGATACTTTATCTACTTTAATCAAAAATGCTGAAAGAGACGGATCATTATCTCATGGTCTATTTAGATTACCCGCTTATGTATCTGGTTTAAAAAGTGGAAAAATTAATGGTAAGGCTAGACCAGTGATTTCAAAATTAACCCCTAGTGTTGTTAAAGCAGATGGGAAAAATAGTCTTGCCCCTATGGTTTTAAAATATGGAATACCAGAACTTGTTAAAGCTGCAAAAGAAAATGGAATAGCGGTTTTAGCAATTACTAATTCTCATCATATGGCTGCTATGTGGCCCGAGACAGAAGCAATTGCAGAGCAAGGACTTGTTGCTTTTGCTTGTACATCATACAAGCCAGCAGTTGCACCAGCAGGAGCAATTAAACCTTTATTTGGAACAAACCCAATTTCATTTGCTTGGCCAAGAAAAAATAAACCACCTGTAGTTTATGATATGGCTACTGCATCGATGGCTATGGGAGAGGTTCAAGTTGCAAAAAGAGAAGGGCACAAGGTCCCAATAGGAACTGGTTTAACTAAAGATGGAAAAGAAACAACAGATCCTGGTGAAATAGCAGATGGTGGAGTTTTGTTGCCATTTGGCGGCTATAAAGGCTCAGGAATTGCAATGATGGTTGAATTGCTTGCTGGAGCCTTAGTTGGAGATAATTTTAGTTATGAGACGGCTGAGAAGGATACAGATGATAGTGGACCACCAAGTGGTGGAGAGTTTATTTTGGCAATATCTCCTGACAAATTAACAAATTCTGATTGGGATAGTCATTCAAATAAATTCTTTGAGAAAATGAAATCAATGGGAGAGGTTAGATTACCAGGTGAAAGACGTCACAAAAACAGATTAGACACCGGACCAAGAAATATTAATGAGGAACTTGTTAATAAAATAAAATCTTTAAGTTAATTCAATTTCAATTGGTGTGTGATCCGAAGGTTTTTGTCTTCCACGAGGAAATTTATTAATTTTTACATCTTTCACAAGATTTATAATTGAATTTGAAACTAAGAAATGATCAATTCTCATACCATTATTTTTTTGCCATGCACCGCTTGTATAATCCCAAAAAGTATATCCTTCTTTATCAGGATGAATATATCTATATGCATCATGAAAACCTAAACTTAATAATTCTCTTAATTTTTTTCTTATCTCAAGTCTAAATAATGCATCATTTTCATATCCTTTAGGATTATGAACATCTTCTGCAGATGGAATTATATTAAAATCACCACCAATAATTATATTTTCTTTTTTATTTAAATAAACTTTTAACTTCTTAATTAAACTTTCTAGCCAATATAATTTGTAAGTATATTTTTCTGTATCAACTGGATTTCCATTGGGTGTGTATATATTTATTAATTTAATAGTTTTTGATTTATGTTTTAGATCTGCAGTAATAATTCTAGATTGCTTATTTTTGTCTTTAAAAATATCTTTTTCAATTTTGTCTAATTTTTTTTTAGAAATTATCGCAACCCCATTATATGATTTTTGACCAAATACATAATTTTGATAATTTGATTTTTCTAAATCTTCATAGGGATAGTTTTCATCTTGAGCCTTGATCTCTTGCATCATTAAAATATCTGGTGAATATTTTTTTAGATACTCTTTGATATTTTCGATTCTTGCTCTTACAGAGTTAACGTTCCAGGAACTAATTATCATTAAAGCGAGAAAGATACGCCACAACCACAAGAAGATTTGCTTTGCGGGTTGTTTATTTTAAAAGAATCTCCAATCAATTCTTTTACAAAATCAACTTCAGATCCTTTTAGTAAATCTGCCGATGTTTTGTCGATAAGGATATTATCTTGTTGTAGATCATCCTCCTTAGCAGAGCTATCAAATGAGAAATCATATTGAAATCCAGAGCATCCACCGCCTTTAATAGCGATTCTAAAATATGATCCTTTATCTTTTAATGATAGAAGATGGTTTATCTGCTTTATAGCATTATCTGTAAATTTAATTTCTTTAATCATAATTAAACATTGATAAAAACAATATAATAATATTTTGCCATTTTTAAAGAATGAAAAATTACTCAAAATTAGGAACATTTGCATCAAAAGGTAGACTGTTCAAAGAAGCGAGCAATCCTTTCAGATCACCTTTTCAAAGAGATAGAGATAGAATAATTCATTCTACCTCATTTAGAAGATTGAAGCACAAAACCCAGGTATTTGTGAATACTGAAGGAGATCATTATAGAACCAGAATCACGCATTCCATTGAAGTTTCACAAATTGCTAGAACAATTGCTAAATACTTAGGTTTAAATGATGATTTAGCTGAAACATTAAGTTTAGCTCATGATTTAGGTCATACCCCTTTTGGTCATGCGGGAGAAGAGTCCCTAAATGAATGTATGTATGAATATGGGGGATTTGACCACAACCTTCAAACACTTAGGATAGTAATGTTCATTGAAAATAAATATTTTAAATTTGAAGGTCTTAATTTAACATTAGAAACATTAGATGGACTTATTAAACATAATGGTCCGGTAACAAAGCTAGTCAAAATCAATAATTTAATTGGTTTGAAAAATTTAAAAAATAAAATTAATTTTTCAAAAAACTCCTCACTGGAGGCTCAAATTGCATCTATATCCGATGACGTTGCATACAATAACCATGATATTCAAGATGGAATAAAAGCTAAATTGTTTAAGTTAAACGATCTTAAGCAAATCTCTTTTTTTAACGAAATTTTAAAATCATATAAAAATAAATTAAAGAGTGAAAATAATGATATTCTTGTATATCAAACTATAAGAGACTCAATAAATTTAATGGTTCAAGACTTAATAAAAACAACGACAAGAAACATTTTAGTGAATAAAATATCTACAAAAAAAGATGTATCAAATAAAAAAAATCAAATTGTTGATTTTTCCAACAAATTAAAAATAACTATAAATGAGATTAGAGATTTCCTTAGAATAACTATGTACAATAATAAAGATGTACTAAAAAAAAATAACGAAGGAAAAAAGATAATTAAAAAGCTATTTAATGTAATTAACAAAAATCCAAAAAAGTACATTAAAAATAAATATTTAAAAACTAACAAAGAAAGAGCTATATCTGATTATATTTCTGGTATGACTGATAGGTACGCCATACAATTATACAGAGCATCAAAATGAATATATTTGAGGAATACTTAAATAAAATTTTAGATAAAATTAAATTAGCAAGTGAAGAAAAGCTAATTTTATTACCTGAAAGTTTATCTGGTATAAACGTAGACATACCTCCTAAAAAATTTAAGTGCGATCTGTCAACTAATGTTGCAATGGTTTTATCTAAAACAAATAATGAACCACCAATTAAAATTGCTGAAAAATTAAAAGATATTATTTTTAAAGAGGATAATAATATTGAGAAGATAGAAATAGCAAAGCCTGGATTTATAAATATTATTTTAAAAAAAGAGTTTTGGACTTCATTTCTCTTAAATATAAATAACCTTAATAATTTTGGTGCAGCTCTTAATGGCTCTAAAAAGAAGCATTTAATTGAATTCGTGTCTGCAAATCCTACTGGACCATTACACGTTGGTCATTGTAGAGGTGCTATTCTAGGTGATGTTATCTCTAATTTGCTAAAATTTAACAATCAAGAAGTTGTAAAAGAATATTATGTAAATGATCATGGTAATCAAATTTTACATTTTACTAGATCTGTATATTTGAGAATAAAAGAAAAATTAGATAATCAAACTTTTCCACTAAATGAGGATGATTTATATCCAGGAGAATACATCAAGGATATAGCCCAACATATTATAGATAATAATAAAGATTTACAATTTGATGATTATGAAAAAATAAAGTTAACACTTACTAAATTAGCAATTAAAGAGTCACTTAAACTCATTAAGACTAATTTAAATAATTTGGGAATTATTCATGATAATTTTGCGAGTGAGACTGAAATAGTTGAAAATAAAGAGGTTGATAAGGTTATTGAGAAACTTAAAAAAGATAAATTTGTATATATAGGAAAAATCAAAGCACCCGAAGGAGAAGACACAACTAATTGGGTAGAAAGAGATCAATTACTTTTTAGATCAACAGATTTTGGGGATGATAAAGATAGGGCATTACAAAAATCTGACAACACATGGACTTATTTTGCTGGAGACGTTGCGTATCATAATACAAAACTAAATAGAAACTTTGATAAATTAATAAATATTTTAGGAGCGGATCATGCAGGTTATATAAAAAGAATTACTTCTGTTGTTGAAGCATTATCTGGAGAAAAAAATAAATTAATTTGTAAAGTAAGCCAACTTGTTAAGTTAATAAAAGATGGCAAACCTTTTAAAATGTCTAAAAGAAAAGGTGATTACATTACCGTTGAAGATTTAATTTCTGAGGTTGGAAAAGATGCAACAAGATTTATTATGCTAAGTAGAAGCAATGATGCTGAATTAGATTTTGATTTTACAAAAGTAAAAGAAAAATCTAAAGACAATCCGCTTTATTATGTTCAATATTGTTATGCTAGAATTTCATCGGTTTTTAGAAATATAAATAAAAATATTGATGACAACATTGATAATGAAAATAAAAATATGCAATTCAATAATGAAGAAATTGAAATTTTTAAAAAAATTTCTGAATGGCCAAAATGTGTAGAAATTTCAACTAAAAAACTAGAACCTCATAGGATCCCTGTATATTTATATGAGTTATCATCACAGTTTCATTCCTATTGGAATATGGGAAAAGATGATGTTGAAAAAAGATTTATCAATGATGATAAAACAATAAATATAGAAAAACTAATATTTTTAAAATCTATTGCAAAAACAATTAAAACTGGAATGGATATTATAGGTGTTGATACACCTGAAAAAATGTAATGCTAAAAGAGCTCAAATATCTATTTTATTTAATAATTATATTTTTCTTTCTATTCTTTACTCTAAGATATTATTTTTCAGATGATAATTACAAGAAATCATATAGAGCAGTTTCAAGTATTGATGAAAAAATCTCATCTAACCAAAATAATTTATTTATTCTTAAAAATGATACAGACAACATTATTGAATATGTAGAATACAAAAATAAAAACACAAAAAAATATTCTTTTTGGGAATTATTATATAATGATTAAAAAAACTAGAGCTTTTATATGTGGCATTAGTGGACATAATTTAAAAAAAAGTGAAGTAAGTTTTTTAAAAAAATATAAGCCATGGGGAATAATCCTTTTTTCAAGAAATATAAAATCAATCAATCAAGTTCAAAAATTAACCATTTCGATTAAAAAAATATTTAAAAACTCTAACTATCCAATTCTAATTGATGAAGAAGGTGGAAGAGTAAGCAGATTAAGAAAATTTATAGATAATTCTATTTTTAGTGCAAAATATTTTGGTGATTTATATTCAAAAGATAGAAAAAAATTTGATATTTATTTCAATGTTTATGTGAAGCAAATATCCTATTTGTTAAGACTTATTGGTATTAATATTAATACAGTTCCCGTATTGGATTTAAGACGAAATAAGTCTCATAAAATTATAGGTGATCGATCCTATTCAAATGATAAAAAAACTCTGTCTAAAATTGGCGATATATCTATCGAAAAATTTCACGAAAATAGGGTTGGTACAGTAATTAAACATCTTCCAGGTCATGGTTTAGCTAAAGTTGATAGTCATTATAAATTACCAGTTATAGACAAAGATCTAAAGTATCTTAATAAATATGATTTTTTTCCATTTACCAAAAAAAAATCTGTTTTAGGTATGACCGGTCACTTGTTGTTTAAGAAACTTGATCCGATAAATAACGTTTCACATTCTAAAAAAATCATAAAAATGATTAGAAGAGAAATATCATTCAAGGGAATATTAATGTCAGATGATATTTCAATGGGTGCTCTTAAAGGTAATTTAAAAAATAACGTTATTAAATCTTTTCGTGCAGGTTGTAATTTGGTGCTTCATTGCAATGGAAAAATGAGAGAAATGAATGTGGTAGGTCAAAATTCACCTTATATCGATGATTTTATTGTAAAAAAAACTTCTAAATTAATTCAAATAATAAGTTAAATTTAAATCCATGAGTGATTCTTTAGAATTTAATGTTGATCTTAGTAATTACTCTGGATCATTAGAAATACTTTTAGATTTAGCTAAATCACAAAAAGTTGATTTGGAAAATATATCAATCACCAAATTAGCAGATCAATTTCATGATTTTATAACAAAAACTGAAAATTTAAATTTAGAATTGGCCTCAGAATATTTGTTAATGGCTACTTGGTTAACTTATCTTAAATCTAAACTACTATTACCAGAAACAGAGGAAGAGGAATTTAAAGCTCTTGAAGTAGCAGAGAAATTAAAACTCCAACTTAAAAAACTTGAATTAATAAGATTATTGTCTTCTCAGATGTTGAGCAGAAAAAGATTAGGTAAAGATATTTTTATGAGAGGTTCAAAAAGTGGAATGAGATCAATTTATAATTCTCAATATTCATTAACATTGTTTGAATTATTAAAAACGTATTCAAATATCGTAATGACAAAAGATTTTCAGAGAATGAATATTCCAAAACTCCCAGTATTTACTACCGAAGAGGGTATTAAAGTCATAAAAGAGTTTTACAATAATTTAAATGATTGGAAAAATATGACTGATTTAATACCAAAAAATTTTAGAAATTCTAAAACTTTAAGTAAGACAGGTAATGCAGGAATTTTTGCCGGATCTTTAGAGCTTGCAAAAGAAGGTAATATATCTATTAAACAAGATAATTTATTTGAGGATATTTATATTAAAAAAATCTAATGAATAAATTAAAAAAAAATAATGTTGTATCATTTCCATCTAAATTAAGTGATGTTGATAAAGAAATAGAGGCTATTGTTTTTGCAGCTGCAGAGCCTTTAAATATTGAAACTATTGAAAATAAAATTTCAAAAAAGACAGATGTTGAAAAATCTTTACTAAAACTTCAGAATTTTTATTCTGATCGTGGAATAAATTTAGTCTGTATATCAAATAAATGGTCTTTTAGAACTTCACCAAATTTATCCTCATTAATGTCTCAACAAAAAACTGTTGAAAAAAAATTATCAAAGGCTGCGATAGAAACACTTGCAATTATTGTTTATCATCAACCAGTCACTAGAGCTGAAATAGAAGAAATTCGTGGAGTTGCGTTTGGAAATAATACACTTGAGATATTGATGGAATTGAACTGGGTTAGACCTCAAGGTCGAAAAGATGCCCCTGGTAAACCTATTCAATATGGAACAACAGATGACTTTTTAAGTCATTTCAATCTCCAAAAATTGTCAGATCTTCCAACCGTTGATGAATTAGGAACCGCAGGTCTTATTGATACATCTAGTGTAGATGCATCTATATTTGGAACAGGCAAATTCTATAAAGAAAAACAAGAGGATAAAAAGGAAAATATATACTCTGATATAGATGAGATGCTTAATAGCACTCTTAATACCGATAACGATAAATAAAAAAATAGTTTTAAAACTAAAATTATAAGGTTATAAGTAATTATGAGTATAGGATTTTGGCAAATTGCAATTGTAGTAATTTTAGTAGTATTACTTTTTGGTAGAGGTAAAATCTCTAGTTTAATGGGTGATGTTGCTAAAGGAATTAAAAGTTTTAAAAAGGGTATGGCTACAGATGCTACAGAAGATAGCCAACCAAAAAATATATCTGAAAATCAAGACTCAGACAAAAAAGAGTAATCAATGCCACAGATCGGCTGGTTTGAAATATTAATAATAGTATCTATTGCAATAATAGTTGTAGGACCAAAAGACTTTCCTGTAATGTTAAAAAAAGTTGGATCATGGATAGGTTCAGCCAAAAGATATTTTTCAGATGTTCAAAATCAAGTTGCAGAAATAACGGATGTTTCAATTAAAGAAGAATTAAAAAAAAATACTGAAATTATGAAAGAGGACAAACCTAAAGATGACAGCTAAAAAAAAAGAAACTGGTTTTATAAGTCATCTTACTGAATTAAGACAAAGACTAATAAATTCATTTATCTTCTTAGCAGTATTGTTTGTGGTTTGTTACTATTTTTCTGAATACATATATGGATTTTTAGTTGAACCTTATGCCAATGCAGTAAAGGATGATAATGTTGATAGAAGATTAATCTTTACCGCTCTTCAAGAAACATTTTTAACATATCTTAAAGTTTCTTTTTTTGCTGCTTTCTTTGTGACCAGTCCATATATCCTTATTCAAATTTGGAAATTTATTGCGCCAGGATTATACACTCACGAAAAGAAAGCAATTATGCCTTACTTAGTAATTACACCAATACTTTTTTTACTAGGAGGTATGCTTGTTTATTATCTAATTATGCCACTAGCATTTAAATTCTTTTTATCATTTGAAAGTGCAGGGCTTGGAACTAGCTTACCAATTCAATTAGAAGCCAAAGTAAACGAATATTTATCTCTTGTAATGAAATTGATTTTTGCATTTGGATTAAGTTTTCAGCTACCAGTTGTACTAAGTTTGCTTGCAAGAATCGGAGTTGTAAATTCAACTTATTTAAGAGAAAGAAGAAAATATTTCGTTGTAATAATATTTGCTGCTGCTGCAATATTAACTCCGCCAGATCCAATTACGCAAATAGGTTTAGCAATACCTTTGTTAATTTTATATGAATTATCAATTTTTTCTGTAAATATTATCGAAAAGAAAGCTCAAGAGAGAAATGCACAATATTAAGGATATTAGAAAAGATTTCGATAATTTTAAAAATACAATTAAAAATCGAAACGTTGATGTAGACTTTGATCAAATATTAAATCTTGATGAAGAAAATAGAAAATTAATTCAAGAAAAAGAAAAATTAGAAATGGAAAAAAAATCTATTTCTAAATCTAAAGATGAAACCCTTTTTGAAAAATCAAAAGAAATTTCAAATAAAATAGATGATTTAAGTAAAAATCAAAAAAATGTTAAAGACCAACTTGATCAGATATTAAGTAATATTCCTAATTTATCATTGAATGATGTCCCCGTAGGTAAGGATGAAAATAGCAATAAAGAGGTTGTAAAATCTGGTGAAATTAAAGAGATGAGTTTTAAACCAAAATCTCATTATGAAATTGGTGAAAAACTGAATATGTTAGATTTTGATTTAGCAACAAAAACAACTGGATCAAGATTTGTTTTTGTTAAAGACAAATTAGCATCATTAGAAAGAGCAATTTCAAATTTTATGATTGATACACATGTTAATAATAATGGCTACACTGAAATTTCTCCACCTTTAATGGCTACAGACAACACTATGTTTGGGACTGGCCAATTGCCCAAATTTGAAAATGATCAATTCGAAATTAAATTTGATGATAAAAATGATAGAAAGTTTTTAATCCCTACTGCAGAAGTGATCTTAACTAATATGGTTAAAAATCAGATTTTGAACATAAAATCATTGCCAATGAGATTAGTTGCATCAACACCTTGTTTTAGAAAAGAAGCAGGAAGTTATGGTAAAGACACAAAGGGCATGATTAGACAACATCAATTTTATAAAGTTGAATTAGTCAGTATTGTAGAAAATAATAAATGCATTGAAGAACTAGAGAGAATGACAAATTGTGCAACTAAAATTTTAGATGATTTACAATTACCTTACAGAAAAATTATTTTAAGCACTGGTGATATGGGTTTTAGTGCAGAAAAAACTTATGACATTGAGGTTTGGCTTCCATCTGAAAATAAATATAGAGAAATATCAAGCTGTTCTTCATGTGGAACATTTCAGGCTAAAAGAATGAAAGCTAGATATAAAAATAATAATAACGAAAATGAATTTGTTGGTACTTTAAATGGGAGCGGACTTGCCGTTGGTAGAACTTTAATTGCGATATTAGAAAATTATCAAACTGAGGATGGTTCAATAATTATTCCTGAAAAACTAAGACCATATATGAACAATATGGAGAAAATAGGTATCAATTAAGAGTTGTCTTCTAAAAGTATATGGTATAAATAATCGTTAAATTTTTAAGGACTTAACATGGACGCAGGAATTGGACAATTTATACCCCTAATTTTAATATTCGTAATATTTTACTTTTTCTTAATTAGACCCCAGCAAAAGAAAGTTAAAGAACACAAGGCTATGGTTGAAGCTTTAAAGCGTGGAGATAAAGTTATTACTTCTGGCGGTATCGTTGGTACTGTAGAACGAGTTATCGATAATGAAAAAGTAGAAGTTATGATAGCTGATAATGTTAAAGTTGAAATTGTTCGAGCTACAGGAATACAAGGACTAGTTACTAAAGCTGAACCAAAAAAATAATAACTTCCTAAAGTGTTATATTTTTCTAAATTAAGAGTTTTTAGTGTTTTAATTTTTACACTTATTATTTCATATTTTACGATTTCCAATTTTACAAATGTTGATGATGAATTTTTCTCAAAAAATATAAAATTAGGATTAGATTTACAAGGTGGCTCTTATTTATTGTTAGAGATAGATAACGAACCAGTCATTACTCAAAGATTGCAAAGTAAAGTATTAGAGTTTAAAAAATTTTTCAAAGATAAAGATATTAAGGTTAGAAATTTTGTAATTGAGGATAAGTCAATTATATTCGATGTTGAAAATTCTAAGATTGAGGATGTTAAATCTCTTTTAGATGATGATAAAAGTGAGATAAATCCTTATTTTCAACAATATAAATCCCATCAATTTAACTTTGAAAACATGGATACCTCATTCAAGTTAGAATTTTCTGACTATGGATTAGTATTGTTAAAAAATTCATCATTAGATCAAGCAATTGAAATTGTAAGAAGAAGAGTTGATGAAGTAGGAACTAATGAGCCAAATATTTTAAAAAGAGGTAATGATAGAATTCTTGTTGAGTTGCCAGGATTAGACGATCCTGGTAGAATTAAATCTTTATTAGGTAAAACAGCAAACCTAACATTCCAATTTATATCCAGTAGTTCTGAAGAATCATTTGGTACAGAAAAACTTTCTTTTGAAGATGGCTCTAGCGAAGCTATTGTTAGTAAACGAATTGTTTTAAGTGGTGATAATCTTATGGATGCAAAGCCAACTATGAATAATCAAACTAATGAGACTGTTGTTTCATTTAGTTTAGATAGGGTAGGAGCAAAAAAGTTTGGTAAAGCGACTTCAAATGGTGTTGGAAAAAGGTTAGCAATTGTTTTGGATGGAAAAATTATTAGCGCTCCTGAAGTCAGAGAACCAATTATTGGAGGAAATGGACAGATATCTGGTAATTTCACCTTTCAATCAGCAACAGATTTAGCTTTACTTTTAAGATCGGGTGCTTTGCCGGCTCCACTAAATATTATCGAAGAAAGAACTGTAGGTCCTGACCTTGGAAAAGACTCAATTAATGCAGGAATTATGTCATTGATAATAGGATTTATCTTAGTCGTTGCCTTTATGTTTTATAAATATAGATTTTTTGGCTTAATTGCTAACTTAGCCTTAATTTCTAATTTATTTTTATTAGTCGGTATTCTAACATTATTTGAAGCAACTCTTACACTCCCTGGAATTGCAGGTATTATTTTAACAGTAGGTATGGCTGTTGATGCAAATGTTTTAATTTTTGAGAGAATTAAAGAAGAATTAAAAAATGAAAATAATTCAATTGTAGCTTTTGATTCTGGTTATACAAAATCACGAACAACAATTTTAGATGCCAATATTACAACTTTAATCGCTGCAGTAATCCTTTTTTTCATGGGTTCAGGTCCAATTAAAGGATTTTCTATAACTCTTGGAGTTGGAATACTTACAACACTATTTTCAGTATATTTCATTGCTCGTTTGATTACTGCTTACTATGTCATCAAAAATAAACATAAGGAAAAACTTATATAATGAAAACAATCTATTTTAATAAGTTTTATAAAAGTTTTAATATACTTTCAGGTATATTAATTATTGCTTCCTTAGTTTTCTTAGTTTTTAAAGGATTGAATTTTGGTGTTGATTTTAAAGGGGGTACTTTAATAGAGCTAAGGACTGACAAATCTTCTGCTAATATCACAAAAATAAGAGATAGTTTTAATCAAATGAATCTTGGTGATGTTTCAGTGAAAAATTTTGGTAATGAAACAGATTTTGTAGTTAAATTTGAAAAACAAAATTCAAATGACCCACAATTTATAGAAGAGATAAAAACTAAGCTATCAAATTCGATAGGTAATGTTGATTTTAGAAGAGTAGAAAATGTTGGGCCAAAAGTTAGTGCAGAACTTTTGAGATCAGGTGTAATTGCGATAGCTTTATCTTTAGCAGCTATGCTTTTATATATATGGATCAGATTTGAGTGGCAATTTAGTCTTGGAGCTATTTTAGCTTTATTTCATGACGTTATAATTACATTGGGAGTATTTTCTGTATTTTCATTAGAAATCAATCTTTCTATCGTTGCAGCTGTTTTAACAATAGTTGGATATTCAATGAATGATACAGTTGTAATATTTGATAGAGTTAGAGAAAATTTACGTAAATATGCAGATGTTAAAATATTTGAACTAACAAATATCTCAATAAATGAAACTTTATCACGAACAATAATAACTTCAGTTACTACATTGTTGGCACTTTTATCTATATTTATTTTTGGTGGAGAAATATTAAAAGGATTTTCATTAGCAATGATATTAGGAGTAATTTTTGGAACTTATTCATCTATTTATATTGCAAACCCAGTGTTGGTTTCTTTAAAAGTTAGCCAAAGAACGATTGTTAAGGAAGAAAAAGAATAATTAATAAAGATTTTGTGCCGCTACCATTGTTAATAACATTGGTAAAGATAAAAGTGTGTTTGTTCTAGAAAACAGCATTGCTGTCTTTGCTGATTTAGCTTTAACTTCAGGTTCGCACTCTACCATACCTAAAGCTCTTTTTTGATTTGGCCATATAACAAACCAAACATTGAATGCCATTATTAATCCTAACCACATTCCAATTCCTATTGCAGTATTTTTTCCGCCACCTGATCCAATTCCTAATGTCATCGCTTGATGAACGTATCCATTAAAATAGGCTAATAATAATCCTGATATGATTGTAAATAGCGCTGCCCATCTAAACCAAAATAATGCTGCAGGAGCTATAACTTTGCCTATTGCTGGTTTTTGTTCGTCTGGAATTTTAGCCATGTTGGGAATTTGAACAAAATTGAAATACCACAGTAAACCAATCCACATAATACTTACAGTTACATGTACGTATCTTAATAACCAGCTCCAAAATAAAACATCAAAATCAAATCCACCATTACCTATGTAAAGACCAAAGAATAGTAATATTGCAATAGCTAATGATAAATGAACAGTTTTTGATAATGATTGTAATATCGAAGTCATCTATAAGATGATTTTATATTATTTTTCTATAAAGATTAAGCGGTTTTTTTAAATTTTGTATCTAATAAAGGCTTTAAAAATTTACCTGTATAGCTATCCTTCACCTTTGCAACTTCCTCGGGTTTGCCTTCAGCAATAATATTTCCACCTTTAACACCGCCCTCGGGTCCCATATCTACAATATAATCGGCAGTTTTAATAACATCTAAATTATGCTCAATAACTACAACTGAATTACCCGTTGCAACAAATGTGTGTAAAATTTCCAAAAGTTTTTTTATATCATGTTGATGCAATCCAGTAGTTGGTTCATCTAATATATACATTGTTCTTCCTGTAGATCTTTTAGATAATTCTTTAGCGAGCTTTATACGCTGAGCCTCTCCACCAGAAAGAGTTGTAGCTTGCTGACCAATTTTTATGTAGCCAAGACCCACTTTCTTTAACGTTAGGAGTTTAGTTTTGATGTTTGAAATATTTTCAAAATACTCACATCCTTCATCAACAGTCATATTTAAAACATCTGCAATACTCTTATCTTTGAATTTAATCTCTAATGTTTCTCTGTTGTATCTAGTACCTTTGCATTCATCGCATGTTATGTAAACATCAGGAAGAAAGTGCATTTCGTAAGTAATTACACCATCTCCTTCACATGCTTCACATCTTCCACCCTTTACATTGAAGGAAAATCTTCCAGGTTTATAGCCTCTACTTTTTGCTTCAGGTAAATTGGTAAACCAGTCTCTTATAGGACCAAAAGCTCCAGTATATGTAGCAGGATTTGATCTAGGAGTTCTACCAATAGGTGATTGATCTATATCTATAACTTTATCAATTAATTCTATTCCTTTAAATCCTCTAAATGGCTGAGGAATTTTTCTAGATTTATTATTATTCAAAGTAAGATTTAATGCATTGTATAAAGTTTGAAGTATCAAAGTAGATTTACCACTTCCAGATACACCAGTAACACAAGTGAAACTACCTAAAGGTATTTTTAAATTTACATTATTTAAATTATTTCCTGATGCACCATTGATTTCTAAAAATCTACCATTTTTTGCAAGTCTTCTATTTTTTGGAATAGGTATGAAACTCTTATTTGATAAATATCTTCCAGTAATACTTTTATCATTTTTTAAAATTTGCTCATATGTACCTTCAGCAACAATTTCTCCACCTTTATTTCCAGCTTCAGGTCCTAAATCTATTATATGATCTGCATTCTCCATTGTTTCTGTATCGTGCTCAACAACAATAACAGTATTACCTAAGTCTCTTAATCTTTTTAATGCATCTATAAGTTTAACATTATCTTTTTGATGTAAACCAATTGATGGTTCATCTAAAACGTATAGAACTCCAGTTAAACCTGATCCTATTTGTGAGGCTAGTCTAATCCTTTGTGCTTCACCTCCAGATAATGTTCCAGACTCTCTAGATAAAGTTAAATAATCAAGACCAACATTTAAAAGAAAATCTAAACGTTCATTAATTTCTTTTAATATATGTTGAGCAATTTTAATTTGTCTTTTGTCTAATTTAACTTCTAAAGATCTAAACCATTCCTTAGCATCAAAAATTGATTTTTCTGTAACTTGGCTTATGTTTAATTCATTTATTTTAACACATAGAGCTTCATCTTTTAATCGATAACCATTGCATCTTTCACATTTTGTATCTGATTGATATTGAGCAATTTCTTCTCTTTTCCAATCGCTATCTGTTTCTAAATATCTTCTCTCTAGATTATTGACAACACCTTCAAAGGTTTTTTTATGCGAATACTTCTCATAGCCATCGTCATAAGTAAATTTAATTTCTTCATCATCAGATCCATACAAAATTACATCCTTAATTTTTTTTGGTAGTTTTGACCATTTATCATCTAATGAAAAACCATAATGTTTAGATAAAGATGCCAATGTTTGGGCGTAATACATTGATGTAGATTTTGCCCAAGGTTCAATAGCACCATCTGCGATAGATTTTTTTTCATTTGGAACAACTAAATTTGGATCAACATTTAATTTCATCCCAATACCTTCACATTCTTCACAAGCTCCATACGGACTGTTGAATGAGAAAAGTCTTGGTTCAATCTCTTCAATAGTAAAACCACTTTCAGGACAAGCAAATTTGGTTGAGAAAATTAATTTTTCAATTTTTCTGTATTTTTTTGGAAGTGTTTCATTTTCATATTCAACAAAAAGCAAACCATTTGCTAAATTAACAGCTGTTTCAACACTTTCGGCTAATCTGTTTCCTAATGAGGAATTTATTACAATTCTATCAACTAAAATTGAAATATCGTGTTTAAGTTTTTTATTTAATTCTGGAACACTCTCAATATCATATAATTGATCATCAACTTTAATTTTTCTAAATCCTCTTTTTTTGTATCCTAATATATCTTTTTTGTATTCACCCTTACGTCCTCGCACGACTGGAGCATATAAATATATTGTAGATTTTTTTGGTAATTCTTTAATCTTATCAACAATTTGACTAATAGTTTGTGAAGTAATTGGTTTACCAGTGAATGGAGAGTAGGGTATTCCAGCTCTTGCATAAAGTACTCTCATGTAATCGTATATTTCGGTTACAGTTGCAACTGTTGATCTTGGATTTTTAGAAGTATTTTTTTGTTCTATTGAAATTGCTGGACTCAAACCTTCGATTAAATCTACATTTGGTTTTTTCATTTTATCTAAAAACTGTCTTGCATATGCAGATAAACTTTCAACATATCGTCTTTGACCTTCTGCATAGACAGTATCAAATGCTAATGATGATTTTCCCGATCCAGATAGACCTGTTATTACAACAAATTTGTCTTTAGGAATCTCTAGTGAAATATTCTTTAAATTGTGCTCTTTTGCGCCCTTAATAAGTATCTTTTTAAGCATAATTTTAGTTGCTTTAGATTAATAAAATTAATATTCAAGCCTATTAATGTTATAAATAACATTTCAAATATATAAATATTATGGCAGGAAGCTTAAATAAAGTACTTTTAATCGGTCGATTAGGCGCAGATCCAGAAGTTAAACAAATGGTTAACGGTAAAAGTGTAGCAAGATTAAGCCTGGCTACTAGTCAATCATGGAAAGATAAAAATACCGGTGAAAAAAAGGAAAAAACTGAATGGCATAGAGTAGTTGTTTTCAATGAAGGACTAGTAAATGTAGTTCAACAATATTTAAAAAAAGGAGCACAAGTATACGTTGAAGGACAACTGACTACTAGAAAATGGAAAGATGAACAATCAGGTCAAGATAAATATTCTACAGAAATCTTAATTCAAGGATATAATTCATCATTAACAATGTTAGGCGGGGGAAATCAAAATTCAATTCCATCTCAAGATAACAAACAAAGTTTTGATGATAGTTCTATGGCTCAAAACGAGTTAGACGATGATATCCCTTTCTAAATAAATGCAAAAAAACGAAGTAACTAGAGATTTAAATATCAAACCAATTTCAATGTATGATGAAATGAGTTCATCATATTTATCTTACGCCATGAGCGTAATAATTAGTAGGGCATTACCTGACATAAGAGATGGACTTAAACCTGTTCATAGAAGAATTTTATTTGCGATGCACAAAGGTGGTTTTGATTGGACAAAACAATTTAGAAAGTCTGCAAGAATTGTTGGAGACGTAATTGGTAAATACCATCCGCATGGTGATCAAGCTGTATATGATGCTTTAGTAAGAATGGTTCAAGATTTTTCAATGAGTGTTCCATTAATTGATGGTCAGGGCAATTTTGGTTCAATAGATGGAGATCCACCTGCAGCAATGAGGTATACAGAAACCAAACTTGCAAAAATTTCTCAATTTTTGATTGATGATATAGAAAAAAATACTGTTTCATTTAAAAGTAACTACGATGAAACTGAGCAAGAACCCACAGTACTACCAGCTCAATATCCTAATCTTTTAGTAAATGGAGCCGGAGGTATCGCTGTTGGTATGGCTACTAGTATACCACCACATAATCTTGGTGAAATTATTGATGGAACTTTAGCGCTTATAAAAAATAAGGATATTAAAGTTAAAGAGTTAATGAAGCATATTCCTGGCCCTGATTTTCCAACAGGAGGAGTTATTATTGGTAAAGATATTATTCGAGAAGGATACAAAACAGGCAGAGGCTCTTTTAAAATTAGAGGTGAAATAAATGTAGAAAATCTTAAAAATGGTAAAGATAGATTAGTAATTACTTCAATACCTTATCAAGTAAACAAATCTAACTTAAATGAAAAAATTGCAGAATTAGTTAGAGACAAAAAAATAGAAGGTATAAGCGATATAAGAGATGAATCCAATAGAGAAGGTATAAGAGTTGCCATTGATTTAAGAAGAAGCGTTGAGCCCGAGACAATAAAAAGACAACTTTATAAATATACATCCATTGAAACTTCATTCGGTTTTAATTCATTAGCGATTGTTGATAACAAACCCAAAACATGTTCATTAAAAGATTTTTTAGAAAACTTTTTAAAATTTAGAGAAGATGTTGTTATTAAAAAAACCAAATATGATTTAAAAAAAGCTGAAGACCGTGTTCATGTTTTACTCGGTTTATCGGTTAGTGTAGAAAACATTGATAAAGTAATAAAAATTATTAGATCTTCAAAAAATCCGGAAGAAGCAAAAAATACTCTTATAAAAACTAAATGGAAAATAACAAAATCTGCAAAATTAATTAAATTAGTTGACAGTAAAAATTATAAAGGATCATACAATTTATCTGAAACTCAAGTCACATCAATACTAGACCTTAGATTACAAAAATTAACAGCTCTTGGAATTAACGAAATTGAAGAAGAAATAAAAAAATTATCTGAATTAATTACAAAGTATAAAAAAATAATAAATTCTAAAAGTGAACTATTGAAAGTAATTAGTAATGAGTTATCTCAAATTAAAGAGAAATTTTCATCTCCGAGAAGAACACAGATTATAGATGCTGTTTTAAACTATAATATAGAAGAAACTATTCAAAAAGAGTCTGTAATAATTACAATTACTTTACAAGGATACATTAAAAGAGGTGCTTTAAGTAATGTTAAACAGCAAAAAAGAGGTGGTAAAGGCAAAACTGGAATTAAGACAAGGGAAGAAGATTCTGTAGTACAAACATTATCGGTAAACACTCACACATCTGTACTATTTTTCTCTACAGAAGGATTAGCATACAAAGTTAAAGCTTGGAAAATTCCTGAAGGATCAGCCGCGTCAAAAGGTAAGTCTTTATTTAATATTCTTCCTCTAAAAAATCATCAATCAATTAGTTCAATTATGCCATTTCCAGATAGTGATGTTGATACAAAAGACATGCATATCATTTTTGCAACAAGTGAAGGAAAAATTAGAAAGAATAATCTTGAAGATTTTACCTCAATTAATGCTTCAGGTAAAATTGCAATGAAACTTGACGGTAATGATAAAATTATTGGTGTTAAAATTTGTAGAGACGATCAGGATATAATTTTAAGTACTAAATTAGGAAAATGTATAAGGTTTGAGTCTAAAAAACTTAGAGTTTTCAAAGGTAGATCATCAAAAGGTATAAGAGGTATCAATTTAGCAGAAAATGATACTATTGTATCTCTGTCTATTATTGATCATGATTCAAATAAGAAAGCAAAAAATAAAGACCAAAAATCAGAAATTAAAGCTAAAGAAAAATTCATATTATCAATCACAGAAAATGGTTACGGTAAGAGAACATCTCATTATGATTATAGAGTTACAAATAGAGGGGGAAAGGGAATTATTGGTATTGTAAATTCACAAAGAAACGGGAATGTTTCTTCATCCTTTCCTGTTTTTGAAGGAGATCAAATATTAATTTCAACAAATAAAGGTAGAGTAATAAGAACAGCTGTTAAAGAAATAAGAATAGCTGGTCGTAATACCCAAGGTGTTAGAATAATTAAACTGACTGGTGATGAAAAAGTAGTTTCTGCTATTAAATTAGATGATAATCTTATTTAATGAAAAATATAGCTATCTATCCAGGAACTTTTGATCCAATTACTTTTGGCCATATAGATGTCATTAAAAAATCACTTAAGATAGTAGATAAAGTAATTGTAGGTATTTCAGATGGAAATCAGAAAAACTTCCTATTTTCATTAGATGAAAGAATAGAAATTGTTAAAAGAGCTCTTTATAAAGATCTAAAATTTAAAAAGAATAAGGTTGATATTATAAAATTTAATACTTTGACAACAGATCTTTGTAAAAAGTATAAATCAAATATAATCTTAAGAGGCTTAAGAGCAGTTTCTGATTTTGAGTACGAATTCCAACTTGCTGGAATGAATAGAAAACTTAATAATCAAGTTGAGACAATTTTTTTAATGTCAGATGTTGAAAATCAAATAATATCATCTAGGTTCGTTAAAGAAATCGCTCAACATAATGGTGATTTGAAAAAATTTACGACCAAAAGTACAATTAAATCATTGAAAGAGGTTTATGAATAAATTTTTAAATATTTTAATTATTTTTTTTATTTCTTTATCAACAAATTTAATAGCAAAGGAGAATATAATGATCTTAAAATTAAAAGATGGCGATGTAAAAATTGAAATGTATCCTGATGTTGCACCAAATCATGTTAAAAGAATACAAGAGTTAGCAGACTCAGGACAATATGATAATGTTGTGTTTCATAGAGTAATTGATGGGTTTATGGCACAAACAGGTGATGTAAAATTTGGAAATTCATCTTCAAAAGATTTCGATTTAAGAAGAGCGGGTATTGGTGGATCTGATTTACCAAATTTAAATCAAGAGTTTAATGACCTACCTCATGATAGAGGAACTGTTTCTATGGCAAGATCGTCAGATCCTAATAGCGCCAATAGTCAATTTTTTATATGTTTTAAACCAGCACCTTTCCTAGATAGACAATATACTGTTTTTGGAAAAGTAATAGAAGGAATGGAATTTGTTGATATGATTATAAAAGGTGATGGCGATAACGGAGCAGTTTCAAATCCAGATAAAATTATTAGTTTTAAATCTCAATAATTAAATAATGAATGTCATTAAAAGATTTCAATTTTAATGTTCATCATACTCAAAATTATGCAAGAGTTGGAATTATAGAGACCCATAGAGGTAATATAAACACTCCTGCATTTATGCCAGTTGGTACTCAAGCAACTGTTAAAGGTGTTTTTTTAGAAGATATAAAAAAAACAGGTAGTGAGATAATTTTATCAAATACATATCATTTAATGATAAGGCCTGGTGTTGAAAGAATTGAAAGTGTTGGAGGACTTCATGAATTCATGAATTGTGATTTACCAATTTTAACGGACTCAGGTGGTTTTCAAGTTATGTCTCTGTCAAAATTAAATAAAATTGATAGAGATAAAGGTGCAATTTTTCAATCACATATAGATGGTAAAACTTTTATTTTAAGCCCTGAAGAAAGCATAAGAATTCAAAAAGGTTTGAACTCAGACATAGTAATGGTTATGGATGAATGCCCTAAAAATACTAAAGATTATGATAAAATTAAAAAATCAATGGAATTATCATCAGAGTGGGCAAAAAGATCAAAAGATGTATTTGGAATAAATGACCACAAAGGTTTATTTGGAATTGTACAAGGTGGATTATTTAATGATCTACGAATCAAATCTTTAAACAATCTTATCGATATTGGATTTAATGGATATGCTCTAGGAGGATTGGCAGTAGGGGAAACACAAAATGAAATGTTTGATGTTCTTGATGGAATAAAAGATCATATGCCTAAAGATAAACCAAGATATTTAATGGGTGTTGGTACTCCATCTGATATACTCGGAGCAGTTAAGAGGGGTGTTGATATGTTTGACTGTGTAATGCCAACGAGATCAGGGAGGACTGGTTTAGCTTTTACATGGGATGGACAAATTCAAATTAGAAATTCAAAATATAAAAATGATAATACTCCTCTGGACAAAAATGTCACAAAGTTCAATTTAAATAAATATTCTAAGAATTATTTAAATCATTTATTTAATACTAATGAAATGTTGGCCTCAATGATTCTGACCTTAAATAACATCAACTTTTATCAAGATTTAATGAGAAACATTAGAGACAATATAAAACATGGTACTTTTGATGAATTTCACGATAAGTACATCAATAAATTGTAAATTTTTAACATTGATTAATAAAAAAAAATCAATATAAAAAACGCTTTTTGGGCCGTTAGCTCAGTTGGTAGAGCAATTCCCTTTTAAGGAATGGGTCGATGGTTCGAGTCCATCACGGCTCACCACTTATGCAATGGGTGGATATTTAATAATAATTTCGTTTATCCAGTTCGTAATATTATTAATTCTATTTGTTGAAGATGGGTGAGTAGACATAAATTCTGGTGGTTCTTTCCCTTTTTTAGCTTCTTTCATTCTTTCCCAAACTTTGATTGTTTCCCTTATGTCATAACCAGATAGTGATGCAAATATTAAACCAAGATAATCAGCTTCACTCTCTTGTTTTCTATTGAAAGGATTCATAATTCCTATCTGTGATAATAAGCCGACAGCATTCATCCCTGTGGTTCTATTTATTTGAGATACTTTACCTTTAGTTGCTATATCTAAAATTGCTGTCCCTGTATTTAATAAAACACCTCTACTTGCTCTTTCTACTGAATGTTTTGCAACTGCATGCGCTATTTCATGGCCCATTACAGCTGCCAATCCATCTTCATTTTTAGTTATATCTAATAGACCTGTATAAACAGCTATTTTACCTCCAGGCATACACCAAGCATTTTTAACTTTTTTTTTATCAATAAGTATATATTCCCAATCAAAATTTATAGTAGGGTCAGGTATATTATTGCGGTCAAAGTATTCTGATATTGAATATTCAATTTTAGATCCAATTTCTTTTATTTGATTTAATGTTTTAGTATCATCACTTAAAGTTTCTTTTTCTTTTACCTTTTCATATAATTGAGCAGCTTTCGCATTGAGGTTAGATTCGGGAATTAATTTTAGTTGTTTTCGATCTGTTATCGGTGCACTACCACATGCAGATAGGCCAAAAGATAAGCAACTACAACCAAATAAATGTATGAAATTTCTTCTATTCACTTTTTTTACTTAATATATTACACCTTTTTTATAATAATTTATATGATACTTAATAACAAAATTTTAATAGTACTATTTGTGCTGGCAGTCATATTTGTTTTATATGCAAGTTACAGTTAATTTATGGCAAAATTAAAGAGAAGAGGCATTTCAATCCTTGGAAGACTTAGAAACTATTTTATAGCAGGAATAGTTGTTCTTGTTCCAATAGGTATCACATTATATTTAACTAGATTTTTTATATCTATATCGTCAAAATTAATACCAAACGAATTAAACCCAAATAGTTATTTGCCTTTTGCAATACCAGGTTTGGAAATATTATTAGCTATAATTTTTATTACAATAATTGGAAGTTTATCTCTTTCATTTATTGGAAAAAAAATACTTAAAATATTTAATGATATATTAAAAAGGATACCAATTCTTAGAACAATTTATTCAGCAATTGGCCAAATGACTGAAACATTAGCACCAAAAAAAGGATCAAAGAAAAGTGTAGTCTTAGTTGAGTATCCGAGAAAAGGTAGTTGGGCAGTAGGGTTTGCGACCAGAGAAAATGATAGTGAAATATCAAAAAAAACAAATACTAATCTTATTAATGTATTTGTTCCAACAACGCCAAATCCTACCAGTGGATTTTTATTAATGTTTCCCAAAGATGAAGTTATTTATTTAGATATGACTTTTGAAGAAGCGTCTAAATTTATTGTTTCAGCCGGCACTTCAGATCCAAAAAAAATTTAAGAAATTTCGTTAATTATTGAGGCTCGATCGTATAATTTTAATAATTTATTATATTTACTGAAATTATCACCTTTCATCTCTAATTTTTTTACTTCTGCCTCAGCAAGTAAGAATAAATCTTCATTTAATATGGGATCAGCTAATCTAAAATTTTTAATTCCACTTTGCTTAAATCCTAACAAATCCCCATATCCACGTAATTTCATATCTTCTTCAGAAATTATAAAACCGTCATCTGAACTTTTGAGAATGTTAATTCTTTTTTTTGCATTTTCACTTAGTGAGGATTTAAACATCAATATACAGTAAGATTGTTTACTACCACGTCCGACACGACCTCGTAACTGATGTAATTGGGATAAACCATACTTATCAGCATTTTCAATAACAATTACGTTAGCATTAGGAAAATCAATTCCAACCTCAATAACAGTGGTTGAAACCAATATATCCAACTTTCTATCTAAGAAATTATTTAAAATTTTGTTCCTTTCATCCTTATCAAGTGAACCATGAATTAATCCAATTCTATTTTTAAAATATTTTTCTAAATACTTAAATTTATTTACAACAGATTGTTGTTGAACTTTTTTCGACTCTTCTATCAAAGGACAAACCCAGAAAATCTGATTTTTATTAGAAATTTCTTTTTTAACAAATCTAATTATTTCAGATATTTTATTTTCTAACTTACTGTAAGTGACTATTTTTTTTCTATTTTTTGGTTTTTCTTTAATTAAGGTTAAATCCATATCACCATAAACCGTCATCATCATTGTTCTTGGTATTGGAGTTGCAGACATGACTAGAACATCACAGTTATTTCCACCTTTTTCTGATAACTCTTTACGCTGACGAACACCAAACTTATGTTGTTCATCAATAATTATTAAACCCAGTTTATTATATTCAACTTTTTTTTGGAATAACGCATGTGTTCCTATCAGAAAGTCTATTTTACCAAGTTTAAGATTTTCTAAAATTTTCTTTCTATCGGCATATTTTGACTTACCTGTTAACATTTCAATTTTTACATTTTTGGGTAGATATTTTTTAGCAAAAGAAAAATGTTGCTTTGCTAGAATTTCAGTAGGCACCATAAAGCTTGTTTGATATCCAGCATTTATACAATTTACCGCTGCTATCATTGATACAATTGTTTTACCAGATCCAACATCTCCTTGTAAAAGTCTAAACATTCTACTTTTTGATTTAAGATCTTCGTTTATAATTTTTATTGCTGCCTCTTGATCATTTGTTAATTTAAAATTTAAATCTCGTATCAATTTTTCCTTACAATCTTTAAAAATTTTTTGTGATTTCTTTATTTTTTTTATTTTAGTTCTTATTTTTGAAGATAATAAAAAATGAGCAAACAATTCGTCAAAAACTAACCGTTTATAATACTTAGATTTTAAAATTTCTTTAGTATCAAGACTGTGAATTTTTAAGATTGCGTCTTTCCACTTAATATTATTAAATTTTTTCTTTATATCGTCATTTAGCCACTCATCTAAATCTGGTAATTCCTTTAAAACTTCATTAATTATATTATTGTATTTATTGATTGTAAGACCTTCTGTAAGACTATATTTATTTTGAGTCTCTAAAATATTTTCATTACTTTCTTTAACCTGAGTCGGATTAGTGATTTGATATTTATTTCTAAAAAAATTAATTTTTCCACTTATTATTATTTCAGTGTTTAATGGTAAGATTTTTTTTATATATCCTTCATATGAATTAAAAAAAACACAATCAATTTTTATATCATTACTTTGACATACAACTCGGTTAGGTAATCGTCTTATTCTAGGAAAATTATATTTTAAGGGTGTTAATTTAATTGTTTGTAATTTACCTATTTGTATATCACCAATATTTGTTACTTTTGAATTTTCAATTTTACTCGTAGGTAGATGCCACAATAAATCAAAAATTGTATTTATATTTTTTCTTTTAAATAATTGGCTTGTTTTTTTCCCTATACCTTTAATATTTTGAATATTTGACAATAAATATTCGTGATCATTCATGATTTATATATATAAAGATTTAATTAATGGATTCAAATAAACAAAATTTAATTAATAAAATTTTATACAGAGCTCAATATCGAGGAACTAAAGAAATGGATATCTTTGTTTCTAAATTTGTTAAATCAATTATTGACAATCTCGATTATAAAGAATTAGTTTCTTTAGATAAGTTAATTAATTTTGATGACGAAACTATAGTCAACATAAGTTTAGGAAAAAATTCAAAAGATTTTGAAGATAAAATCATTTTAGAAAAACTTATAGAATTTAAAAATAAATATTAGTGGCGGAGAGACTGGGATTCGAACCCAGGAAAGAGTTGCCCCTTTGCCGGTTTTCAAGACCGGTGCTTTCAACCGCTCAGCCATCTCTCCTAATTTGTAATAATTAAAATTCTATATTTCATAAACAAAATAGTTTAATTGATCAATATAATGTTAAGCAAAAATCAATTTAATAAAGGTATAATTTTAACGGCATTTGGTTCTTTCTGGTGGGGTTTTATTGGAGTTATATATTTTAAATATATTGCTTTTGCTGGCCACATTGAAGTTGTCCTACATCGAAGTGCATGGACAACTGTTATGCTAATTTTAACAACAATCATTTTATCAAAGTGGAAAAAATTTAGCTCGGTTTTTAAAGATAAAAAAAAAATTATGATGTTGTTTTTATCTGGATTATTAATTTTTACGAATTGGGCTGTTTGGATTTATGCAATAGGGAATGATCAAGTTATAGATGCTAGTTTTGGATATTTTATAATGCCTATAATAAGTGTTTTTTTAGGTTATTTTTTTTTAAAAGAGGAATTAAGTTTCAAAACTAAAATTTCACTTTTAATCGTAACTATATCAATTTTTTATTTAGTTATATCAAGTTTCCAATCAATACCATGGGTTGGATTAATTGTAGCTTTAAGTTGGAGTTTTTATAATTTAGTAAGAAAAAAAATTGATGTAGACACAGATATTGGTTTATTAGTTGAAAGTTTATTTATTTTTCCAGCGGTAATATTTGCATTTTATTTAATTGTACAAAATGATTTTAATGATTTTGACATATCTAATATCAAATTAATGCTAATATTCATGCTGGCAGGTCCTATGACCGTGATTCCTTTATATTTATATGTTAGGGGTGTTGAACTATGTGGTTTAGGTCCAACAGGTATGGTTTTTTATATAACTCCAACTTTACAATTTTTGTTGGGTTATTACTTATATAATGAGGAATTAGATATACATAAATTAATCAGCTTTATTTTGATATGGATTGCTGTATCGATATACCTAAAAGATTTGTATGAAAAAAATTAAATTATTTGTCGTATCAATATTAATTATATTAAATTCTGCAACTCTAATTGCTGATGATTTCAATGATTGGAAAGTTAAATTTAAAAAAAGAGCAATTAAAGAAGGTGTTAGTAAGGCAACAGTCGATAAATTAATAGACAGATCAAAATTTTTATCTGATGTAATTAAATATGATAGATATCAACCAGAATTTTATGAAGACACAAAGACTTATATTTCTAAAAGAACCTCATCAAAAAAAGTAAAATTAGGAAAAATTATATTAAATAAAGAAAACAATATTATTAATAAAGTATCTTCCGAATACAAAGTAGATAAAAATTTACTATTAGCACTAATGGGTATTGAAACTAACTTTGGAAACTATTTAGGTAAAATGGATATCGTTTCTTCACTTGCAACATTAAGCTACGATCAAAGAAGAAGTGAATTTTTTACTAAAGAATTAATCACCCTTTTAAAATTAGTAGATGCAAAAATTATAGATCCGAGTACATTATTTGGATCTTGGGCAGGTGCATTTGGTAATTTTCAATTTATGCCATCCACAATTAAAAATCATGCAATTGACTATAATAATGATGGATCAATTGATCTAAAAAATATTGAGGATTCTTTTGCCTCTGCAGCTAACTATTTAAGTAATCTTGGATGGAATGATAATACCCCGTGTTTTTATAGAATTAATCTAAATGAAAATATTCCTGATGAATATTTAAATACTTCAGCAAAAAAAATTAAAAAAGAGAGAAAAGTAAAATATTTAAAAAATTATATAAAAAATTCATCTTTTTTGGATAAATATGACAATTTGACAGCTGCAATAGTTACTCCAGATGCTGAAATAGTTGAAAATGCAAATAAACTTAAACCAGCATATATTATTTTTAATAATTATAAGCTAATCTTAAAGTGGAATAGATCATTAAGATTTAGTTTAGCGGTATGCACATTAAAAAATAATTTTGAAAATGAAACTTAAGATAATAATTTTTTTAGCAATAATTTTAACATCATGTGAAACAACTAATAAAAAGGTAATTACCAATAAAGATTTCAAAAATTATTCAAATGATGGATTTGCTCTTATATTTAATAATGATATTTTCAAAAAACGAATAGTTTCAAAAAAAATTGATCAAAGATCATTAATTATCTTCAATAATAAACTTAAGAAAGATACAGAAATTAAAATAACAAATTTGTTAAATGAAAAGTATTTGATTGCTAAAGTAGGAAAAAAATCAAAATATCCAATATTTTATAATTCGGTTATTTCTGAAAGAATAGCAACTGAACTTGATATAGATCCTGATCAACCCTATGTACGTGTAGAAACAATAAATTCTAATAATACTTTTGTTGTAAATAAAGCAAAAACATTTGATGAGGAAAAAAAAGTAGCTAATAAAGCTCCAGTAGACAGTATTTCAATCCAAAATATATCCCTTGAAAAAGATAATAATACAAAAGTAAAAAAAGTAAAAAATACAAAATTTGAATTTATAATAAAATTTGCTGATTTATTTTTTGAAGAATCTGCAATTACATTAAAAAAAAGACTTGAGGATGAATTCAATTTAAAAGATATAAATATCAAACAAATGTCTAAAAATTTATATAGGGTTTATAAGGGTCCTTTTTATAATTTAGGTTCAATTAAAAATGTATATAATGAAATTGCTGATATAAATTTTGAAAATATTGAATTAATAAAATTATGAAAATAAAAATATTATTAAGTTTTGTTCTATCGTTTTTAATTATAACTAATATTTCTTACGCAAAATTTAACATAAATGCACGCACTGCAATTTTGCAAGACTATTTATCTGGTGAAATTTTATATGAAAAAAATCCTGACGAGAGAATATTTCCCGCTTCTATGACAAAAATAATGACTTCAATTGTTGCTTTTGATTTATTGAAAAGTGGTGAAATCACCTTAGATGAAAAATTTATGGTTTCAGAAAATGCATGGAGATTATCATCATCTGGTTATTCATCAATGTTCATAATGGTTGGAGATGAAGTTACAGTAGAAGATTTGTTATTAGGTATAATTGTTGCTTCAGGTAATGATGCTTGTGTAGCTCTAGCAGAAGGTATTGCTGGTACCGAAGACGAGTTTGCTTTGCTAATGACTGAGAAAGCTCAAGAAATTGGAATGGAAAATACAAATTTTTCAAATTCATCAGGGATTAATGATGATAATAATTATTCAACCGTTCGAGATATTTTAATTATGTCTAATTACCTGATTAAGGAACATCCTAAATATTATGAGTATTTTAAAATTAAAGAATTTACTTGGAGTAGGACAGGCGGGGATCCCATTACACAAGGAAATAGAAATCCTTTATTATATAAAAATATGGGTGTTGATGGAATTAAAACTGGCTACCTTGGTTCAGAAAAATATTCACTTGCATCGTCAATATTAAGAAAAGAGAGAAGATTAATAGCTGTTGCAAGTGGTTTTGAAACTAAAAATTCTAGGTCGAAGCAATCACAAAAATTGTTAACATGGGGAATTACAAATTTTGATACGATAAAAATAAGTAATGATAATGAATATCTTTACGAACTAGATGTTTGGCAGGGAAATAAGAAAAAAGTAAAAGTTAATACTAATGATATAATTTACAAGACCATTCCAAAAGCTAAAAAAAAATACATGAAAGTGAAGATTGTTTATGACGGTCCTATAAAAGCACCTATAAAAATGGGAGAAAAGTTAGCAGAAATAAAAATATTTTATAAAGACGAAGTTATATCTAATCATGACTTATTTTCTACAGAGAATATCAAACAGCAAAATGCAATATCAAGGTTGATAACATCTATCAATTTTTTGATATGGGGTGATGTCTAAATATCCAATTATTATATTTGAAGGCATTGAAGCCTCAGGAAAAACTACAAATTTTAAAATTGCTGCAAATTATTTAAAAAAACGGAGAAAAAGTTTTATAAAATTAAGAGAGCCTGGTGGTTCACTTTTTTCTGAAAAAATAAGAAAATTGATTTTAAATAAGAAACTAAATTTAAATAATAAAACTGATCTATTACTATTTTATGCTGGAAGATCAGAAAATTTTGAGAAAATTATTAAAAAAAATTATAAAAAAAAAATAATACTAATTGATCGTTTTACAGATTCTACTATCGCTTATCAACATTATGGAATGAAAATTGATTTAAAAGTAATTAAAATGCTGAATAAGTTTATAATTGGAAATTTTAATCCTAATATAGTTTTTTTAAGTACTGTAAATTCAAAAAATTTACAAAAAAGACTTAGAGATAGATCTAAATTAAATAGATATGATAAATTTAAACTTAAATTTTATAACAAAGTTCAGAACGGATATGAAAAAATATCAAGTAATAAAAGCAAATATATTAAAATTAATTCAAACACTAATACTATAAACGAAGTAAAAAAAATCATAATTAATAAACTTGAGAAAATAATATAAATGTCTGAACATTTACTAATAGGACATGATGCATATTTAGAAAAATTTGTAACACTTTACGAAAATAATGAACTTCCAAATAAAATTTTATTATCTGGTAAAAAAGGTATTGGAAAATCATTGCTTGCTGAAAAATTTTTATATAAAATTTTTAATTCTAAAAACGATTACGAACTAATAAAAAACAAGTCTCATCCTAATGTTTTAAATATAAAAAAAAATAATGATAAAAAAAATATAGAAATTGATCAAATTAGAGAAATCGTAAATTTTACAAATCAATCTTCCTTTAATAATAAGTCGAGATTTATAATTCTGGAAGATGTCGAATTTTTAAATATAAATTCATCAAATGCTTTATTAAAAAATTTGGAAGAACCAAAAGAAGATGTCTTTTTTATTTTAATTTTTAATTCAGAAAAATTTTTAATAGATACGATAAAATCACGATGTATAGAATTTAAATTACTTTTATCTAATGAAAATGTCAGATTAATTGTCAATAATTACTTTAATGAAAATATATACGATCAAATAAATTCAAATTTGATAAATTATTACTCAACACCTTTTTTTTTGATATCCTTGATAAATTATATGAATGAATATGAATTATCGGTATCAGAAACCACAGTTGATGATTTATTATTATATTTAATTAATAATAAGCACTTTATTAAAGAAGAGTTTATAAAGGATAATTTAAATATGATTATTGAATTATTCTTTTATAAACATATAAAAGCAAAAAAAAAATTTTCATATAAAGTTAAAGAATATTATTATTCAAAACTATCTAATGTAAAAAAATTTAATCTTGATTATGAAACTTTTTTTTTAGAATTTAAGGATAAATTACTAAGTGAATAAGAATTATTATATAACAACACCAATTTACTATCCTTCAGCTAAGCCTCATATGGGACATGCATATTCAAGTATTATTGCTGATTTTTTTGCTCGTTTTAAAAAAATTGACGGTTTTAATATCTATTTTTTAACAGGCACAGATGAACATGGATTAAAAATACAAAGATCAGCTGAAAAGCTAAATAAAGATCCAAAATCATTTTGTGATGAAATAAGTAAAACATTTGAGGATTTAACTAAAACATTAAACTTATCCAATACAGATTTTATTAGAACTACAGAAGATAGACATAAAATTTCTGTGCAAAATTTATGGAATATACTTGAAAAAAATAAACAAATTTTTTTGTCCAAATATTCTGGTTGGTATTCTGTATCAGATGAGGCTTTTTACAATGAAGATGAAGTTGAGGAAAAAGATGGTTTAAAAATTGCTAAATCATCTGGTTCAGCAGTTGAGTGGGTCGAAGAAGAGTCTTTTTTTTTTAAACTTTCAGAATGGGAAAAACCGTTATTAGAATTTTATGAAAAAAATAAAAATTTTATTTTACCTGAAAGTAGAAGAAATGAGGTAATCAGCTTTGTCAAAAGTGGCTTAAAAGATTTATCTGTCAGTAGAAAAACATTTTCTTGGGGTGTAAAAGTGCCGAGTGATGAAAATCATGTAGTTTATGTATGGTTAGATGCATTAACAAATTATTTAAGTTCTTTAAAATATCCAGATGAAAATAATGAATTATATAAAAATTTTTGGCCAGCAGATTTACATATTATTGGTAAAGATATATTAAGATTTCATGCTATTTATTGGCCAGCATTCTTGTTAGCTGCGAAAATAGAGCCTCCCAAAAGAGTTTATGGACATGGATGGATCCTTTCCGGTGATGAAAAGATGTCAAAATCAAAAGGAAATATTTTAGATCCATTAGAAATTATAAATGTTTATGGTCTGGATCCATTAAGATATTATTTACTTAAAGAAGTTTCTTTTGGTAATGATGGTAATATTTCAGAGGAAAAACTAGAAAATTGTATTAATAGTGATTTGGCAAATAATTTTGGAAATCTTTGTCAAAGAGTACTTTCTTTTGCAGAAAAAAATTGTTCTTCTTTAATACCTGATCACAAATATAATGATGAAGATTTAGAAATTTTAAAACCATTAAATAATTTAGATAAAATAAGATCATTTATAGACAATCAAGACATAAACCAATATATGAATTTTATTGTTGATAGATTGTTTGCGGCAAACAAATATTTTAATGATCAGGAACCTTGGAAGAAGAAAGATGATAGATCAAGGTTAAATACAATTGTTTATACTGCATTAGAATTAATTAGAAAAATTACTATCTTGCTTTATCCAGTAATGCCAGAAACATCAGTAAAAGTGCTAAAAGTTTTTAATGAAACAGAAAATTCTATTGATTTTACATCAATTGATAATAATGAAATTTTAAAAAAAGATTTAAAAATTAATAAATTAGATATTTTGTTTAAAAAAATTGAAAAATGATAGACTCACATTGTCATCTTGATCACGAGCCTCTTTATTCAAATATCAGCGATGTTATTAAACGTTCTAAAAAAAATGGATTAAAGAAAATTTTAACTATTTCAACCAATTCAAAAAGTTTTGAAAATATTAAAAAGATTATAAATTTTGATGAAATAATTTATGGAAGTATAGGAATTCATCCTCATGAATCTAGCAATGATAAGATGGATAAAAAGTTCATTGTTGAAAATGCTAATAAAATCAAAAAAATAATTGGAGTAGGAGAAACAGGATTAGATTTCTATTATGAAAATAGTCATAAAGATGATCAGATTGAAAGTTTTGAGACACATATAGAAGCCTCTATTGAACTAAATTATCCTTTAATAATTCATTCTAGAAGTGCTGAAAAAGAAACTTTTGATATTTTAAATAGATATAAAAATAGAGATATTAAAATACTTATGCACTGTTTTACAGGTTCAAAAGAGTTTGCTAAAAAAATGATGTCATTAAATGCATATTTTTCTGCTAGTGGAATAATAACTTTTAAAAATAGTAATGATCTTCAAGAAACATTTAAAATGATTGAAAATGATAAAATTTTAATTGAAACAGATAGTCCTTTTTTAGCACCCATACCAATGAGAGGTAAAAAAAACGAACCTTCTTTTATTAAATATACATTGGAAAAACTTTCAGAATTAAAATCAATAACCTTTGATGAATTAGAAACTATTACAAACAATAATTTTGAAAGATTATTTTTTCAATAATGAGTATAAAATTTATAATATTAGGTTGCGGAAGTTCAATGGGTGTACCAAGACCTGATGGATTTTTTGGTAATTGCGATCCTAGAAATAAGAAAAACTACAGAACAAGATGTTCTGCACTTATTAAAACATCTAATGAAAACGTTTTAGTTGATACATCGCCTGATTTAAGACAGCAATTGCTACGTCATAAAATTAAAAAAATCGATAAAGTATACTACTCACATATGCATGCCGACCAAACTCATGGTATCAATGATTTAAGATCTTTCTTTATCAATAGCAGAAAACAAGTAAACGTTTTTGCAGATAGCCCTACATCTAAACATTTGAAAGAAAGCTTTTCTTATTGTTTTAAAAGTTACTCAAAGGAATATCCTGCTACTCTAAAATTAAATAAATTAAAAAAAAATTCATTTATTAAACATAAAAATAAAAATATAAAATTTAAATCGATTGTAGTTGAGCATGGTGCGGTTAAATCTAATTGTTTTATAATTGATAAAAAACTTGCATACATTACTGATGTAAGTAATATTTACAAAAAAGATTATTCTTATTTTAAAAATCTGAAGTATTTAATAATTGATTGTCTATGGTATAATTTTCATCCATCACACTTTAATTTAGACAAATCTTTATTTTTTATTAAGAAATTTAAACCAAAAAAAGCTATTCTTTCAAATTTATCACCAGTGTTAGATTATAATCAGTTAAAGAGAGTTATACCTAAAAATGTTATACCAGCACATGATGGTTTAACTATAGAACTATAGTATTTCTTCAATTTTATTTGTAATTTTATTTGATGTAGGTTTTGTAAAAGAAGCATATGTTTCCTCTACATTTCCCTCTTTATTGATTAATATTTTATGAAAATTCCATTTAGGAATTGCAGATTTGCCAAAATTATTTTCTGCCCACTTAAAAATCTCATGAGCATTCCTTCCTTTTACCTCTGTAATAGTTGTTAATGGAAAATTTATTTCAAAATTAACTTCACAAAATTCTTTTACTTCACTATTGGTTTTTTTTTCTTGATTAAAAGAGTCTGAGGGAACTCCAAGGACAATAAGACCCTTAGATTTATATTTATCCCATAATTCTTGAAGATCTTCATATTGTTTCGTGAAACCACAATAACTAGCAGTATTTACTATAAGTATAACTTTATTTTGATAACTTTTTAATTTAATGATTTCTCCATTGATACTTTCTATTTCTAGATCATAAAAATTTTCCTGATTATTGCTCATTGCTGAATTTTTAAAAAAAAACATTATTATTGTTAAACTTATTATTATTAATTTTTTCATAAACTACTTACTTATTTGGTGTAAGTAGTATTAAGAAGTACCCAAATAAAGTGGATAATAATGACCCAGTTAAAACTCCTATTTTAACTCCATCCATGTATTGCATATTTTCAACAAAAGCTAAATTCCCCACAAATAAGCTCATTGTAAATCCAATACCTGTTAAAACACCAACACCGTAAAAATTAAACCAGTTAGAATTATTAGGCATTTGCGCTATTTTCATTTTTATTGAAACATAAGAAAACAAAAATACACCTAATTGTTTTCCAACAAACAATCCTAACAATATTCCCAATGGAACTTTATTAAGTAACGATGCAAAAGATAAACCTTCTAATGAAACACCAGCATTTGCAAAAGCAAATAATGGCATAATACCAAATGCAACATAAGGACTGATAGCATGTTCAATTTTTATTAATAGTGAAAAGTCTTTATCTTTTTTTCTATGAGGTATAGTCATTGCTAGCAATACACCAGCAATCGTTGCATGAATGCCAGAATTGTGAGTGAAGTCCCAAAGAAATATTCCAACAATTAAATAAGGTAAAAAATTTTTTATATTAAATTTATTTATTACTAGAAGAACAATAAATGCTAGCAGCATTAAGCTTAAATATTTAATACTCAGATCTCCTGAATAGAATAATGCAATAATTACAATTGCCCCTAGATCATCTATAATAGCTAAAGCAGTTAGAAAAACTTTTAAAGATAATGGAACTCTTTTACCCAATAATGAAAGTACACCTAAAGAAAATGCAATATCAGTTGCAGATGGAATAGCCCAACCATTCATTGTTTCACTGTCCCCAAAATTTATAAAAACATAAAATAATGCAGGAACTAACATGCCTCCTACTGCAGCTATAATTGGAAGAAGTGCTTGTTTTATATTTGAAAGTTCCCCTTGTAAGAATTCTCTTTTAATTTCCAAAGTTACAAAGAAAAAGAAAATTGCCATTAATGCATCATTTATCCAATGTAACACTGATAACTTTAAACCAAAATTATTGATTCCTAAAAATAAATATTTATTCAATGTAGAAAAATATAATTCAGACAAATTAGAATTACTTACAATTAAAGCTATAATGGCTGCAAATAGTAAAACGAGACCACTAGCAGCTTCTAATTTGAAAAACCATCTAAATGGTTTTGTAATTATCTGAATCATTTTTACCTGACTAAATCTTTAATAAATAATTTCAAGTCATTTATTACTTGATACAAACTATCTGACATTTGCACTATGCCAGGAAATATAACGGATAATTGATTTTTAAATGTGTCTATAAGCAAAATAAAGGCAATAATTGAAATAATTGTTAGAAATATTTTTTTAATAATATTGTTTTCTCTTGAAACCGAACTTTTATCAATAGACACTAATTCTTTTGACGTACTCTCTTTTGTTGAAGATTTTTTTGATATTTTTTTTCTTATTTTTTTTGTTTCTTTTATAGGGACATCAACTGGTTCTATATTAATCTCTGATTTATTTTCGTTAATTTCATTTATATTTATAGTTTCAGTTTCTAATTTTAAATTATCTTCCTTTTTATAAAACCATGTGTGATCGCAATTGCCGCACTTTAAAAGTCTACCTTCATCTGGAATTAATTTTTCATCAATATTGAACTTCTTAGCACAGGACGGACATACGATGATCATAGATACTTATATACAGCAATTTTTATAAAATTTCCTTTTAAATAGTGATTAATATACTTTGAAATTTTTTTTATCTACTGTATTAGTACTCAATTCGGGGTGTAGCGCAGCCTGGTAGCGCACTTGGTTTGGGACCAAGGGGCCGTAGGTTCAAATCCTACCACCCCGACCATTTTATGAAAAAAGCAAAAATTTATAAACCATCTAAAACTGCTATGCAGTCAGGATTAAAGAAATTTGATAAATGGATTATTGAATACATTACTGATGATCCTGGCACTAATCCTTTGATGGGTTGGGAGAGTTCCACAGATACTTATGGTGAATTAAAATTAGAATTTTCCACCAAAGAATTAGCAATAGAATATGCAAAAAAAAATAATATTGATTTTGAAGTAATTGAACCAAATAAAAGAAAAATTACCTTAAAATCCTACGCTGATAATTTTATAAAATAATGTTTAAATTTTTTACAGAAAGAAGATGGTACGGTTGGAGTATATTTGGATCAATCTTCATATTAGTTTCTACTTGGTATCAAGTACAACTGGATGTAAAAATTAACGAATGGTTTGGTGAATTTTACGATACTCTTCAAAAAGCTTTAACAGAACCTGGTTCAGTAACAGAAACTGAATTTATTGGATATTTGTTTACATTTGCAAAAGTTGCAGGTCTTTGGATTATAATTGCAATTATAACAGGATTTTTTGTATCTCATTGGGTGTTTAGGTGGAGAACTTCAATGGCTGAATATTATCATTCACAATGGTTAAAAGCTCGTTTAACAGAAGGAGCTTCACAGAGAGTTCAAGAAGACACTTTAAAATTTGCAAGAATAATGGAGGGCCTTGGTGTCGGGCTTCTAGATAGTATAATGACTTTAGTGGCCTTCCTACCAATATTATGGGGATTATCTAAACAAGTCGATGTGCTTCCATGGATTGGTGAAGTTGATCATGCTTTAGTTTGGGTTGCAATAATATCTGCACTTGGAGGAACAGTTTTATTAGCGGCTGTAGGTATTAAATTGCCTGGTATTGAATATGATATTCAAAAAGAAGAAGCTGGTTATAGAAAAGAACTAGTTCATGGAGAAGATGATCCTATAAGGGCAGCTCCACCTACTATAGGTCAATTATATGACAGAGTAAGAGGTATTCACTATAAATCATATTTTCACTACTTATATTTTAATGCAGTGAAGTGGAGTTATTTTCAAGGTATGGTAATTGTTCCATATTTGGCTTTAGCGCCAACTATTGTATCAGGTGCGATTACTTTGGGTTTTGTTCAACAAATAACCAGAGCATTTGGAAGAGTTGAAAATTCATTACAATATTTAGTTAGAAGCTGGTCTACAATAGTAGAATTAATTTCAGTTTGGAAAAGATTAAGTGAATTTGAAGCTAGATTGAAATATAATTTAGAGGAATCCAATGTTGAAAATATTTAATGTCTTTAGATAAAGATCTGATTAATCAATTTGTGAAAGTTACTTCAAGAGCTGCAATTAATTGTTATCAATTTCTTGGCAAAGAAAATAAAAAAATTGCTGATAAAGCTGCAACCGACTCTATGAGAAATGATTTAAATAATCTAGAAATTAATGGAGAAGTGGTGATAGGCGAGGGGGAACTCGATGAAGCACCAATGTTATATATAGGTGAAAAACTGGGTAAGGGTAATGGTCCGTATTTAGATATAGCCGTAGACCCACTTGAAGGAACAAACTTTGCTGCAAAAAATATTCCAGGAGCAATATCAGTTTTAGCAATTTCAGAAAAAGGAAATTTATTCAATGCTCCAGAAACCTATATGAATAAAATTGCAGTGGGCAAAGATGTTCCATACGATGCGACTGATTTAGATTATCCTATAAAAAAAAATATTTCCAATATTGCAGAGGCCAAAAACAAAAATATTGATGAACTTACAGTATGTATTCTCAATAGACCAAGACATAAAGATATCATTGAAGAATTAAAATCATTAAAAGTAAATTTAAAATTAATTTCAGATGGTGATATTTGCGGTTCTCTCTTAGTTACTGACAGTAAGTATAATGTTGATTTATTTTTAGGTATTGGAGGAGGCCCTGAAGGAGTAATCTCTGCAGCAGCTTTGGACGCTTATGAATGTAAATTTCAGGGTAAATTTTTATTTGTAACTGACCAAGATAAGGCTAGAGCTAAAAAAATGGGAATATCTGACTTAAATAAAAAATATGAATTAAATGAAATAGTCAAAGGAGATAGTATTTTTTGTGCGACAGGTATTACCGGTACTGAAATGGTTGCGGCTGTAAAAAAAGAAAATACAAAATTTATTACTGAAACTCTTGTCACACACAAAGAATCTGCTGTACAAATTATAAAAAGTGAGGAACCTATAGCTTGATTATTTTTAATAATTGCAATAGAAACTCCAACTCTGGTCCCTTCGTCTATCGGTTAGGACACATGGTTTTCATCCATGAAAGAGGGGTTCGATTCCCCTAGGGACCGCCATAATGAAATATTTTGTTTATTTAATCATATCTAAAAATAGGCAAAAACACCTTAGCTACGTTGGATATACTAATAACTTGAAGAAGAGATTGGCTAAACATAATGCTTCGAAAGGAGCAAAATTTACTAGAGGTAGAAAATGGATATTAGCCTATAATATGAGTTATGATTCAAAATCAAAAGCTATGAGTGAGGAATACAAGCTTAAAAAAAACTATAAACTTAGAAATAAAATAAAATCTAATTTTTTATAAATGAAAATCTCAATACTACTTCCTTACAAAGAAAATTTTACTCCTAATTATGCTGGTGCAGTTTCACTTTTTTTAAATGATACTATCAAACTAAGTAAATTTAAAAAAAATATTCAAGTGTATGGAAATACATCTTTTAAAAAAAAGTTAATGCCTAATTATACTAATTTAAATTTTTCAAAATTTCTTTTTAGAAGTAGCAGTAAAACTTATGTAAAAAAATTTCTGGAGAATGAAAAAATTAAAAAATCAACTTTAATTGAAGTTCATAATAGGCCTGATTATATAAATTCTATTCATGAGATAAATACTAATATTGTTCTATATTTTCATAATAATCCACTAGATATGAGATCATCGAAAACAGTTAAAGAGAGAATTGATGTATATAACAAAACAAAAAAAATAATTTTTAATAGTAATTGGACCCTAAAAAAATTTACAAAAGGATTAAATGAAAAATATAATACCGATAAACTTGAAGTTATTAATCAATCAACAAGTAAAAAAATTATTAATTTTAAAAATAAAAAAAAAATAATTTTATTTGTTGGTAGATTAAATGCCTCTAAAGGTTATGATTTATTTGGAAAAGCTATTATAAGTTTATTAAATAAATATCCAGATTGGAAAGCTATAGTTATTGGTGATGAACCTAGAGAAAATCATATTTTTGAACATAAAAATTTGAAAATTTTGGGTTTTCAAAAATATAATGTTGTTACAAAATGGTTTGTGAAGTCAGATATTTCAGTTGTTTGTTCTCGATGGGACGAACCCTTTGGTAGAACCGCTTTAGAAGCTTCGAGTGCAGGATGTGCTGTAATTATTACAGATAAAGGTGGGCTTAGTGAAGCATCCCCAAAAGCACTGAAAATAAAGTCTTTAACTGTTAAAAATATTGAAAATTCAATCGAAAAACTTATTAAAAATGTGTCTTTAAAGAAATCATTACAAAAAAAGATTTATAAACATTTTTACTTAACGAATAATTATATTTCAAAAAAAATTGATATATACAGAGATAAGCTAATTTAAGATTATTATATTTTAATTTTATTTAATGCGTTATTTTTAAATATGTTTGCCTGTCTAATATATCTTCTAACCATTTGTGTTGTTTTATGACCCGTCATAGCCATTATGCTTCTCTCGTCAGCACCTGACTCAGCAGCAACTGTTGCAAAACCCGACCTTAAACTATGACCTGCAAAATTTTTGTTTTCTATACCCGCTAACTTTAGATACTCTTTAATTAATAAAACCACAGATTGGTCAGTTAATCTTTTGCCTGTTAATGATAAACCTTTAGAAAATCTTGTGAAAATAGGTCCAGACTTAATTTTAGAAATTTCTAACCATTTTTTTAGATTTGTAACTGGACAGTAAATTTCATTATCGAAGTAGGGTAGTCCTTTAGTCATTCCTTCTCCGAATTGGTCAGTTTTTGATCTTTTAATGCTGATTTTTAAACCCTCAGGAACAAATTCTAAATCCTCATGATCAATTGAGATGAGCTCGGTTCTTCTAAAACCGCCTCCAAAACCAATTAAGATGATTGATTTATCTCTAAGTTTTTTTATTTCCTCAGTTTTTTGTTGATTTATTACATTAATAATTACTTTTAAATGATTGATTAATATAGGTTTTTTACCTTTCTGAATACTTCCTTTTACCCTTCTTATTCCAATTAAATTTTCAACGATAATTGGATGTTTTGTGTCTAAATAATGCCCTTTTAGCCTATGAACCATGCTTATTGATACTAATCTTCTTCTTAAAGTGCTTATTTTTGAGTTTTTAGAGAGATGGGTTAGGTATAAGGAAACTATTTTTGGCTCTGTTGGTAATGGATTTAATCCATGCTTTGCACAAAAAGCTCCGAAGTCTTTAAAGTCAGATTTATAAGCTCTTAAAGTATTATTTGCCTTTGAATTTTTAAGGTTATTTAAAGTTGCCTCATGAAGCGATTTTAGGTCTGTTGTTAGTTCATTCATATAATTACTAATGATAACAATTAATTATCGTTAGTAATATATCAAGTGATTTTAAATGTCAAATGAAATAAAACAAATACTTAATGACTTTAGATGGAGAAATTCCTACAAGCTATTTTTTAATAATATCTATAGGTTTAACTATACTGAGTTATTTGGTTTACAAAAAAAATGGGAAATCTTTAGAAGTATATTTCTTATCTGTTTTAACAATAATTTTCTATTTATCCTATTTTATTCTTATATTTGTTGGACCTAGATAGTTTATTAACGCTATTCACAGCTGTTAAAAACCCTTAATTATCAACTATAAAGTGATACTAATATAATTTGCACTGTGATAATCTCATAAATGAATTAAGAGGCAACTCTTAACTGACCATCTGGGGAAAAATCGAGAGATTCAAGCCCAGAGGGCAGAAAACCACGCAGAGTAGCGCTAAAATTGCGGGGTGGAAGGCATGGCGGTAGCGCATACAACGACGTGCCAAAAAACTACTGATCTTTGTACCTGAAAAGGTGCAGAGATACAGGGTTTCTTTCTTTATATGATCCTTAAAGGTACAAAATTCCAAATTAAAGTCTGGAAATACTTAAAAACAATTAAAAAAGGTAGTGTTTTAACGTATTCTGACGTTGCAAAGGGTATTAAAAAACCTAGAGCTGTTAGAGCTGTAGCTAATGCTATTGGAAAAAACCCATATGCTCCTAAAATACCTTGCCATAGAGTAATCAGGTCTGATGGATCTCTTGGAGGATATTCTGGAAAAGGTGGTATAAAAACCAAGAAAAAACTGCTCAAATCCGAAGGAATTTTGCTCTAAAAGCTAGCAATACCAACGTTTTTTTTAAATTTAACAACATTTAGTAATACAATTTTAAATTCCCCTATTGGTTTCAGCTTATAAATTGAAATCTCTAAATTAGCCCTAAATTTGGGGCATTAAACGCTATATTCATAAATTGCATTACTCAGGTAATTATTAAGAAAAATATTATTTTTTTGTATATTTATAGCAATTAATATTAAGAATTTTTCATATCAAATTTAAACTAATTTTTATTATCAATAGATTTATTTTAAAATTTCTTCAAAATAGTTGATTTTATTGAATTATTGTCCACTATCTCATAATCCAATTTTATTGTCTATTTTTTTAATTTAAATAACTGTATATTTATTGTTTATTTTTAATTTATAGCTTTTATTTAATTGAAAATTTTATGATTTTACTCCATTCTTTTTGTATTTTATATAAATATATATTTGGTTTAGATATTTAATAAAATATATTAATTACAGTAGTTTACGAATATTAATTAAAGTATTATATTAATATATAGTACATATATATTTACTTATATTTATGATAATATTCCCTTTTAAAAACATATAGTCCTGACGAAACAATTATAAAAAGTCCAATAAAAGTATATTTATCAGGAAAATCCGAAAACACATAATACCCTAAAATAAGGTTAGTAATTATCTCAAAATAGCCAAATGGTGCTAATTTTGAAGCATCAGCGTAACGAAGAGATAAAATGATTAATATATGGCCTAAACAGGCAAATATACCAATCAGAGCCATCCAAGACCATTGAATTGGAGTAGGATTAATCCAAACAATAGGAACAAAAAAAGATGAGATAATGGCCCCTACTACGCCCGTAATCAGCAATGTGAGTAAAGGACTATCTGTTGAATGCAATTTTCGAGTTATTATTAGATAGAAGCCGTAAAAACAGCCTGTTCCAACTGCTGCTAAACTAGCAAGATTAATCTCTATAATTCCAGGTCTTATAACAACTAAAATACCAAAAAAACCGACTAATACAGCAGTCCACCGTCTATATCCGACTTTTTCTTTAAGTAGAAATGGAGAAAGAGCAGTTGTAACCAATGGAGCAACGAATGCCAATGTTAACGCTTTTGCCATTGAGATTACAGAAATGGAGTAAAAAAAACATATATTTGCAAAAAATAAAGACAAACCTCTAATTATTTGTAATTTGATATTTTGAGAAAACTTCAATTGTTCTCTAAAAAATAAAAACATAAAAAAAGTTGTGAATACAACTGTAAAAAAATATCTAGCCCATGTTATTTGAAAAAAAGATAAATCCGAAGATAAGTATTTTGCAATAGCATCCATAAAGGGCAAAACCATCCATGCAGATAAATTTAAAAATATCGCTTTCATTTAAGCGAAATATTTAAGGGCGATAAATACTGTAATTGGCACTGTAACCAATGACATTAAAGTAGAAACAACAATTGTGCTGGAAATATTATCTACATTTTTTTTTGGTGAATACATTGAAGCAACCAAATAACATAATATTGCACTAGGCATAGAGGATTGAATTAGCAAAACTCCAGCTGCAAAACCAGATAAATTAAAAAATTTTATAATAAAAAAACCTACAATTGGACCAAGAATTACTCTACCAATTGATGTTATAATTGAGTCTCTCAAAGAAAATACTTTCATTTGGGTTAAAGCAATGCCTAAAGACATTAAAATCATTACAATCATTGCATAAGATAAAAGCATTGTTGTATTAATCACAAAAACTGGCATTTCTTTGCCGTAGTATAAAAAGATAACGGTCAAAATAATTGTATAGAAGGAGGGACTTTTTGCGATTATTGAAAAATCAAATTTTCTTTTTGCAAGAAATATATTAGCAGTAAAATGTAAGAGTATTACCAAAGATGATATAGCTGCAGCTACACCCATTCCCAATTTACCATAAGCAAAAAGACATATTGGTATACCCATATTACCTGTATTAGGTAAAAAAAAAGTAGGTAATTCTCTAATATAATCTTTTTTCATAAGAATTAAAAAAACAAGACCAATTAAAGCAAATGATGACAGTAATATTAATGCATAAATAAAATATTCAGCAAATATATCAAAAGTAACACCTGTAGATGTAAGAGAGAAAATCACTAAAGCTGGAGTTCCAAAATTTCCAGCATAAGATGTTATAAACGAAGTATCGAAATTTGGATTTTTTTTCCCTAATAAAAAACCAATTCCAACAATAAAAAATACAGGAAATAGAACTTCAAAGAGCTTTAAATAAAGTTCCATTTAAAAAAGTCTTAATAATATAGGGTTTTTAATGATATTTTTATTTGATTTAAAAGATTTATTACATTTCTGATAATCCTTTTCTGAGGATTTGTGAGTTATAATCACAATAGAAGCGGTTTTATTTTTATTATTTGGTATTTGTATTAATCTTTGAACAGAAATTTTATTTTTTGCAAATTTTTTAGTGATTTCAGATAGTACACCCGGTTTATCTTTAACTTCAAGCCTAATATATAAAGCATTGGAATAATTATCCGTATTATAAATTGATGGAGATTTTCTTTTATTATCAGAAATCCCAAAAGGGTATTTGATATTTCCACGTAAAATTGACAAAAGATCAGACATTAAAGCAGATGATGTTGGGCCGGGCCCAGCACCTTCTCCTTGCAAAACACTCTCCCCTACTGGATTGCCTTCAATTATAACGGCATTCATAACACCATTTACATTTGCGATGTAAGTATTTTTTTTAATTAAACACGGATGAACTCTTTCAAATAATTTATTATTAACAATTTCTGTTATTCCTAATAATTTAATTTTATAATTTAATTGATTAGCAATTTCTAAATCCTTGTATTCTATATTTTCAATACCCTCCATTAAACATTTAGAATTTGAAACTTTATTATTAAATGCTAAAGCAGAAAGAATTTTAACTTTAGCTAAAGCATCGTAACCATTTAAATCTAATTTTGGATTACCTGGTTCAGCATAACCTAATTGTTGAGCTTTTTTTAATACAGTTGAAAAGCCAGACTTAGTTTCTTCCATTTCAGATAATATATAATTACAAGTGCCATTTAATATTCCATATACTTTACTTATCTTATTAGTTGCTAGCCCTTCTTTAATAGTTCTTAATACAGGGATTCCACCTCCTACTGACGCTTCAAATTCTAAATTAACTTTATTTTTTTCAGCAAGTTTAGAAAGATTATTACCGTGTTTAGAAATTAATGCCTTATTAGGAGTTACAACATGAATTTTATTCTTAAGTGCAAATTCTACAATTTTTTTTGATATACCATCAGATTGACCAATGGCTTCAATTAAAATATCAATTTTATTATTTTTAAAAATTTTAAAGGGATCTTTATAAAATATTTTCTTATTAATTCTAAATTTTCTTTTTTTATTAATATTTTTAGCTGAAATTGCAGAAACGGAGATAATTTTTCCAGTTTTTTTTAGAATATCTTTTTTTTTTGTATTTAATTCATTATATAGATAATTACCAATCTGCCCTAATCCAACAATTGCTATATTAAGCTTTTTAGTCATATTAATCATCTAAACTTGGAAAACTACTATTTTTTCCATAATTAATAATTTTATTTTTAAAATCCTCGAAAGAAATATTTTTATCAATATCTAAATTTGGTTTTTCAACCATATCGTCATTTTTTTTCTTTAAAAAAGAACCAAAGTTTTGGTTAGAACAATTATTTAAAAATAAAAAAATTAATAAAATTATCAGTATTTTCATCAATTTAATCCTTCGTCAGACTTATATCCAAATAAAATATTCATATTTTGAACAGCTTGTCCACTACCACCCTTAATCAAATTATCTATTGCTGACAATATAATAATTTTATTCTTATATTTACTCTCACACACAGAAATATGACAGTTATTTGTGTTTATTACTTCATTAGTTCCTAAAAAAGTATTTGGTTTCAAAATTTTAATGAATTTATTATTTTTGTAATATTTTTTTAGAGAAGAATAAATTTTTTCAAGAGAATCATTTCTTTTTAGATCTAAATACATAGTAGTTAATATTCCTCTAAACATTGGTGAAAGATGAGGTGTAAATTGAAATTTTACTTTTTTGCCAGTTTTTATTTTTAGTTCCTGATCAATTTCTGAATTGTGTCTGTGAAAGGCTAAACCATAAGCACTCAATGTCTCATTTAAAAATTTGTTGTTATATTTTTTATGAATATTTCTGCCTGCACCTGAGTAACCAGATTTTGAATCAATTATGATATTGTTTGATTTAACAATATTTTTATTAATTAATGGTACTAGGGGTAATAAAATTGATGTTGGATAACAGCCTGGACAAGAAATTATTTTATATTTCTTAATACTTTTATTATTTAACTCTGGTAAAGAATAAATACTTTTTTTGATTAATTTAGGAGCATTGTGTTTGATTTTATACCATTTCAAATAATCACTGGCTGATTTAAGTCTAAAATCTGCTGCTAAATCAATTAAAATATTTTTACTATTTAAATTTTTTGAAATTTTTTGAGCCTCTCCATTGGGTAATGCAGTAAATACAACATCAACACTTTTTAATAACTCTTTATTAAATTTAACAATATTTGGTAGTTTATATTTATTAAAGTATTTATCATAAAAGCTAATTTTCTTTCCTACAGAGGTATCACCACAAAGATATTTAATTTTAACTCTCTTATGTTTAGTTAATAATTTGACCAACTGAATGCCTATGTATCCAGTGGCTCCAGCAACTAATGCATTTATCTTAGACATATTGTAATATAACAGTTGTTTATTAAAATGATATTATCTTTTAGAAAACTGATAACTTCTTCTAGCTTTTGCACGACCAGGTTTTTTTCTCTCAACTGATCTAGAATCTCTCGTGGTAAGTTTTTCTTTTCTAAGTGTTGGTTTCAGATTTTCATCAAATTGTAATAGTGCTCTTGATATACCATGTACTAATGCTCCTGCTTGACCTGTGTGTCCACCACCAACAACTTGGGATCTAACATCGTATTCTGTAGATTGATTGATAATTTCAAAAGGTCTTAGTATTTGCATTTTATGTGTAGCTCTAGTGAAGTAATCATCTAGATTTTTACCGTTAACGTAAATTTTACCAGTCCCCTTTTTTAACCAAACTTTTGCAATTGAAGTTTTTCTTCTACCTGTTGCATATTTTGCATCTTTAAAATCTAATTTTAATTTTGAAGATGTTGATTGATTTGTTTCCATTTTAATTTCTTGCTATATTTTTTGAATTAAGTTTTCCAATCTCAATTACTTCAGGGTTTTGTGCTGAGTGAGGATGATCCGATCCTGAATAAACTTTAAGTTTAGTTAATTGTTTTTTAGCTAAAGGACCGCCAGGTAACATTCTTTTTACTGCCATTTTTAAAACTTCACCTGGTTTTGAAGATTGTAATATTTCAGGTGTTGTTTCTTTAATTCCACCAGGATGCCCAGTATGTCTATAATATTTTTTGTTTGAAAACTTATTCCCTGTAAATTTTAATTGGTCTACGTTTTTAACAACAACAAAATCTCCACTATCCATATGAGGAGTAAATGTTGCTTTGTTTTTTCCTCTAAGAATTTTTGAAACAACAGTTGCTAGTCTTCCAACTACAGCTCCAGTCGCGTCAATTTCAAACCATTTACTATTAAGATCATCTTTTTTCAGAAATTTAGTCATAATTGCGGGATTAATACTTATAAATCGATATATTGTCAAACGATATACAGTTAGAACTTAAGTCATTTTTGATAGTTTTAACTAATAAATAGGCTATAAATAAGCGATAATATTTGTTTATAATAAATCTTAAAATTTAAATAGGAGCAACTAAATGTCAGACAAAAAAGGAATGGATCCCAAAACATATAAATTTGATACCCTTAGTTTACACGCAGGTTATCAACCTCATAAAAATGCTGGTTCGAGACAAGTGCCAATATACCAAACAACTTCATATCTATTTGATGATGTAGATCATGCGGCTGCATTATTTAATTTAGAAAGGGGTGGACATATTTATAGCAGGATATCAAATCCAACAGTTGCCGTTTTAGAAGAGAGAGTTGCTTCATTGGAGGGTGGAACAGCTGCACTTGCTACATCGTCAGGTATGAGTGCAATATTTCTTGCAGTTATGACTCTTTGTGAAGCAGGTGACCATTTAGTTGTATCATCCCAGCTTTATGGAGGAACTGTAAATTTATTTAGATTAACACTTCCAAAATTTGGAATTAAAACAACTTTTGTAAAACCAAGAGATACAGAAGGATTTAAAAAAGCAATTCAAAAAAACACAAAAGGTATTTTTGGAGAACTTGTTGGTAATCCAGGTAACGAAATAATGAATATGCCTGAGATCGCTAAAATAGCTCACGACGCGGGTATTCCTTTAATGGTAGATGCAACTTATCAAACACCTTATTTATGTAAACCTATAGAGCACGGTGCTGATATTGTAGTTCATTCACTCACTAAATGGATGGCTGGTCATGGATCTTCAATGGCTGGTATAATTGTTGAGGGTGGTAAGTTTGATTGGATGCAAAATGATAAATTCCCAACAATGACACAACCATATGAAGGTTATCATGGATTATCTTTTGCAGAAGAATTTGGACCAACAGCATTTACGATGAAAGCAAGAGCAGAAGGTATGAGAGATTTTGGTCCTTGTCTAAGCCCTCAAAATGCATGGAATGTGTTACAAGGTATAGAGACACTTTCCGTTAGAATGAAAAAACATTGTGAGAATGCTGAAAAAATGGTTGAGTATTTATTGGGTCACGAAAGTGTTGCTTGGGTTTCACATCCGAGTGTACCAGATCATCCTGATCATGATTTAGCAAGCAAATTATTACCTAATGGCAAAGGATCAATGATAGCATTTGGTATTAAGGGAGGAAAAGCTGCAGGTGAAGCATTTATTAATAATGTTAAACTTGCTTCTCATTTAGCAAATGTTGGGGATACACGTACGTTGGTAATTCATCCAGCATCAGCCACACATTCTCAAATGGATGAAGCTACATTAAAATTTGCAGGTTTATCTCATGACATGATCAGATTATCAGTCGGTATTGAAGATATTGATGATATTAAAAATGACTTTGAAAATGGATTTAGAGCTGCTAGGAAACCTAGACTCGTATCCAATCAATGAAGTTTCAGGTAAATAATAACGAAGTTTATGCCTCTACAGGTGGTAGACCATTTGATAAAGACAAACCATTAATAATTTTTGTACATGGTAGCGGACTAACTCATATGACATGGGTTTTACAAACAAGATATTTTGCTTTCCATGGTTATAGCGTTTTAGCTTTAGATATGCCAGGTCATGGATTATCTGGAGGTGAAAGTTTAAAATCTATTGAGGATATGGCTGATTGGGTTAGTGATGTTATTGATGCTGTTGGATATAAGGAAGCTTCTTTAGTTGGTCATTCGCAAGGTTGTTTGGTTACCGTAGAGTGTACAGCGAGAAATCCTGATAAAATAAAAACTTTAAGTTTAATGGGTGGAGCTGGTGCAATTCCAATGAATCCTGAATTATTATCTTTAGCGGAAAATAATGATCCTAAGGCCGTTGAACTAATGATGGACTGGGCACATGGGCCAGCTGGTCATTTTGGCGGTCATCCTGTGCCTGGATTATATCATATTAATACCGGTTCAATGTTAGCTAAAACTAGAACAATAAAAAATACCCTCGGTGTAGATTTTAGAGCATGTGATAATTACAAAAATGGTTTTGAAGCTGCAAAACAAATAAAGATACCTACCCTTTCTATACTTGCAACTGACGATAAAATGTGTCCAGTAAAAGAAGGTAAAAAACTAGCTAATTTAATTGAAAGAAGTCAAATAGATATAATAGATAATTGTGGACATATGATGTTATTAGAGGAAGCAGATCGAGTATTAAATGTTTTAAAAAAATTCATAACAACAAATTATCCAGCAAATTGATAATTGCAAATTTGCATTTATGAAAAAGAATTTTAGATTTTTTGATAATAGACAAAAATATTTGCTTTTTGTTACAACGACTAATGAAAAGAATAAGATTGCTGATGCGTTAAAACCAATTGTACAAAAATTAAAACCTAAGTTTCCAGCATTAAAAATATTTGATGCAGGTATGGGTGATGGATCATTATTGATGAGTGTAATGAGACAATGTCATCAGAAAATGCCTCAAATTCCTCTACTAGTAAGTACAAAGGAAATAAGCATGGAAGATGTTAGATTAGGACTTGAAAAACTTCCAGATCGATTTGTCGAACATAAAAACACGGTATTTGTTATCTCAAATCTAAATTATGTTGAATCAACAGCTCTCAAATCAAATGACAAAAAAAAACAAAAAAAAATGAATTGGAAAATAGTTAAACTTAAAGGGAATTCTTCACTCGATTTTTCAAATCAATTAAGAAAACTTAATCAGGAATTTTTAAGTAAAAAATGGCAAATAGAGAGAAACCCTAAAAATGGAAATCCCACATACAAAGAGCCATCAGTAATTGTAATTTATAGAAAAGATCAGGAATTTTCATTGAAAAATGTTATTCCAAAAAAAGATAATGGGAAAAATAGTTACGACTTAATTATTGCATCTCAACCATATAGATCAAGAATATCTGCAGAGAAAAAAGTAAAGTATGTTATTGATCCAATGATTAAATCATTAGATAAGAAAGGTAAATTAGTTGTAGTTCATGCATGTGGAAATGATCCTGGAAACAAAATTATCAAGAAAATATGGCCAAAAGAAAAACCATTCCCCTCACTTTATGATTCAATAATTAAGTATATAAAAAACAATACAGATAATGCAATTTTGAAAAAATTAAAATTTAATAAAAAAAAAACTATAAAATATGTTTTGAGAGCGTTACCAAATGAAATAAGCGGAGGTATTGCCACATCGTTAATATTTTCAGCATGGAATGCAGCAGTTTATGTTAACCAAATATCAGATGAACAAATAATGAATGCTGAAAGAAAAAAATATTACCAAAAAATCGTAAAAGACATAGTCAATAAAAATAAAGGATTGTATTTTAAGAATGAACTGTTTGTAATTGAAAAAAAATAATTAACTAAATCTATTCTTGTGTAAAAAATATAATGTTGAAGTAATCAATAATATTGAGCTAAACTGATGCAAAGATGCTGTTAGAATACTAGCACCAGACATAACGGTAAGAATTCCCAGTATAATTTGTAATAAAATAATTAAACCTAAAATAATTACAGATTTATACAAATAAAAGAATTTATTACGATAAGTTAAATATGAAATTACTACATATATAATAAATATTACATATGCTAAATTTCGATGCATATATTGAACTAGTGATGGATCACTAAAAGCAGATAATTTAAATAAACTTATAAATTTATTATCATCAGGAAAATAAGAATTACCCATTAGTGGCCAGGTGTTATATATTTTTCCAGCATCCATGCCCGAAACAAATGCACCAATAATAATTTGCAAGAAAATTAATAATAAAAGAAATTCAGGTATGTAATTATTTATTTTTTTATTTTTTTTATTGATCTTTGCTAAAGTTAAATAATTCCAAAAAATTAAAGATAAAATTATAAACGCAAATAAAAGATGTATAGACAACCTAAAATGACTTACATCTATTCTATTCACAAGACCACTTTGCACCATGAACCAACCTAAAAAACCCTGAAAACAAATCAAAAAAAATATAAAATAAAAATTATAAAGTTTTGTAATACCTATTTTGATAGTAAAAAATATTAAAGGTATTAAAAAAGTCAAACCAATAATGCGTCCAAAAAATCTGTGTGCCCACTCCCACCAGAATATCACTTTAAATTCATCTAGTGTCATGGAAAAATTTTGTATTTCAAATTCAGGTATTTGTTTATAAGATTCGAAATATGCTAACCAAGAATCATTATTCATTGGTGGAAAAAAACCTTTAAAAAATTCCCATTCAGTAATTGATAATCCAGAGTCTGTAAGTCTTGTTAAACCACCAACAACTATCATTGCTGAAACCAAAAAAAACATAAATAACAACCAATTGGATATGTAAATTTTCAATTTTGTATTAATTTCGCTATACATGATTGTTTAAATATAATATTTATTTATAATTCCAATTGATCAAATGTCGCCTGATAAAAGAAAAAAATTAAACATTTTAAGAACAAAATTAGATCTTCTTGATAACAAACTAATTAAATTGATAAAAATTAGGACTAATATTGTTAAACAAGTTCTTAAACTTAAAACTTACAAACATGAAATTGTAGATAAAAAAAGAATATCATTAATCCTTAAAAATATTAAAAAAAAATCAATTAAAAATAATATCGATCCAAAGATTACAAATCGGATATGGAAAAATATGATTATGTCTTATATTGATTTTGAAAGAAGAAATTTTAAGAAAAAATAATTACTTACTATGGGGTGGAAGTTTCTTTTCAACAAAAACTTCATGCTTTCTTGTTGCTGGATTATATTTTTTAGCTTTTAATTTTACTTTAGCTTTTTCACCGCCAGCTGGTTTTTTTACATAATAAAAGAATGGACTATCTGGTTTCGCCTCAGGGACCATCCTTACTTTTACATGAGTTTTTTTAGCCATTATTTTTTAAACTTTTGGTTAACTCGGATATTTTGTTAATTTTTTTTTTTAAATTTTTTACGTTTATAGTTTTATTATTTACATCGTCAAGTTCTGAATTGTTGTATTTAAGAAATTTTTTTACACCATTTATTGTCATTCCTTTATTTTTTAAAAGATATTGAATTTTTTTTAAGAACTCAATTGTTTTTAAATCATAGTATCTTCTATTACCGGCAAATATCTTAGGTTTTATTTCGATAAAATTTTTTTCCCAGAATCTTAAGGTATGAGTAGAAAGTTTGCCTGTTTTTTTATTAATTAATTTTAAAATTCTAGCAACCTCACCTATAGTTTTATAAGTTTTGTCATTTTGTTCCATTATTATTTATATAATATTTTAACTCTTTTGAAGGTTTAAAAGATATAATGTTTCTCTCAGAAATTATTTTTTTTTCTAAAGTTTTAGGATTTCTTCCAATTCTACTCTTCTTAATTTTAAGTTTAAATGTTCCAAAATTAGATATTTTTACTTTTTTGTGAATAATAAGTTCATTTAATAAAATTGAAAATAAATCTTCAAAAAGATTTTCAATGACAATTTTTGAAAATCCAATTTGCATATAAATAGAATTGATAATTTCTTTTTTAGTTAAATTAACTCTCATTAAATTATATTTTTTTTTATTTTGTCAATTAACTGCCCTTTGATAATTTTTTCACATACATTAAGTGAATTAGCGAATCCAATTTCATCAGTAGAGCCATGGCTTTTAATAACAGGTTTATCTAAACCTAGTAAAATTGCACCATTATATAATCTTGGGTCTAATTTATTTTTAAATTTTTTTAAATTTTTAATATTTAATATTGAGGAAATCTTACCTAATAAAGATGAATTTAAAGTTTTTTTTAATTCAGATGTAATAAAATTAGCAGTGCCTTCAGCTGTTTTTAAAGCCACATTTCCAGTAAAACCATCTGTTACAATAACATTAACATCTCCATCCATAATCTGATTACCCTCAACATAACCCTTAAATTGAAAAAGTGGATTTTTATTTTCCATTAGAATTTGATATGTATTTTTAATTGTGTTGTTACCTTTTAATTCTTCTGAGCCTATATTTAGTATTGCTACTTTTGGATTTTCATCTTGAAATAAAGATTTATGTAATGCTGAACCCATTAAACTAAAATCAACTAGATTTTTTTCATTACATTCTATATTTGCTCCCAAGTCTAATACAATGTTCATTCCATTTCTATTTGGCCAAAGAGCTGATAGTGCGGGCTTATCTATCCTGTCTATCATCTTTAAATTAAGCTTTGCTATTACAAAAAGTGCACCAGTATTACCTGCTGATATAATTGCATCAGACTCTTTTTTTTTAAGACTTTCTATAGATAGCCACATACTTGTATTTTTTCCTTTTTTTGCAGCAGACAAAGGACTATCTTCATCTTTAATTATTTCTGCTGTGTGAATAATTTTATATGAATTATCAAATAATTTTGATTTTTTTATTAATGGCAAAATTAGATTTTCATCACCGAATATATTGTAAAAAATATCCTTAGAAACTAAGCTATGTAATTTAATTCCTTCTATAATTTTTTTTGGCGAGTTTTCACCACCCATTGCATCAACTGCAATTTTGATTGGGTTATTCATATTTAATAACTATTCTTTAGGGTCTAATACTTGTCTGCCTTTATAAAATCCAGTTTTAAGATCCAAATGATGCGACAACCTATATTCACCGGATTTCTTGTCTTCAATAATATTTTTTGGTTCTACTTTTAAATGAGATCTTCTTTTTCCAGATCTAGATTTAGTAGTTTTTCGTTTTGGTACGGCCATAATTATAAATTTAAAAGTTTAATATATTGTTTGATAGATTTTTAAAAGTATTTTTTGACAAAAAAACTTCATATTTTTCTAAATAATCAAGAAAATAATCAATATTCATATCATCATCAAAATAATATTTCAAAATTTCGTGCTTTTGAGCAATTTTATTATTTTCCCAACTATCGATTTTATCTATAATAGAAAAAAGCAAATTTACATAATCTTTCATTTTTTTATTAATAGTGGCATCACCATAACCTATCTCTCTAATTGAAAGTTCTATTTGTCTGACACAAAAATCAAAAAATTTTTGTAAATTATCTTTACTTTCAACGTTTTTTTGACTTTTTAATAAGAAACTAAGATGAAAAAAAAAAATAATAATTCTATAATAAAATTTATCTAAATTTTTATTAGTGTAAAAATTTTTATTTCTGGTTAGTTGAATTAAATTGTTGTAAATATTTAAAAAAGTTTCATTCATGAAATATTTATATATTATTTTTATTATTTTTATAGCAAACTGTTCAGTAGATAAAGTTAGTAATTATCATGGATCTAAATCTTTAAAAAATAAATATGATATAATCCAGGTAAATGTTACAAATAAAAATGATATACTTAAAATAATTGGACCACCTTCTTCAATAAGTGATTTTAATAAAAATAAATGGTTTTATATAGAAAGATTGAAAACAAATCAGTCAATTGTAAAACTTGGAAGGCAAAAGTTAAAAGTAAATAATATATTAATTGTTTATCTTAATAATTATGGAATATTAAATAAAAAAGAATTCTTTGATCTTAACAATATGAACGATCTGAAATATTTAAATAAAGTTACAGAAAAAGACTTTTCAAATAAAAGCATCTTATATGGAGCTGTTTCTACGCTAAGAGAAAAAATTAACTCTCCTGCACGTAATAGAGGTAAATAATTTAACCAGCAATAACTGCTAACAATAACAATGCAACAATATTTGTAATCTTAATCATAGGATTTACTGCTGGACCTGCGGTATCTTTATATGGATCACCAACAGTATCACCAGTTACTGCCGCTTTATGAGCTTCAGAACCCTTTCCACCAAATTTACCATCTTCAATATATTTTTTTGCATTATCCCAAGCACCGCCACCAGCTGTCATTGATACTGCAACAAATAATCCTGTTATAATAACTCCTAGCAACATTGCTCCTACTGATGATAAAGCAGCAACTTGACCACCAATTGGTAAAATAATTAGATATAAAACTATAGGCGATAAAACTGGTAACAATGAAGGTATAACCATTTCTTTTATTGCAGCCTTTGTTAATAAATCTACTAATTTTCCATAATCAGGTTTGGCTTTACGCTTCATAATTCCTGGAATTTTTTTAAATTGCCTTCTAACTTCAATTACAACAGCACCGCCTGCTCTACCAACCGCTTGCATTCCCATAGATCCAAAAAGATATGGTAACATTCCTCCAATTAATAAACCAACTACTACAAATGGATTTGATAAATCAAAAGTAACAACAATACCTTCCAATTTAGATCCTGCTTCTTTTGAGAAGTGTTTAATATCCTCAGTATATGCTGCGAATAAAACTAATGCTCCTAATCCAGCTGAACCTATTGCATAACCTTTTGTAACCGCTTTTGTTGTATTTCCAACAGCATCTAAGGCATCAGTAGTTTTTCTTACATTTTTTGGAAGATTTGACATTTCAGCAATTCCACCTGCATTATCTGTTACAGGACCATATGCATCAAGTGCTACAACCATACCAGCTAATGCAAGCATAGTAGTCACTGCAATAGCAATACCAAATAATCCAGCAATAGAATTAGTTAATAAAATTCCTGCTACAATTATTATCGCAGGAATTGCTGTCGCTTCCATTGATATAGCTAAACCTTGTATTACATTAGTACCATGCCCTGTGGTAGATGACTCTGCAACACTTTTAACTGGTCTGTAATCAGTTCCAGTGTAATATTCAGTTATCCAAATCAACAATCCAGTTATAATTAAACCTATAACACCACAATAATATAGGCTCATACCATTAAAAGAAACTCCATTTACAGAATAGTTGGTGTCTAATCCAATTACGTAGTCTGTTATGGGATATAAAATAATTAAAGATAAAATAGCTGTAGCAACAAAACCTTTATATAATGCATTCATTATATTTTTTGATTGTCCAAGTTTTACAAAAAAAGTACCTACAATAGATGTTAAAATACAAGCTGCACCAATACTTAATGGGTAAACCATCATATTTAAATCTGACACAAAGAATATTGATGAAAGAACCATAGTTGCAACAATTGTAACTGCATATGTTTCAAAAAGATCAGCCGCCATACCTGCGCAATCTCCTACATTATCACCTACATTATCTGCAATAACAGCTGGATTTCGAGGATCATCTTCAGGAATACCTGCCTCTACTTTTCCAACTAAATCTGCACCAACATCAGCTCCTTTTGTAAAAATTCCACCACCTAATCTTGCAAAAATAGATATTAAAGAAGCACCAAAACCTAAGGCTACTAGTGCATTTACAATTTCTCTTTCATCTACACCGGCTAATAATAAAATATAATAATAAACAGCTATAGCTAATAAAGCTAAACCAGCAACTAGCATTCCTGTGATTGCTCCAGATTTAAATGCTATTGAGAGACCTTGAGATAAACCTTTTCTCGAAGCTTCTGCTGTACGGACATTTGCTTGAACAGATACTAACATTCCAACGTATCCAGCTATACCAGACAATGCAGCACCAATTAAATATCCAATTCCAACTAATAATGAAAAAGCAAAACTAATGATAACTAAAACTACAACACCAACGATAGCAATTGTTTTGTATTGTCTGTTTAAATAAGCTTTTGCCCCTATTTGAATAGCAGAAGCAATTTCTTGCATCTTTGCATTACCCGCGCTTGCATTCAAAATTGAAGATCCTGTTACAAATCCATATACAATGGATAATATTCCAGCAAAAATTGTGTATAATAAAATAGTATCAACAGACATATAATTCCTTAAATAAGTGTTTTAGTTATTTTTTAAAATGCGCACATTACAAAAAAGATTATAAAAGGCAATATTTAACTTATTAGAATATATGAGAATAACCCTGGTATTTAAGGTATTTTATTGGAATTCTTCTATTATCTAACAGGTAATTTTTTGATTTAGTATTAATTTGCCCAATAATAGAAATTTTTTGATTCATTTTAGAAGATAAAGTTTTTATGTATTTTCTCTTTGACTTAGAAGCTGTAAATAAGATTTGATAGTCATCACCATTGAATAGATAGTCTAATTTTTTTAGTTTCTTGTGTTTAATTATTTGTTTTAATTGATTTGATATCGGTATCTTATCTATATCGATTAAATAACCAAGTTTTTGTTTATTTATTAATTTATTTAGATCAATTACCAGTCCATCTGAGACATCCATAGAGCAGTTTGCAATTTTAAAAAGATGCAAACTAAATTTTATAGGTAGATTAGGTGAATAATATTTATCAATAAAATATTTTTTTTGATTTGAGTTTAAATTAATTTTCTTTTTTAAGGCTTTTAAACCAACATGACTATCACCTACATTACCGGTTAAATAAATGTCATCTCCAATTTTTGCTTTATTTCTATAAACGATTTTATTTGAATATCCTAAAGATATAACTGTAAAACTTAGACTTTTTGATGATGTAGTATCGCCACCAGATAATTTTATATTAAATCTATTTTGTTCTTTGGACAAAGATTTATTAATTAATGACATATTTTTTTTTGTAAAATGTTTTTTGTTACCTGAACCAGCTAAAAAGAAATAATTTGGTTTTACCCCTTTTGCATAAATGTCAGATATGGATGATCTTATAATTTTTCTTATTACAAGATTTGGTTTATTAAAATTTAAAAAGTGTGTACCTTCATTGTAAGTATCAACAGAAATAACTAATTTTTTTGTTTTATCAAAAAAAACATCGTCATTTAAATTAAGTGAAGAGGGATTATTTTTAGATAATTTTTTTAAATAACTATTTATTATAAATTCTTCATTCATCAGTTTCTTAATTTCTTTGAAATTTTATCTAGCAAAGCATTCAAATATTTTGTTTGTGATAAATCAATAAAGAAATTAGAGGCATTAAGATATTCTTTAATAATTATTTTTGAAGATATTTTTGGTTTATACATTAATTCAAAAATTGCACTTTTAATTATTACTTGAAAAACTTTGTCTAGGTTTGATATTTTTAAATCTTCATTTAAATGGTTTGTAATTTCTTCATGAATCACATCGTCTCTTTCAATTGTGCCATTGACAACATCTTTTATAAATTTTTTGAAACGATGTTTTGGAAAATTTAATTCTACTTCATTATTATAATATTTGCTGTAAAGCTTTTGTATTATAATAACTCTTGGGTTATTTTTTTTACTAAAATGAAGTGGCATTCTATAACGATAATATTGTTTTTACTGCTATTGCTGCCTCTCTACCTTTTTTGCCACGTACTATAGCTTGGTTTTTATTTAAACAAGTAATTATTCCATTGCCAACAGGTTTTTTTGACTCCACAGATATATTCATAATTGCATCAGTCGTTGATTTAGATATAAAATCAAAATGAGGAGTTTGACCTTTAATTACACATCCTAGTGCTACAAAACCATCATATTTTTTTAAATTTTTTGAAATAACTACAGGTATCTCAAATACACCCGGAACAGAGATTATATTGATCTTTGCGAAATTCTTTAATTCATTCTTAGCACTTTTAAGAAGTGCAGTTGAAATATCTTTGTAGTAGTTTGCTTGTATAATTAATACTTTATTTTTCATTTTATTATTTCTTGTTTAATAATCTTGATACCATAACCATCCAACCCAACAACCTTTTTTAGAGTTCTAGTAACTAATATCATTTTCTTTATTTTTAAAGATTTAATTATTTGAGCTCCAATACCATAACTTTTTATTAATTGATCCTTTTCCTTAGTTTTAGACTTTTTATCTTTAAATTCTTTAAGGGTTTGAGTAACAGATTTTAAATTTGGATCTCTTATAAAAATCATAACGCAATTGCTATATCTTTTAAAATATTTTAAAGTTTTTTCAAATGAGTTAGGAAGTTTTTGATTAATTAGATAATTTTGAACTACGTTAGATGAAATGACTCTAACCCTTGGTAATTTACTTTTATTAACCTTGCCCTTAACTAATGCAAAATGCTCTGAACCATCAATTGAGTTCTCAAAAACATAAATTTTAAATTTTTGATTATTTAAATTAATTATAGATGTTTTTTTTAATTTAATAAGATTTTCTTTTCTTAGTCTGTATGAAATTAAATCTTCAATTTTTGCAATATGAAGTTTATGTTTATTTGCAAATTTTAATAAGTCATCACCTTTTGCCATCGAACCATCTTCATTCATAATCTCACATATTACAGCAGCTGGTATTTTGTTGCTAAGTCTAGCTATGTCGACAGATGCTTCAGTATGGCCGGCCCTAACTAGCACACCTCCTTCTCGAGAAATAATTGGAAATACGTGACCAGGGGAAACTATTTCATTTTTTAATACATTTTTTTTTGTAGCAACTTTTATTGTTCTTGATCGGTCTTTAGCTGAAATACCAGTAGTTATACCCTTCTTAGCCTCTATTGAAATGGTAAAGGCTGTTTGATTTCTCGATTGATTAACAGGAGCCATAAATGTTAGCCCAAGTTTATTTGCTTGATTTTTATTTAGTGTTAAACAAATTAAACCTCTGCCGTTTTTCGCCATAAAGTTAATTTTTTTAGAATTAACATCACTAGCATTAAATACTAAATCCCCCTCATTTTCTCGATTTTCATCGTCAACAAGAATATACATTCCTCCTTTTTTTGAGATAGAAATAATCTTTTCTATTGGGCTAAATTTATTTTTTATCATTAATAAATTTTTTTACATATTTAGATAAAATATCAATTTCAATATTAACTAAATCATTTTTTTTAATGTTTGCTAAATTTGTAAGTTTTAGTGTATGCGGGATAACCCAAATTTCAAATTTATTCTTCTTTATCTTGGCTATAGTTAAAGATACACCATTTATCAAGATTGATGCTTTCTCAACTAAAAATTTATGAAATTTTTTATCAATGCTAAATTCGTAAATTGTAGATTTATCTACTGTTGTTAAATTTGTAACTTTGCTTACTGTATCAATATGACCTTGACAAATATGACCTGAAATATTTTGTCCATACTTTAAAGGTAGTTCTAAATTAACATAATCACCAACATTAGATTTCTTAAATTTTGATTTTCTAATTGTTTCATTTGATAAATAAAATTCAGATATACCTTTTTTATATGATATTAATGTTAGGCAGACACCATCACAGGAAATAGATATACCTAATTGCTTATTAGTTAATTTTAATTTTGACTTGATAAAGACGTTTATTCCTTTAGCTCTTTTGGTAATATTTGTAATTTTACCTTTGTTAAAAATTATTCCATTAAACATTTACTGATACCTAAAAAGTTTTTCTTTATCTAAAAAAGTATTAATTTGCGATCTTTTTTTAAATTTTTTAGACAATAAATCAATAAAAGAATTCAAAGCGACTGTATTTTTTAAATTAATTTTATTATCAGCTTTGAATAAATAAAAATCATTTATTAAATTGTTGTTTAAAAAAGATTTTAAAAGATTTGGACCTGACTCAAGTAATACATTTGCATAACCTAGTGAATATATTTTTTTTAAAATTATATTTAAATCAAAACTATTATTTTCTATTTTCATAAAAATAAGTTTTGCATTTTTATTATTAAATTTATTAATAATATTTTTATCTTTTTTATTATGAAAAATATAAGTTTTATTTGAGTTAAGTTTTAAAATTTTGGAATTTATTTTAGTCTTTAAATCTTTATCAATAATAAATTTTACTGGTGAAAACTTTTCTAAACCTTGAATTCTACAATTTAAATTAGGATTGTCAGAATTAATAGTTTTATATGATGTTAAAATTGCTTGATTTCTATATCTTAATAAATGAGACACTTTATGAGAATGTTCATTTGTAATTTTTTTTTTAAATAAATAAATTCTATTATTCTTAGAAACAGCTAATTTTCCAGTAACGTATGGAATATCATTAAATTTTGAGAATTTATAATCTTTGTAAAAACGATTTGCCTCATTTTTAATTAAACCAATTTTAGCCAAAATATTATTTTTTTTTAAAACACTTTTTGTTTTTTTTGCTGTTCGTTTATCAAAATCTTCAATCGAATAATTAACTAATTTAATCTTCTTTTTTATAATCATGTTTGTACAAGGGGGTGTTTTTCCATAATGGATACAGGGTTCTAATGTTACATACATATTTGAATTTTTGAAATTTATTTTATTATTTTTTAAGGCTGCTACTTCAGCATGAGGTCTACCATTAATATCTGTCTTTCCGTAAGAAATGATTTCATCTCTGTGTGTTACAACGCATCCGACCGATGGATTTAGTCCTGTTAGTCCTTTATTTTGACTGGCAAGTTCTAGTGCCAATCTCATAAATGCTTTATTTTTTTCTGATGATTTATCTTTTCTTAAAGACATCGATTTTATCAACAAATTGAACGAAGTCTTTTTCTTCTCTAAAATTTCTATATACTGATGCAAATCTTACATAAGCTACCGGGTCCAATTCTTTTAATCCATCCATTACCATTGTGCCTATTGTGTTCGAAGAAATTTCACTTTGACCAAATTCTTCTAGTGATCGAGAAATTTTAGAAATAAATTTTTCTACTGTTTCAGTATCAAGAGGTCTTTTTTTTAGAGCTACATAAATGGATTTAGACAGTTTATCTCTATCAAATGGTGATTTTCTTCCATTTTTTTTTACAATTGTTAGCTCACGAAATTGAACTCTTTCAAATGTAGTAAATCTCTGTCCACAGCTACAAAGCCTCCTTCTTCTTATAGCTGTTCCATCTTCAGTAGGTCTAGAATCTACAACTGATGTTTCACCTTTTTTATCACAGGGACAAATCATAATTCATTATCCCAAATTTTTATAAATTGGGAAATTTGAACATAAATCAACAACTTCTTTTCTTACTTCGTCTTCTATTTTTTTATTATCTTCAGGGTTTGATGACAAACCTTTAATTACTTTAGTAATTAGTTCACCAACAATTTTAAATTCATTTAAACCAAAACCTCTAGTAGTTGCAGCCTGAGATCCTAATCTTATACCAGAAGTAACCATTGGACTTTCTGTATCAAAAGGAATTCCATTTTTATTACATGTTATATTGGCTCTTGATAAACTTTCAGCTGCAGCATTACCTTTGACACCAAAGGGTCTTAAATCTACCAACATTAAATGAGTATCAGTACCTCCAGAATAAATCTTAAATCCATTTGTTTTTAATGTTTCTGCGAGAATTTTTGCATTAGCTAAAACATTAGATATATATTCTTTGAAAGAAGGTTCTAATGCTTCTTTAAATCCAACTGCTTTTGCTGCTATTATATGCATCAGAGGGCCACCCTGATAACCAGGAAATACAGCTGTATTAATTTTTTTATAAATATCTTCGTGATTTGTTAAAATAATTCCACCTCTGGCACTTCTAAAAACTTTATGAGTTGTAGATGTAACGACATGAGCATGATCAACAGGATTTGGATAACCTTTACCAGCAACAAGACCTGAAAAGTGAGCCATATCTACCATAAAGAATGCTCCAACCTTATCAGCAATTTCTCTAAATCTTTTAAAATTAATTATCCTAGAGTATGCGCTACCTCCAGCAATTATAAGTTTAGGTTTATTTTCAATTGCTAATCTTTCAACTTCATCATAGTCGATTAATTCAGAGGTTTTATCTACATCGTAGCTTATTGCATTAAACCATTTGCCTGACATTGCAATTTTAAGACCATGAGTAATATGGCCACCAGAATTTAAACTCATCCCCATAAATGTGTCACCTGGCTTTAATAACGCTAAAAAAACTGCTCCATTAGCCTGCGCACCAGAATGAGGTTGTGAATTCGCAAATTTACAATTAAAGAGTTTTTTTAATCTATCGTTAGCAAGTGACTCAGCAACATCAACATGTTCACAGCCGTTATAATATCTTTTACCTGGGTAACCTTCGGCATACTTATTTGTTAGTACTGAACCTTGCGCCTCTAAAACAGCTTGTGAAACAATGTTTTCTGATGCGATTAATTCGATATGATTTTGTTGTCTGATTAATTCTTTATTTACTGCATCAAATATTTCTGGATCAGCTTCAGAAAGTTTTTTTTCAAAAAAGTTTTCATATTGAGTATTTAAATATTTTTTTTCACTAGACATTTATTTACCTATATTTTTTTAATTCTTTTTATATGTCTTCCGCCTTCAAACTCAGTTTTTAGAAAGCTCTCAACACATCTTAAGGCAACTGTTTTTTTAATAAGCCTTTCTCCTAATGTTATAACATTTGCATCATTATGCAATCGCGATAATTTGGCATTTTTTACTGAATAGCATAAAGCTGCGCGTATTCCCTTATTTTTGTTTGCAGCAATAGACATTCCTACTCCTGAACCGCAAACAAGTATTCCTACATGTTTCTTATTTTTCGCCACTTGTTTGCAAAGTTTATGAGCAAAATCAGGGTAATCAACGGACTTCTTATTTTGTTTTGGTCCCAGATCTTTTATTGGATAGTTTTTATTAAAGTACTTTAAAATATTCTTTTTTAAATTAAAACCACCATGATCTGAAGCAATAAAAATTTTTTTCAATTTAATTAAATTTGTAATTTAAAACACAAGCAACAAGGTGAACTCTATTTTCTTCACCCCCATTAAATGCATTGTGATATTTAGTATTATTAGTAATCCAAACAGAGCCATCTGCTGGCATATGTTTTGCAACATTATCAACGACCATTATTGCTCCAGGATTAGTGTATATAGGTATATGAAGCCTTGGCTCAGGATCTCTATGCCAACTCAATGTTGATCTTGGCTCTTTAAGAAGAAGTCTCATCCTACCTAATTTATACTTTTTTGTTAATTGATCATAAACTTCTTTGAAATAAGTATCTTTAAAGTCGTCAACGAATTCTGTGTATTTATGTTCATCAATTTTACTTTCCCTCTGTACCTCAATACCTGTACTATCTGGTTTAGTCCAATAAATGCCTCTTACATTATTTCCCTTAACTGAATCTGGATCACCTGGAATTTGATTTAGAGGTATACCGGCGAAGTGAGGTATTCCAAGACTTGTATCAAAACCTTTTATTTTTAATACCTCATCACAAGCTTGTTTTAATTTTATGATATCAAATTTTACATCTTGTTTTTGGAAATCATTGAATAATTGTGACATCGGTGCTCTACTATCTTATAGACTATTATATTAAATATTACTATTGTCGCATCAAAAAAATTAATTGATAATGATTATCACAGGTAGCTATCCCAATTTAAGATTGAGAAGATCAAGAAAATTCAGTTGGTCTAGAAGATTAGTTCAAGATAATGATCTATCTTACAATGATTTTATTTTACCTATCTTTCTTACTGAAGGAAAAGCAAAAAAAGTTCCGGTTAATTCAATGCCAAATGTTTTTAGGTACTCTATTGATAAATTAAAAAGTGTAGTTGATAAAGCACTAAAATTGGGAATACCAATGGTAGCTTTATTCCCTTATACAAATCCAAGAAAAAGAGATGAATGTGGAAATGAAGCACTAAATGAAAATAATTTAGTTTGCCAAGCAATAAAATTCATCAAAAAAAATTATAAGAACGAAATTGGAATAATGTGTGATGTTGCATTAGATCCATATACATCACATGGACATGATGGAATAATTAGAAAAAATCAAATTTTAAATGATGAAACATTAGAAATATTGATTAAACAATCAATATTGCAGGCAAAAATGGGTTGCGATGTGATTGCACCATCAGATATGATGGATGGTAGAGTTTTAAAAATTCGTAAAGCTTTAGATAAAAATAATCTTAAAGATGTTCAAATTTTGTCATATGCTGTTAAGTATGCATCAAGTTTTTATGGCCCATTCAGAAATGCTGTTGGATCAAGAAGTCTCTTAAAAGGAGACAAAAAAACTTATCAAATGGATTTTAAAAACAATTATGAGTCATTAAGAGAAGTTGCATTAGATATAAAGGAAGGAGCAGACATGATTATAGTAAAACCAGGGATGCCTTATCTTGATATAATTAGGGAAGTTAAGAATAATTTTAAAATTCCAGTTATTGCATACCAAGTATCAGGAGAATATAGTCTCATACAAAATGCAATTTCAAAGAATATATTAGATAAAAAATCGATATATGAAAGTCTAGTTTCCTTTAAAAGAGCTGGAGCAAGTGCAATTATAACATATTTTGCCGATCAAATAAAACTAGATTAATTTTAAAGAATTTTGAAAATTAAATCTTGTTTTGGGAAAATTAAGATTGTTAGGTTTAACTATTGTTTTATCTAAAAAATCTCCTACAATTTTTAAAGCATCAAAAGTATCTTCAAAGCTTATATCTACTTCATCTTTATTTACTAAAAAATTTGGAATGATTTTGCCAGAATTTTTTAATTTATAATTAATTTTATTACCTTCAGAAACTTCTTCTACATAATCATTAAAGTCTATGTCATATCCAATTAATTTATAAAAGTTTAACTCCCAATTTACAAACTTTGAAAGCCACTCTTCATCTTTTAATATCTCAAAATAATTATCAATTAAGTAATAAATCTCTCTATTTTTTTCGTTCTCTACTGTTAAAATTTTAATCAAATTCATTGTATAAATTATACAAAGGAGTTTTTGCTTATCTTCTAAAAAGTAAGGAGTTTTAAATTCATCAATTTCAACTTTTAGAGAACCAATTTTTGATAGAGATTTTGAATTATAATTTATATGCAATTTATTACCATCAAATAGGTAGTTTTTTATTTTTTTTGAAGTTCCTCCAAAAATAATTCCTGAAATTTTTCCATGATTTTCAGTATAAAATTCAGATATTACAGAATTTTCATTATATTTATTTTTTGAAAGTAAGTACCCTTTATCTTGCCAATTCATTATGTTTTAATAGTTTCTAAAAGTTTCATAGCTGCTGCTTGTTCTGCATTTTTTTTTGAACTACCATCAGCGATAACTGTTTTACTATCCTTAATTTTTACACTAATTTTAAAATTTGGTTTATGTCTTGGTCCTGTATTAGAAATAAGTTTATATATAGGCAATGTTTTAAATTTCTTTAATGAATATTCCTGTAATCTTGTTTTGGAGTCGATTACAGTAATACCTGATAAATTTAAATAATTTTTCCAATAATTTAATATAAATTTTGACGAAACCTCAAAACCTTTATCTATATAAATTGCTCCTATCAAAGACTCACAACAATCAGATATAATTTTTTTTTCAATATTGACTTTTTTTTTCTTTTCTGTGTTTCCAGTTAAAATATAATTATCCAATTCTAATTCCTTGCCAATTTCAAAACACTTATTTTTATTAACTAAATTTGCAAGTTTTTTATCAATCATACCTACTTTTTCATTTGGATATAACTCTAAAAGTTTCTTTGATATAACAAACCCTAAAACTCTATCACCTAAAAATTCTAGTTTTTCATAATTACTTTTGGTATCGAAGCTTTTGTGTGTTAAGGCTTGTATCAATAGTTTATCGTCTTTAAAGATAATACCTATTTTCTTTTGTAGTTTGTTTAACTTCATTTATTTAAATTATTTTATTAAAAAATCTTTCAAATCGAACTATTTCATTCCATTTGAAAATGTTAAATATACTTCCTTTCCTTGGATTAGATGAAAAAAATAAAATTTGCGCTTTTCCAACTAAATTATTTTGATTAACATAACCAACCTCAGATAGAAATCTGCTGTCTTTAGAACAATCCCTATTGTCACCTAAGAAAAAAAAGTGATTTTCAGGAACAATGTATTTATCTGAATTAGAAAAAGTTATATCGGTTCTATATGCAGCTAAATAACTTTTTCCATTTGGAAGTTTTTCTTCAAATATATTGACATCAATTTGGGATGATCCACAATATAACTTATCATTTTTGCTTTTAATTGTTTTTAATATTTGATTAGAATTTATATATAAGTCACCATCAATAAATTGTATTGTATCACCTGGTAAACCAATCAATCTTTTAATATAATCTGTACGATTATCAGCAGGCGTTTTAAAAACTATAACATCTCCTCTTTTAGGGTTTTTATTTAATATACGTCCTTTAAAAATAGGAGGACTAAAAGGAAATGAATGTTTACTATATCCGTAAGAAAATTTTGTAACAAATAATCTGTCACCCACAAGCAAGTTAGTTTCCATTGATGATGATGGTATATAAAATGGCTGGATTAATATTGATCTTATAAATACTGCAATTATTAATGCATAAAATAATGTTTTAGTATTATCAATTATGAAATTTTTCATTTTTTTTTATTCAAAATAACAAATGCAATTGAGTGGTTTTTTTCATCTGAAAGTGAAAGATGTATATCGTAATTCTTTAATTTAAATTTTTTTTTTAATATATCTTTTATTTTCTGTGAAATTTTTATTTTAGGTGATCCTTTCTTACTATTGTATATTTCAATATCATTAAAATTAATATTATCTCTAAAGCCTGTGCCTATTGATTTGACGAAAGCTTCTTTCGCAGCAAATCTTTTAGCAAAATAATTAGTTTTATTTCTGTATTTTTTTGATTGGTTAATTTCATTCAATGTAAAGAGTCTTTTTTTAAAACCTTTAATTTTTAGAGATTTTTCTATTCTTTTATTATCAATAATATCAACACCGTTGCCAATTATCATTAGTTTAATATTTTTCTAAAATTAGTGATTACTTTTTTCATACCAAACATGATGGCCTCTCCAATTATAAAATGTCCAATATTAAATTCCTCTATAGATTTAATCTTTCTTAAAATTTTAGTTGATTTATAATCTAGGCCATGACCTGCATGAACTTCCATTCCTAGTTTTTTTGCTAACGTGGCACAATTTTTTATTTTTTTGAACTCAACTAAATAATTTTTGTTATTTTTAACTTTTAAAGCAAATTTTCCTGTATGAAGTTCCACACATTTCGCATTTAATTCTTTTGATGCAAATACATCTTTAATATTTGGATTAATGAAAAGACTTGTTCTAATTTTTTTTGAATTTAATTTACTAATTACTTTTTTAATTATTTTTTTATTTTTTGTAATATTTAAACCTCCTTCGGTGGTTATTTCATTTCTTTTTTCAGGAACAATACAAACAAAATTAGGTTTATATTTTAATGCAATTTTAAGCATTTCATTGTTAGCAGCCATTTCTAAATTTATTGGTACTCTTTTAATTTTTGAAAAAATAGCTACGTCTTCATCTCGAATATGTCTACGATCTTCTCTTAAATGAATAGTAATAGAATTTGCACCGAAATTCATAACTTGTCTTGCATATGAAATAGGATCAGGATGCCCCTCTCCTCTGGCGTTTCTTAATGTTGCAATATGGTCTACGTTAACACCTAGTCTAGATTTCATTTTAAATATCTACTTCCAGGTTTTGTAACTGGAATTTTTTTTAACTCAATTGGTAAATCATTTTTTTTATAAGTTGGTATTTCTAATTTAATTTGCGAAACAATATTTTTATCTTTAATTTTTAAACTTGGTTTACTAGATCTATTAATCAAACACGCATATCCAACTACTTTCGATTTATATTTTTTTACAAGTCGAGCACATTCTAAACTTGACTTACCTGTAGTAATTACGTCTTCTACTATCAAAACTTTAGAATTTTTTTTAATTGAAAAACCTCTTCTTAAAATAAATTTCCCATTAACTCTCTCACAAAATATTGTCTCCTTATTCAAAAAATTTCCAACAATATAACCTATTACAATACCGCCCATAGCTGGTGACAAAATTATATCAATTTTTTTGAATTTTTTTTTTATTTTAGTGCTTAAGGATTTACAAAATTCTTCTGATTTTTTTGGATAACTTAATAATTTAGCACACTGAACATACTGGGGTGAATGTAAACCTGAAGATAAAACAAAATGTCCCTCTAAAAGTGCCTTAGTTTTTTTTAAAACCGCTAAAGAATCTTTTAAAGAAAGCATATTTTTTGTTTTTATGTCTAATTATTTTGAAGTTATATTCTTTCTGTTTTAGCTCACTGATAAGTTTTGTAAAGTTTTTCAAATCTTGAATAATTAGGTTGAATCTAAAATTAATGGTTCTTTTAGTCTTTTCCACCATTTCAACACTTGAAATATTTACATTATTCGTTCCAATCATTGTTGTAACATCACCTAATATTCCTGGTCTGTCAGGTAAAGACATCCAAAGTGTAGTGTTGTATTTCTTTTCTGTAGGCTTGCTGTCTTCTTTATATTGCCAGTATCTTCTTATAGCAGCTCTAGCTTTACCGGTTTTAGCACTTGTTATCCAATGCAAAGAAGGTGAATCTTTTTTTGATGTTAATATTTTAACTACATCTCCATTTCGCAATATTGATTGTAGAGGACTTTCCTTTCCATTTATTTCACATCCAATTGCAGTATCACCTACTTTAGTGTGAACAGCATAGGCAAAATCAATTGGACTTGCTTCTTTGGGTAATTTTATAACTGAGCCTTTTGGTGTAAAACAAAAAACATTTTCTTGAAACATTTGCAGTTTTGTATACTCAAAATAATGTTCAGGATTTTCATTTTTATCAATAATTTCTACTAGATCTGCTAACCAATCATATTCCTTCCAAGTTAAAGAGTTAAACTTTTCTGACGATTTGTATTTCCAATGAGAAGCTATACCTCTTTGCGCAAATTCATGCATTTGTTGTGTTCTTAGTTGTATTTCAATAGGTCTTTTATTTGGACCGATCACTGCTGTATGAAGAGATTTATAATTATTTATTTTTGGAGATGAAATGTAATCTTTAAATCTACCAGGTATGCAATTCCATTTATTATGAATTACACCTAAGGTTTTGTAACAATTTTCAACATTATCTAAAATTATTCTAAAACCAATTATGTCTGTAATTTGCTCTAGTGAGGTTCTTTTTTTTTGTATTTTTCTCCAAATAGAAAAAGGTGTTTTTTCTCTAGAATAAATTTTAAAATCAATATTATTTTCATTTAATAGATTTTCAAATTCACTAAGAACTGAATTATAATTAATCAAATTATTATCTTTTATTGTGTCTAATCTATCTTTGATCATTTTTCTTGCTTCAGGATTTAAAATATCGAAAGAAAGATCTTCAAGTTCATCTCTTATTCTATTCATTCCCATTCTATCAGCTAGAGGAGCATAAATTTCCATAGTTTCTTTAGCAATTCTTTTTCTTTTTTCCTCTTTATCAATAGCCATCAAAGTTCGCATATTATGCAAACGATCTGCAAGTTTAACAAGAAGGACTCTGATATCTTTAGATGTAGCCAGGATGAGTTTTCTAAAATTTTCAGCTTTTGAATTAGAAATAGCTTGGTTTTCAAAAACTGAAATTTTTGTAACTCCATCAACCAAATCAGCAACTTCCTTTCCAAATTGTTCCTCTATAGTTTTATAAGTTGCATAAGTATCTTCTATGGTATCGTGAAGTAAACCAGTTGCTATCGTTGCACTGTCCAACTTAAGTTCGGTTAAAATATTTGCAACTGCAACAGGGTGAATGACGTAGGGATCTCCTGATTGTCGTTTTTGATCTTTGTGAACTTTCACTGCAAAATCATATGCTTTGCTTAGAGTTTCCGGGTTTAGAAACTTATTGTATGATTTAACCTTATTTATTAATTCGTCAGAATTTAGCATAATTTTATTATATCACTTATTTAGATAACTTTAATACTTCTTAAATTATTTTTTTTTAAAGAAGATAAGAGTTTTACTATATTTTTTTTTAATTTTGGGTGAGACCAATTTTTGCATATTTCAAACAGTGGCATAAGTACAAAGTTTCTATTATGCATTCTTGGATGCGGGATCTCTAAATTAATCAATTTTTTATTTAATTTAGTAATCTTTCCATTAAAATCTAATATATCGATATCACAATTTCTTGGATGATTTTTAGGAGATATTTTTCTGCCTAATTTTTTCTCTATAGACTTAATTATTTTAAACAGCTCAAATTGATTTAATTTTGTTTTTATAAGTAATACAGCATTAATAAATTTTGGAAAACTAGGATCTGGCCATGACTCAGTCTCATAATAACTAGATGTTTTGATAATTTTAATATCATGAGTTTCCAATAGATATTTAGATTTTTCTAAAAAATGTATTCTATTTCCTAAATTAGAACCTATTGATAGATATACATTTTTAACTTGAGCGTCTGAAATATCTCGCTTTTTCACGGTTCCAATCTTTAGTTTTTTTGGTTTGACGCTTATCGTATTGTTTTTTGCCCTTTGCAACTGCTATTTCAACTTTAGCTTTACCTTTTTTAAAATACATTTTAGTTGGAACTAAAGTTAGACCATCCTCGTTCATTTTACCAATCAGTTTGTTAATTTCCCTTTTGCTAAATAACAATTTTCTTTCTGAGTAAGGATTGTGATTTGAATAACTGGCTTGTTTATATATGGGTATATGTGAATTAATTAAAAAAATTTCTCCTTCTTTTTCTACTGCATATGACTCTGCAATATTTACTTTTCCATCTCTTACAGATTTTATTTCAGAACCTTTTAGTACAATTCCTGCTTCTAAGATTTCCTTAAAGAAAAAATTAAAAGATGCTTTTCTATTTATTGTAATGATCTTGATGCCAGATTTAGATTTATCACTCATCAATAAGTTTTGCTACTTTCAATGCTTTCTCGACTTCCTTTTTTGTATTTTCAGTTATTTTTACCAAAGGTAATCTTACAGTATCATCGCATAGACCAAGTAATTTAGCAGCATACTTAACTGGTGAAGGATTGCTTTCTATAAATAAGTTTTTATGTAATGGTTGCAACATAACATCAAGTTGTTGAGCTTTTTTTAAATCATCCTCATTTGAAGATTTTGATAATTTTTGAAATTCAGAACATAATTTAGGAGCTACGTTTGCTGTTACACTAATTGTTCCAACACCTCCTCGTTTATTAAATTCAAAAGCATTATCGTCGTTTCCAGTAAGTTGAATGAAATCATTACCCATTTTTTCTTTTTGTTGATCAACACGATTTAGATCACCAGTTGCATCTTTAACTCCAACTATATTTTTTAGTTCATATAATCTAGCCATTGTTTCAACGCTCATATCGATTACAGAGCGGCTTGGAATATTGTAAATTATAATTGGAATTCCACAGCTGTCATTGATTGATTTATAATGTTGATATAATCCTTCTTGAGTGGGTTTGTTATAATATGGTGTAACAACTAAAGCACCATCCGCACCAGCTTTTTCAGCGTGTTTTGTTAATGATACAGCTTCTTCTGTAGAATTAGATCCAGTGCCGGCTATTATGGGAAGTTTACCGGTAGCTTCTTTTATACATAATTCAATTGTTCTCTCATGTTCATCATGTGATAATGTTGGTGACTCACCTGTTGTTCCAACTGGAACTAACCCATTTGTTCCATTTTCCAGATGATGATTTATTATTTTTATGTAACTTTCTTCGTCAAGCTTGTTGTCTTTAAACGGTGTAATTAATGCTACATTTGATCCTTTAAACATAATTATTTATAACATAAGTTGTTTGATTTAATAAAATGTATTTAAAATTATTAACAACAATTATCCTTTTTTTCTTATCGTTTCAATCTGCTTTTTCAAATGAAACTATACTTCCTATTAAAAAACCAGATTTAAATGAAAAAAATACTACAAAAAAAATAGCTGAAATCATTCCTCTACCAAAACCGTCTGAAAAAGAAGATGAAATTCAAAAAGAAATAAAAATTACTACCACGGAGATATTTAAGAAAATTGATGGTGTAATAATCCCAAAAAATAAGCCTCTAATAGTTAAAGAAAAATTAAGAAAGATAAAAAAACAAAAATTTTATAGCGATAGAGATTTGAGATATGCAAAACAAGCTATTTCATTTATGGAGAAAAGTAATTGGAAGGATGCAAAAAAAGCCGCAAATAAAGCAAGAGCAAAATCTATTTATGATTTTATTCAATGGAGACATCTACTTACAACTGGTAACAGGGCTACTTTTACAGAATATAAACAGTTTATCGAAAGAGTAAAAGATTATCCAAGGATCGATAGAGTTCGTTACTTAGGAGAGCATAAAATAAATTCTAAAAATCATACTAAAAATGAAATTATACAGTGGTTCGATAAACACCCTCCTTTAAGTGGATTTGGAAAAATGATGCTGGGCGATGCTTTGTTATCAAAAAATAAAGAGTCGGCTATAAATTTAATAAAGGAAGGATTTATAACAGCTGATTTAAGTAAAAATGATCTTATTTTTTTTAGAAAAAAATTTAAAAAATATTTGGACAGTAGTGATTATATTAAAAGAGCAGATTATTTAGCTTGGGAGAATAAATATTGGGATCTTAAAAGAATGTTAAGATATCTACCAAAAGATTATCAACTTTTATATACAGCAAGGCAATTGTTAATGAGCAGATCATATGGGGTTGATAGTGCTATCTCGAATGTGCCCGCAAGTTTAAAAAAAGATGCAGGTTTAAATTATGATAGGCTCAAATGGAGAAGGAAAAGAGGAAGAGTTGATAGTTCTTTAGAAATTTTACTAAGTATCAAAAATAATAAAGACTATATGGTTCGCCCAGATAAATGGTGGGTTGAAAGATCAATAGTTGCGAGATCACTTATTTATAAGAAAAGATATGAGCAAGCTTATAAAATTACAAGTAAACATGGTCTATCAGAGGGTGCTGAATTAGCTGAGGCTGAATGGATGAGTGGATGGATTGCTTTAAGTTTCTTAAAAGACCCAATTTTAGCAAAAAGTCATTTTACTAAATTTTATAATAATGTTGGATATCCAATTAGTTTATCAAGAGGTGCTTATTGGCTTGGAAAAACGAACTTAGCACTAAATAATAAGGAAGAAGCAGATAAATGGTTTAAAGAAGGTTCAAAATATCTAACAACCTATTATGGTCAATTATCTCATATGAAAATATATCCAAATAAAACTTTTGAACTTAAAGAAAGTACTCAAGTTGATAAAAATTATGCTGAAAGTTTTTACAAAAATAAATTAGTTGCAATAGTACATTTATTAGATGAAGTAAAAAAAGATAAATATACGAAACATATTTTAAGATTTCTAGCAAATGACAATGTTTCAGCAGGGAGTGAAATATTGGCAGCTAAACTAGCAACTGACATCTCTAGATTTGATTTTGCTATTCAGGTTTCTAAAATAGCATCTTATCAAAAAAGGTTTCATAACAAATATAATTATCCAGTAATAAGCACACCAAACAAAGTTGGATCAAGAAAAATACCAGAACAAGCTTTAATATTATCTATTATAAGACAAGAAAGCGAGTTTGATATATCTGCAAGAAGTAGAGTTGGAGCACAAGGCTTAATGCAGTTGATGCCTTATACCGCAAAAACAGTTGCTAAGCAGGCAAAAGTTTCTTATTCAAAATCTCGTTTAACAACAAGTCCTGAGTATAATATAAATTTAGGATCTTTTTATATCGCAGGTTTAATTCTTGATTATGATGGATCCTACCCTTTCGCTGTAGCAGCATATAATGCAGGACCAAAAAGAGTGAAGTATTGGAAAAAAATAAATAAAGATCCTCAAAAAAAACAAATCGATTATGTTGATTGGGTAGAACTTATTAAGTTTAAAGAGACCAGAAACTATGTTCAGAGAGTTATGGAGAACTACAATGTTTATAGATACATTTTGTCTCAAAAACCAATATTTTTAAAAGATTTTTTTAGAAATAATCCGCTCTATTAATGGCGGAAGGAGAGGGATTCGAACCCTCGGTACACCTTTTCAAGCGTACGGCGGTTTAGCAAACCGCTGGTTTAAACCAGCTCACCCATCCTTCCACGATAATATGTGTAACTTGAAATCATTGAATATTCAATCATATTCAAGTAATTTCTCCAGAATATGAAAAACAAATATTCAATATTCTCTCTAATAAAAAATGCTTTATCACAGCATGAGAATTGGCAACAAGCTTGGGGAAATCCAGAGCCAAAAAAAGAATACGATGCTATTATTGTGGGTGGTGGCGGACACGGTTTAGCTACTGCTTATTATTTGGCAAAGAAACATAATTTAAAAAATATTGCAGTCTTAGAAAAAGGTTGGATTGGTGGTGGAAATACAGGGCGTAACACTACAATCATAAGATCAAATTATTTATGGGATGCTAGTGCTGGTTTATATGATCATGCACTTAAACTATGGGAAAATTTGTCTCAAGAGTTAAATTACAATGTGATGTTCAGTCAAAGAGGCGTAATGAATTTAGCTCACAATCTTCAAGATGTAAGAGATTTAAAAAGAAGAACACATGCTAATAGACTAAACGGAATTGATGCAGTTTGGTTAAATACTGAGGAAGTTAAAAAATTTTGTCCAATTATAAATACATCACCTGATATCAGATACCCAGTTTTGGGTGGTACGTTACAAAGAAGAGCAGGAACAGCAAGACATGATGCTGTTGCCTGGGGTTATGCAAGAGGCGCAAGTGATATGGGTGTTGATATAATTCAAAACTGTGAAGTTAAAGGAATAAAAAGAAATGGTGATAAAGTTGAAGGATTAGAAACAACTAAAGGATTTATAAAAACTAATAAAATCGGAGTTGTTGCTGCAGGTCACTCAAGTGTAATTGCAAATATGGCTGGATTAAAACTGCCTCTTGAAAGCAAACCATTACAAGCGTTAGTTTCAGAACCAGTAAAACCAATTATTGATACTGTTGTAATGTCAAATGCAGTTCATGCTTATGTAAGTCAATCGGATAAAGGGGAATTAGTTATAGGCGCGGGAACAGATTCATATGTTTCATATACCCAAAGAGGTAGTCATAATATTGTCGAAGAAACTTTAAAGGCAATTTTAGAACTCTACCCTATTTTTAGTAGAATGAAGATGTTAAGACAATGGGGAGGAATTGTTGATATATGTCCAGATGCAAGCCCTATTATAAGTAAAACTAATATAAAAGGTTTATATTTTAATTGTGGTTGGGGTACCGGTGGTTTTAAAGCTACCCCAGGATCAGGAGATTTATTTGCTCACACAATCGCAAATGATGAGCCACATAAATTAAATGCAGCATTTAATTTAAATAGATTTGTAAGCGGTGATCTTGTTGATGAACATGGTGCTGCAGCAGTTGCACATTAATAATGTTTCTAATTAATTGTCCATTTTGTGGAGAGAGAGATCAGAGTGAATTTTCTTCAGGTGGCGAAGCTCATATAGTTAGACCAAAACAACCAACTGAACTTAGCGATGATGAATGGGCGGAATATCTATTTATGAGAAAAAATATTAAAGGTATTCAATTTGAAAGATGGAATCATGTTCACGGATGTAGGAAATGGTTCAACGTTGTTAGAGATACATCTAATGATAAAATATTATCTGTTTATAAAATGGGTGAAAAACCTCCTGTAAATTATAAGTAATGCCCAATTATAGAATACATAAAACTGAATATATTGATGAAACTAAAAGAGTTTCATTTAAATATGATGGTAAGACTTATTTTGGATATGAAGGTGATACCTTGGCGTCAGCGCTTTTAGCAAATGGTATTCATTTAGTCGCCAGAAGTTTTAAATATCACAGACCAAGAGGCATAGTTTCATGTGGAGCAGAAGAACCTAATGCAATTTGTCAAATTGGTAGTAAAAAAGACTTAACCGAACCAAATGTAAGAGCAACTGAGTTAGAATTGTATGAAGGTTTAGAAGCAAGTTCTCAAAATTGCTGGCCTAACGTAAAATTTGATATTGGGGGTATTAATAATTTTATATCACCGTTAATTCCTGCAGGCTTTTATTATAAAACATTTATGTGGCCTAAGAGTTTTTGGAAAAAAGTATATGAACCATTAATACGATTATCTGCAGGTTTGGGGAAATCTCCTACAGAACCAGATCCTGATATCTATGATCACAAACATGTTCATTACGATGTATTAGTTATTGGTGGTGGAGTTTCGGGTATTATTTCCGCAAAAATGGCAGCAAAAAATAATTTAAAAACTTTATTAGTAGATGACAAAAAAACACTAGGTGGTTCTACAATTTATCAAAATAATGAATCTGTTAAGATTGATGATAAATTATCAAGCGAATGGTTAAAAAATGAAATTCAAGAAATTAAGAAATTAAGTAATTTAACAATTAAGACAAGAACAAGTATTGCAGCTTATCATGGATACAATTTTCTTTTAGCTAAAGAAAATTTAACAGATCATTTACCAGAGGAAAAAAAGAGAAATAAGATTAGACAAAGATTATGGAAAATAAGAGCAAAAAAAGTTGTAATTGCAACTGGATCAATTGAAAGACCACTTGTATTCAATAATAATGATAGACCAGGAATTTTATTATCTAATTCTATAAACAAATATTTGGATTATTATGGCGTTACCTGTGGAGAAAACATAATATTATTTACGAATAATGATAGTGCATACGAAACTTCAATTTCACTTCATAAAAAAGGTATAAAGAATTTAATTGTTGATTTAAGAAAATCTGCTACCTCTGAACTAATCAAACAAGCAGAAAGTCTAGGAATAAAGATCTATTTCAATCATGTTGTAACAAATACTTTTGGATACAGAAAAATAAATTCATTAGAAATCATGAAACTATCAGAAGATGGAAATACAACTGTTGGCGATAAAATTAAATTAAGTTGTGACTGTTTAGGTATGAGTGGTGGATGGACACCTATGGTGCATATGCATACTCAATCTGGAGGTAAATTAAATTTTAGAGATGATGACCAAGTATTCTTACCAAAAGAAAATAGTGAAGATCAAATTTCTGTTGGTTCATGCAATGGAGATTTTGATTTAGAAAATGTTATAGATAAAACAGTTAATAAAATTAATAAATTCTTAGATATAGATAATCAAGATTACCAGGATACAAATATTATTTGCTCTAAAGAAAACGACAAAAGAAATATATGGCTATTACCAAATAAAATACCTTTAGGTAAAACGAAATGCTTTATAGATTTTCAAAATGACTCAACGGCAAAAGATATTAAATTAGCCTTAAAAGAAGGCTTTAGATCAATTGAACATGTAAAAAGATATACAACTACAGGTATGGCAACAGATCAGGGAAAGTTATCTAATATGCACGCACTTGGGATTATAGCTGATACAGCTGGTGTAAAAATGGGTTCATTAGGAACAACTACATTTAGGCCTCCATTCACACCATTAACTTTCGGAACACTAGTTGGGCGAAATGTTGGAAAATTTTTTGAAGTAGTAAGAAAAACATCTATACATGAATGGCATGTAGAAAATAATGCAGAATTTGAAAATGTTGGTCAGTGGAAAAGACCCTGGTACTATCCAAAAAACGGGGAAAATATGCATGATGCTGTTCAAAGAGAAAGTAAAGCAGCGCGTGAAAGTTCAGGTATCTTAGATGCATCAACTCTCGGAAAAATTGATATCCAAGGAACAGATGCATCAGAATTTTTAAATCGAGTTTACACAAATGCTTGGTCAAAACTTGCAATCGGAAAATGTAGATACGGACTTATGTTAAATGAGGATGGTATGGTTTATGACGACGGTGTTACTACAAGAATATCTGAAAATCATTACCTAATGACAACCACTACTGGAGGAGCTGCAAATGTATTAAGCAAACTTGAGGATTATTTACAAACGGAGTGGCCAGAGTTAGATGTTTATTTAACATCAGTGACAGATCATTATTCTACAGCAAGTATTTGTGGCCCAAATTCAAAAAAAATTCTTAACAAACTTTTTCCAAATTTAGATTTAAGTGATGAAAACTTTCCTCATATGTCATTTAAAGAAGCTAAACTAGAAAATATAAATTGTAGAATAATGAGAATAAGTTTTACGGGTGAATTAAGCTATGAAATTAACATAGAGTCAAAATATGGTCATTCATTATGGAAAATGTGTATAGAAGCTGGGAAAGAGTTTAATTTGACACCTTATGGTACCGAAACAATGCACCTACTTAGAGCTGAAAAAGGTTTCATAATTGTTGGACAAGATACAGATGGCACTATGACTCCTTCAGACTTACAGATGGATTGGATTGTAAGTAAAAAGAAATATGACTTCATTGGTAAAAGATCTTTATATAGAAGTGATACTATTAGAGAAGATAGAAAGCAATTGGTAGGACTACTTACAGATGATCCAAAAGAAATTTTAGAAGAAGGTGCTCAAATAGTTTCAGACGTTAAATCAAAGCCTATAGATATGCTAGGACATGTAACTTCGAGCTATTTTAGTCCAAACCTAAATAAATCAATTGCCTTGGCTGTAGTTAGAAGTGGTAAAACAATTAAAGGTCAAAAGTTAATTATTCCAATGGAACACAAAAATATTAATGTGACTGTTTCTGATACAATTTTTTTTGATAGGGAGAATAAAAGACTAAATGCTTGACATCTTACATCCAAAAATTTCGAATATTAATAAAAACAACATCGATATAAATTTATCTGAAGAAATAATTAAAATTAATATCAGGGGAAAAAATAAAGAATTTTTTACCAAAATAGGTAAAATTCTCTCAATTATTTTACCTTCTGAGCCAAATACCAGTTCATCAAATGAAAGCTACGATGTTTTATGGCTAAGTCCAGATGAATGGATGATATATTTTGAAGAAAATAAAAATACAAATATTTTTGATCAACTTTATAAAGATATTTCGTCTATAAATCTTGGATCAATTACCGATATCTCTTCACAATTAATTTGCATAAATATAAAAGGAGAAAATATATTTGAATTATTATCATCTGGATCACCTTTCAATTTTGAAAAATTTAAAAATAATGTCGGTTCATCAACACAAACATTAGTAAATCATATAGACGTAATTCTTCACCATAAGTCAAAGAATAATGTTAATTTATTTGTAAGAAGATCGTTTTCAGAACATCTTTATGAATGGTTAGTTGATAGCTCTAATTTTATCTAATTTAAAACTCAAATAAAAATAAGTATAACCAAGATACATCAAAGAAAAAATCCAATTGAATATTACCCATAACCAAAAAAATTCAGAAAAGTCAGAATTAAAATAAAGAGCAGTATAAAATACGACAAATGGAAAAATTCCATTTCTGCAAATATTAGCAATTAATGCGTTTTCAGCTTTTTTTAAAGCCATAAAAAAACCATTTGATAAAAAAAATATTGGATAAGCTGGTAGAACAAAGGCTGAAATCTCTAAATATAATTTTCCAAATTCAACAACCTCAAAATCTTTTGAAAATAATTTTGTTATTATTTCAGCGCCAAAATAAATAATAAAAGAAGAAATAATCATTATAATGAAAGCATATTTTATAGCTTGGAAGTACGTTTCTTTAATTCTTAAAATATTTCGTGCACCAAAATTTTGAGCAATAATTGTGATAATTGCTGTATTTATTCCCAAGATTGGTAATAAAACAACTTGTTCTATTTTGGTACCAGCCCCATAACCAGCCGCAGCATATTCTCCTGATAAACCTGCATATTTAAATACAATGGCAGAAGCAATTGAATAACCGCAAATTGAAATTATTATTGGCATAGATTGAAAAAAAATATTTTTTAAAAAAAAAAATTTAGGAACAAAATAAGAAATAAGTATATTTTTAAATAAATTACTTTTTAAAACTTTTATAAATATAATTAAAAAAGCGACAGTTTGAGCAATTAGAGTTGCTATTGCAATACCCTTCATACCCAAAGCCGGTATAAAATAAAAGCCAAATATTAAAATTGGATTTAATAATATGTTTAAAAAAAAAGATAATATTAAGGCATTTCTATAAGTTTTCGTATCACCTTCAGCATGAAGCAATGAATTTAATGCAACAACTAAAATAAAAATAATCGAACCAAGGAAAATGATGTCTGTATATTGTAAACCAAGATTTATTACCTCGTTGGTTGAACCCATAATTGAAAAAACCTCTGGGGCATAATTTAAACCAATAAAAGTAATCAACAGAATTATCAAAAAAGAAAAGAAAATTAATTGGCAGAAATAAATTGAAGCATTTTTATTATTTTTTTCTCCAATGCTATTGCCTATCAGTGAAGTACCTGCAACTGTAATACCAATAGATGAGGCAATAATAATAAAATAAATTGGAAAAGATTTTGTTAAGGCTGACAAAGCTTCTGGTGATATTTTTCCTGCAAAATATGTATCAGCAATATTATATAGCGTTTGAAATAGTGTACCTATCGATGCAGGTATTGCTAATTTTTTAATTAATTCTTTGATGTCATCACTTAATATATCCATGATATTATTTTTTTGAATTTATCATTTGATTATGTCTCATTGTGAAACGTTTTATTTGATCATTTGTTAATTTATCAAAACAATTAGGACATGATAGACCTACTTTATACTTTTTTAATTTAGTTAGTTTTTTATGCAATGGCATTCTACAACCACCACAAACTGTATAATTTCCAATTTCTAGGTTTTTTTTAATTGTAACTCTTTTATCGAAAACGAAACACTCACCATTCCACTTACTTTTTTTTGGATCAGTTTTTTTTAAATAATTTAAAATACCGCCCTTAAGCATATAAACATTTTTAAAACCTTTATTATTAAGATAATTAGACGCTTTTTCACATCTGATACCACCAGTGCAAAACATCCCTATGGATTGATCTTTATTAAATTTTGATAAATAATTTTTAAAATCTCTAAAATTTTTAGTTTCTGGATTAAGAGAATTTTTAAATGTACCAATCTTATATTCAAAAGGTTTTCTGGCATCGATCAGTTTAATATTTTTTTTAGATATAAATTCGTCCCATTTTTTTGGTGATAAATATTTTTTATTAAAAAAATTTTTAAAATTAATTTTTTCATTAATTGGAACTACTTCATCTTTTATTTTAACTTTATTTTTTGAGTATGGTAATATTTTTGAGTTAATTTTATTTTGAATATCAAATCTATCAATTGATAAGATATTCTTTATTTTTGTAATTGTAAGTTTAGTTTTTTTATGACTACCTGATATTGTACCATTAATTCCTTCAGGGGATAATATTATAAGACCTTTAATATCAAGTTTATTAGTTTCTTTTAAAATATTTTTTTTAATAATTTTTAATTTATTAAGTTTTGATATTTTATAAAAAGATAAGATTTCAAACATAATTACCAACAAACTGTAAAACCATCACCAATTGGTAAAATATATTTATTAATAGGTGATTTTTTTATGTATTTATTAAATTCTCTTAATTTTATAGTTAATTTGTCTTTTATCTTTGGATTTGCAACATCTCCTTTCCAAAGTGTATTATCAATTAAAATTATACCCTTTTTGCTTTTTAATTTAAGAGACAAATTAAAATAATTTATATAATTTTCTTTATCTGCATCAATTAATATCACATCATATTTTTCTTTTTTCTTAATTAAATTTTCAAGAGCAATTTTTCCATTATTACAAAGAAGATTGATATTTTTATCTTGCTTCGCTTCTTTAAAAAACTTAATTGCCACATTGTTAGTTTTTAAATTTTTATCTATGCCAATTAATTTGCAATTCTTAGGTAAAGCAAGTGCAGCAGATAAAATGCTGTAACCTGTAAAAGTTCCAATTTCTAAATATGATTTATAGTTATTAATTTTTATGATAAATTGTATGAAGTTAGCTTGTAGAATTGAAATTTGTAATTTTTTTATATGACCTAGTTTTTCGTTATATTTTAATAATTTTTTTTGTACTTTGTGAAGATTATTTGTATGTGAAAAAATATAATTGATCATATTTTGATCAATTAAGAAATTTTTATCCATTCAACTTTTCTTTTAATATTTTGTTTATTAATTGAGGATTGCCTTTTCCTTTACTTTCTTTCATGGCTTGACCAACAAAAAAACCAAACAATTTATCTTTACCAGATTTATATTCAGCGACTTTATCTGAATTATTTTCAATAACTTTATTTATCAATTCCTCTATCGCTTTTGGATCGCTTTCTTGTTTTAAACCTTTTTCTTTTACTATTATTAATGGATCTTGATCTCCATCTATCATTTGTTCAAAAACTGTTTTAGCTATTTTTCCTGATATAGTACCATCTTTTATAAGGTTTATAAGTTTTGATAGATTTTTAGCACTAACTGGGCTTTGAGATATTTCTAAACTTTTTTCATTTAAAACTGCAAATAATTCCCCTGTAATCCAATTTGTTGCTAATTTAACATCTGAGTTTTTTATAACTTCTTCAAAGAAATTTGATGTTTCAATGTCAGATACCAAAATTGTTGCTTCATATGGTGAAAGATTAAATTTATCAATAAATCTTTTTTTCTTTTCATCTGGTAATTCAGGTATATCTGATTTTATTTTTTCAATTAATTCTTCGCTTATTTCAAGTGGTAATAGATCTGGGTCAGGAAAATATCTGTAATCATGCGCGTCTTCTTTTGATCTCATAGATCTTGTCTCATTTCTTTTAGTGTCAAAAAGTCTTGTCTCTTGATCTATTTCTTTACCATCCTCTAACAAATCTATTTGTCTATTTGCTTCAGATATTATTGCCATTTGCATAAATTTTATTGAATTAACATTTTTAATTTCACACCTTGTTCCGAATTCAGTCTCACCTTTTAATCTCACTGACACATTAACATCTGCCCTCAGAGAGCCTTCTTGCATATTGCCATCACATGTTCCTAAATATCTCATTATCGATCTTAATTTTTTTATATATACGTTGACTTCATCTGGAGATCTCAAATCAGGCTTACTTACTATTTCCATTAAAGCTACTCCAGATCTATTTAGATCGACTAATGTATTATTTGGATCAATATCATGAATACTTTTACCTGCATCTTGCTCTAAGTGTAATCTTGCAATTCCAATTTCTTTTTGACCATTCGGCATATCCAAAATTACTTTTCCTTCACCGACAATTGGATATTTGTATTGAGAGATTTGATATCCTTGGGGTAAATCTGCATAAAAATAATTTTTTCTATCAAAGACAGATTTTTTATTTATTTTGGCTTTAAGTCCTATTCCAGTTTTAATTGCTTGTTTAATACAAAATTCATTTATAACTGGTAACATTCCTGGAAATGCTGCATCTACGAGACTAACTTGTGTGTTTGGTTCTGCACCAAATTTTGTTGATGATTGAGAGAAAAGTTTAGATTCTGAAGTAACTTGAGCATGTACTTCTAAACCAATTATCACTTCATATTGTTTATTTTCTCTTTCAATAAGATATTCACTATTTTTACTCACTTAACCACCAGTCTGAAATATCATTTTTAAAATTAATCTTATCTTCTAATGCATAAGAAATATTAAGTATATTTTGCTCATCAAAAGGTTTTCCAATTACTTGAAGGCCTAAAGGATAATTATTTTTATCTTTACCAGCTGGTATAGAAATACCTGGTAAACCTGCTAGATTAATTGGAACTGTAAATATATCATTTAAATACATTGATACAGGATCATTTGTTTTTTCACCAATTTTAAAAGCTGAGCTTGGAGTAGATGGAGTTAAAATTGCATCAACTTTAGAAAAGGCATCATCAAAATCTTTTTTTATTAATTGTCTTACTTTCTGCGCTTTTAGATAATAAGCATCATAGTATCCAGAAGATAAAACATAAGTTCCAATCATAATTCTTCTTTTAACTTCATCACCAAAACCTTCAGATCTAGTTTTTTCGTACATTTCTATTAAATTTTGGCCAGGAGATCTAAAACCATATTTAACACCATCATATCTAGCTAGATTTGATGATGCTTCAGCTGGTGCAACAATATAATAAGTTGGTAATGCGTAATTAGTATGTGGAAGTGAAATATCGATAATTTCTGCTCCGCAATCTTTTGCATATGAGATACCATTTTTCCATAACTTTTCAATTTCGTCAGGCATATTGTCAACTCTATATTCTTTAGGAATACCAATTTTCTTTCCTTTAATATCTTTTGACAATTCTTTTGAATAATTATTTCTTTTGTAATCAATTGAAGTTGAATCTTTTTGATCAAATGAAGAAATCACCTCTAAAAGCATAGAACAGTCTCTTACATTTTTCGTCATAGGTCCTGCTTGGTCTAAAGATGAAGCAAATGCTACAATTCCATAACGAGAACAACTTCCATATGTAGGTTTAAGTCCTACAGTTCCTGTAAATGATGCTGGTTGACGAATAGATCCACCTGTATCTGTACCAATGGTAACTGGAGTTAAATTTGCAGCAACAGCTGCAGAAGAACCTCCTGAAGATCCGCCAGGGACTAAATTTTCTCCTACCGGATTTTGAACATTTCCAAAAAAACTAGTTTCATTAGAAGAGCCCATTGCAAATTCATCACAATTAAGTTTACCAAGAAGTATTGCTCCATTACTCCACAAATTATGAGTAACTGTAGACTCGTATGTGGGAACGAAGTTATTTAATATTTTGCTACCTGCTGTTGTTCTAACTCCATTTGTACAAAATAAATCTTTAACAGCAATAGGAATACCTGGTAGTTTAGAATCTAAATTAGGATTAGAATCAAATTTCTTTGATTGATCTATTGCTTTTTCAAAATTATCCGTAACATAAACATTTAATTTTTTTGATTTTTCAGCTCGGTTTATAAATGCTTTTGTAATTTCCTCTGAAGATAATTTTTTTTCTTTTATATTCGATGTTAATTCGAATAAACTTTGACTTGTTATATCTGACATTATTCAACAACCTTTGGTACAACAAAAAAATCTTTATTTTCTTCAGGTGAGTTTTTTAAAATTTTTTCTCTGATATTTTCTGATTTAATTTCATCTTTTCTAAATCTTAGGGTGGTCTCAGCAATTGATGTTAAAGCTTGAACATTATCAGTATTTAATTCATTTAATTTTTCTATAAATTCAAATATATTATTTAAGTCGCCCTTTAATTTGTTAGCTTTTTCATCATCAATAGAAATTCTTGCTAATTTTGAAATGTGCTTTACTGTTTTAAGATCTATACTCATATGGTAAAAATATTGCCGCAAACTATCATTTAAGTAAATAATATACAATATGATCACAATTGAGGAATTTAAAAAGAAACAGCTAAATACATCTAGATTAATTGGTCTCGATTTAGGTTCAAAGAGAATTGGTGTAGCTATATGTGATGAAAATCAAAAAATTGCCACACCACTTAAAACCATAAATAAATCCAAATTTGAGGATCTTATCAATGAATTAGAAGATATTATTAAAGAAAATAATATTAAGGGAATAATTATTGGTAATCCAATAAATATGGATGGTAGCTTAGGCAAATCATCTCAATCAGTCAATGATGTGTCAAAAGCAATATCAAAAGAAATTGATATTCCAATAAGTCTTTGGGATGAAAGATTGTCAACAGTTGGAGCGTTTAAATTAACTGAAAATTTAGGTATTAACGTAACTAAAAGAGAAAAAAATATAGATAAAAATGCTGCCGCATTTATCTTACAAGGTGCCATAGATTTTATTAATAATTAATACTTGCATTAATCAACCTTTGTGGCTATAGAGTGGGTTTTAATGGCAACTAAAACCAAAGCTATTAAAATTTCTCAAAAACATCTCCTAGGTATTCAAGATTTATCAATAAATGATGTTAATTTAATCTTAAAAGAAGCTGAAAAATTTATTGAATTAAACAAAAGTAAAAATAAAAAATTAGATTTACTTAAGGGAAAAACACAAATTAACCTTTTTTTTGAACCATCAACAAGAACACAAAGCTCATTTGAACTAGCAGGAAAAAGATTAGGTGCAGATGTTATGTCAATGAATATAACAAACTCAGCAATTAAAAAAGGTGAAACGCTAATAGATACTGCAATGACATTAAATGCAATGCATCCTGATATAATAGTTATTAGACATCAAGATTCAGGAGCTTGTAATCTTTTATCTCAAAAAGTTAATTGTGCTGTTTTAAATGCTGGTGATGGAAGGAGAGAGCACCCTACCCAAGCATTACTTGATGCATTAACTATATTGAATAGGAAAAAAAAAATTCAAGGATTAAAGGTTGCAATTTGTGGAGATATTCTACATTCAAGAGTAGCAAGATCTAATATTTACTTACTAAACATGTTGGGTGCCGAAGTTAACATTGTAGCTCCCTCAAACCTTTTACCAAAAGATATAGAAAAATTTGGAGTTAATATTTTTTCAAATATGAAGAAAGGTGTAAAAGATTGTGACATAGTAATGATGCTTAGACTTCAAAATGAAAGAATGAGTAGTTCATTTTTGTCATCTAATAGAGAGTATTATGAATACTATGGACTAACACAGGATAAATTAGAATATGCAAAATCAGATTCAATTATTATGCATCCTGGCCCAATGAACCGTGGTATTGAAATTGACACAAAACTAGCTGATGACACCAATATGAGTGTTGTAAAAGAACAAGTTGAATTAGGTGTTGCAATAAGAATGGCATGTTTAAAAATTTTTTGTGAATGATGAAAAAAAAATACTTTATTAACGCAAATATAATTGATCCTCATAACAACATCAGTGAAATAGGAGGATTAATAATAGGTGAAGATGGAAAAATTGAAGGTGTTGGCAAAAAGGTGAATAAAAACAACATTCCTAGTAGAGAAAAAGTTATTGATTTAAAAGAGAATTATATTTTCCCAGGTATTGTTGATATGAGAGTATTTGTTGGTGAGCCAGGTTATGAATATAAAGAAAATTTTAGAACTTTGAGTAATGCTGCATTATCTGGGGGAGTAACCTCAGTTGTAACAATGCCTAATACAGATCCAATAATCGACAACGTTTCAATAGTAGATTTTTTAAAAAGGCGAGGCAGAGATAAATCAAAAATAAATATATTTCCTACAGCATCACTAACAAAAGGTACAGAAGGTAGAAATATGACTGAGTTTGGCCTTCTACAAAGTAAAGGGATAATAGCATTTACAGATGGAATTAGAACAATTCAGAATACAAGAGTTATGTCTAGAATAATGAATTCAGCAAAAGATTTGGGATCTTTAATAATGCAACATGCGGAAGATCAAGAATTAGCTGAAAATGGCATGATAAATGACGGAATAATTTCGACAAAACTTGGGTTACAAGGCATCCCAGAAATAGCAGAATTAATAATTATAGAGAGAGATTTAACATTATTAGAAGAATATAACTGTCGTTATCACATTTCTCAAATCTCATCAGGAAAAGCAGTTGATATTATTAAAGATAGAAAAGAAAAAATAAAATTTTCCTGCGGGGTATCAATAAATAATTTATCTTTAAATGAAAATGACATTGGTGACTTTAGAACTTTTTTAAAATTGTCACCACCACTTAGAACTGAAGATGATAGATTAAGTTTAGTACAAGGATTAAATGATGGTACAATAGATGTAATAGTTTCAGATCACAAACCTGAAGATGAAGAGCAAAAAAGATTAACATTTGCTCAAGCCGCAACAGGAGCAACTGGTATTGAGACGTTATTATCTTTGTCATTAGAGTTATATCACAATGGATCTGTAAAACTTGAAAAAATTATTGCTGCATTAACCTCAAATCCAGCAAAAATTTTGAAAATTAATAAAGGTAATTTATCCGTAGGTAATGATGCAGATTTCTGTATCGTGGATATAAATAAACCTTGGATAGTAAAGCAAGAAAACTTGGTTTCTAAATCAAAAAATACGTCAATTGAAAATAAAAGATTACAAGGAAAAGTAACCAATACATACGTAAAAGGACAAGAGCTTTACAATATTTAGATGGAAATTTTTATTTTATCACTTTTATCATATTTATTAGGTTCTATTCCTTTTGGTTTTTTATTAACAAAAATTTTTTTAAAAAAAGACATAAGAGAAACGGGATCGGGTAATATAGGCGCCACCAATGTTTTAAGAACTGGTAATAAATTTTTAGGTTACTCAACTTTATTACTAGACATTTTAAAAGCGGTTTTGCCAATAATTTATATTAAATTAAATTATCCAGAATTTATTTACATTTGTTCATTATCTGTTTTTTTAGGACATGTTTTTCCAATATGGTTAAAATTTAAAGGTGGTAAGGGTGTTGCAACATATGTTGGAATATTGATTATTTTAAATTATTTTTTGGGTATTGTTTTTGGTATTGTTTGGGTAATTACATATTTAATATCTAAATACTCATCATTAGGATCAATTCTTGGATCATTAAGTGTTCCTATTTTTATATTTTTTTATAGCAATGATAACATTATGTTTTACTTCATAATGTTTATTTTAATTTTTTACACTCATAGAGAAAACGTTAAACGCTTGATAAATAAAGAAGAAACTAAGACAAAAATTTAATAATTTGACAGTTTAACTGTTTTAAGTACGTTCTCTAAATATGAATCTAGTAATTGTTGAAAGTCCAGCAAAAGCAAAAACAATTAATAAATATTTAGGATCAGATTATACAGTTCTTGCAAGCTATGGGCATATAAGAGATTTGCCTTCGAAAAATGGTTCTGTTGATCCTGAAAATGATTTTAAAATGATTTGGGAAGTAGATAGTTTTTCAAAAAAATATTTAAAAGAAATTACAGATAGTGCTAAAGATTCAAAAAAAATTATTCTAGCGACTGACCCTGACAGAGAAGGTGAAGCAATAGCTTGGCATGTAAAAGAGTTTCTTGAAGAAAAAAAATTATTAAAAGATAAAGAAGTTGAAAGAGTTGTTTTCAACGAAATAACAAAAAAAGCAGTTACAAATGGAATAGATAATCCAAGAAAAATAGAGCCACATTTAGTTGATGCTTATATGGCAAGAAGAGCTCTGGATTATCTAGTAGGTTTTAATATCTCCCCAATTCTATGGACAAAATTACCAGGTTCTAAATCCGCTGGTCGAGTTCAGTCTGTAGCTCTAAGACTTTTAACCGAAAGAGAACAGGAAATAGAAGTTTTTCAACCAAAAGAATTTTGGACTTTAAATATAATTTTTAAAAATAATAAAAACGAAAAAATAAATACAACTATTTCTCAATTAGATGGAAACAAAGTTGAAAAGTTTTCATTTAAAAACAAACAAGATATTAATGACGCTTTATCTGAAATAAAAAATAAAAAATATAATATAACAGATATAAGCTCAAAAACTTATAACAGAAATCCATCAGGGCCATTTACTACATCAACATTACAACAAACAGCATCGAGTAAACTTGGTTTTGGAGCATCAAGGACAATGCAAATTGCTCAAAGACTATATCAAGGAATAGATATTGAAGGTGAAACCGTTGGATTAATTACCTATATGAGAACAGATGGAACTAATATTTCAAAAGATGCGATAGTATCTTTCAGAGATTTTATAATGCAGAATTATGGTGATAAATATTTACCAGAACAACCTCTAAATTATAGTGGCAAAAAAGCAAAGAATGCTCAAGAAGCTCACGAAGCTATACGTCCAACAGAAATAATTAGAAAACCAGAGGATATGAAAAAATACTTAAGTACTGATCAATATAAACTTTATAATTTAATATGGTCTAGATCTTTATCATCACAGATGCAGTCAGCAAAATTTGATAGAAAAACTATTACAATCAATTCTAATGACGATAAAAACATATTCAAAGCTAGTGGTTCAACATTAAAATTTGATGGTTTCCTTAAACTTTATAAGATCGATGAAAATGATGATGACAATGAAAATATTTTGCCAGATGTTGAAAAAGGTGATGTAATATTTGAAGATCATATTGATGAACAGCACTATACACAACCACCACCTAGATATTCTGAAGCTAGTCTAGTTAAAAAATTAGAGGAGCTAGGAATTGGAAGACCATCAACTTATGCAAGTATTATTTCAGTAATAGCTAATAGAGGTTATGCTGACATAAATAACAAAAGATTTTTCCCAACTGATAGGGGGAAATTACTTTCTGCGTTTTTAGAAAAATTATTTACCAAATATGTTGATTATGATTTTACTGCAAAATTAGAAGATCAATTAGATGATATAACATCCGGTAAAGAAAATTGGATAAAAGTTTTAGAGAACTTTTGGAAAGACTTTAATTCTAATGTTTCAGGTGTAAAAGAAAAAAGAACCAGGGAAGTATTAGACCTATTAAATGAAAGTCTTGGATCACTAATATTTGAGGTCGATAATGATGGAAATATTGATAGAAAATGCAAGTTTTGTGAATCTGGTCAATTAAGTTTAAAAAATAGTTTTAGAGGTGGTGCTTTTATCGGGTGTTCAAATTATCCAGATTGCAAATTTACAAGACCACTATCAAAATCTAAAGCAGCACAACAATTGACACTAGCAGAACCTAAATTCATTGGAAAAAATGATAAAGGTAAAGATATTTTTCTTAAAAATGGAAGATTTGGTCCATATTTGCAATTTGAAAAAGAAATCATAGAGGAAAATGAAAAAACTAAAAAGAAAAAAAGAAAATTAAAGAAAGAAGAAAATAATTTAAAAAATGTTTCTATCCCTAAAGGAATTGAGATTGAAAATATTGATTTAGAAAAGGCAAAATACTTATGCTCATTACCATTAAGTTTAGGTAAAAATCCTGAAAATGATAAAGATATTACTGTGAATGTTGGAAGATTCGGTCCTTACCTTAAATGCGAAAATAAATCTGCTAGACTAGAAAATGTGGACGAATTATTCACAATTGGATTAAATAGAGCTGTTACATTAATTGCTGAAGCTAAACCAGGAAGAATTTCATCATCAATTATAAAAGATTTAGGAGAACATCCTGAAGATAAAAAGCCAGTTAGAATCATGAAAGGTCAGTATGGTCCTTACATTAAATACAAATCATTAAATGCGACTATACCTGAAGAAAAAGATCCTGTTGAATTAACTATGGAAGAAGCATTAATTTTAATTGAGAAAAGAAAAGAATACGATAGAAATAAAAAAAAAAAGAAAAGCAAATAATGTCGGCAGATGAAAATTTAAAGAATTTAAATATCAAATTACCAAAAGCTAATGATCCAGTTGGATCATATGCTGCTACTAGAATATCTGGAAATTTACTATACATATCTGGTCAAATATCAATTGATGAAAATGGAAATTTAATTAAGGGAAAACTCGGAAAAGATTATAATACTGAACAAGGTTATGAGGCAGCTAAAAGATGTGCATTAAGCATAATATCTCAAGCAAAAAAAGCATGTGGTGATGATTTATCCAAAATTAAATCATGTTTGAAACTTACTGGATATGTTAATTCTACTGATGATTTTACAGAACAACCAAAAGTCATCAATGGAGCCTCAGATCTAATAAAAAGTGTATTTGATGAAGCTGGCTCTCATTCAAGAGCCGCAGTCAGCGTCAATAGCCTTCCATTGGGTGTTGCAGTTGAAGTTGATGCAATATTTGATCTTAATTAATTATCTACCAATACTAAAATAATTTATTTTATTTTTTTTCATTTCAGAGGTTGAATAAAGATTTCTCATATCAAAGACTTTAAAATTTCTTTTTTTGTTAATTTTTTTAAAGTTGAGTTGTTTAAATTCATTCCATTCCGTATGAATAATTATTAAATCTGCATTTTGACAAGCATCTTTTATATTTTCATAAAAAATAATGTTTTTTGATTTAAATTGTTTCTTCTGACCAGTTGGCTCATAATAACTTATAAATGCACCCTTTTTTACTAAAGAAGGAATCATTTTTAAAGATGGCGACTCTCTCATATCATCTGTACCTGATTTAAAAGTAACGCCCAAAAATGAAATATTTTTATTTTTTATTTTATTTTTCATTATTAATTTAATTCTATCTAACAATATTTTATTTCTTTTTTCGTTTGAATCTATTACTGACTTAACAACAGATAAGTTGGTTTTAAAAATTTGCCCCGTTGAGACTAGTGCTCTTGTATCTTTTGGAAAACATGATCCTCCATATGCTGGTCCGGCTCTTAAAAATCTACTTCCAATTCTGTCATCCAAACCCATGCCAGTTGCAACATCCTGTACATCGATCAAAGATTTCTCACATAGATTTGCTATTTCGTTAATAAATGTGATTTTAGTGGCTAGAAAGGCATTTGAAGCATATTTGATTAATTCAGCAGATCTTCTAGAAGTATTGATATATCTGCTGCCTTTTTTTATTAAAGGAAGATAAAGATTTTTCATTATCTTATTTGCTTTTTTACTATTAGTCCCAATCACAACTCTATCTGGATATTGGAAGTCTCTTATGGCCTCTCCTTCTCTTAAAAACTCTGGATTAGAAACAACATCAAATTTATTTTGGTTTTTTTTTGAATTTAAAATTTTTTCTATTTTATCGCCAGTAGTGACTGGAACTGTAGATTTGGTTACTATAATTTTATATTTGTTAAGATTAGATTTGATACTTTTTACAACATTATAAACATATTTGAGATCAGCTTTGTTATTTTTTGTTGGTGTACCTACACATATAAAAATAATTTCTGATTTTTTTATTGAACTGGAAATATCTGATGAAAATAAAAGTCTTTTTTTTTTTAAATTTCTTGTGACTAATTCATGTAGACCAGGCTCATAAATTGGAATTATACCTTTATTTAACTTATCTATAATTTGTTTATTAATATCAACACAGGTAACCGTATTACCCAAATCAGAAAAACAAGCTCCACTAACTAAACCAACATATCCAGAACCTATCATGCAAATTTTCATAACTTAGAAATTTCTATTCCAGATTTAATATAACCTTTCAATGAACCACAGTCTAAATAATTACCTCTAAATTTATGTCCAATAAATAAGTATTGATCTAATATCATTCGTCTTATTGCATCCGTAATATGTATTTCACCACCTTTACCTTTTTTTTGGTTTTTTAGATAATTAAAAATTTTCTTTGATAATATGTATCTACCTATTACTGCGTTATTTGAAGGAGCATCTTTAGTATTAGGTTTTTCAATTACATTTGCAATTTTAAAATTTAATTTGTCAATATTTTTTTTAATTGAATAAATACCCCAACGATCTACATTATTTCTTTTAACTTTCATGCTTGCCATTACTGATCCTTTAAGTTTTTTATGAATTTTTATCATATCTTTTGAACAATTTTTTTTTATGATTAAATCATCAGGTAACAACATTAAAAAATAATTATTTTTTATAAATTTCTTAGTTTTGAGTACTGCATCACCAGTTCCCATAGGTTTATTTTGATAAACAAATTTAATTTTTTTTCTAAAAAAAAGGATTTTTTTATACTCTTTAATTATTCTGGGATCTTTCTTTTTTTTAATAATTGATTTGTAAAAATTATCATTATTGAAATATTTCTTTATCATCTCTTTTTTTTTTGAAATAATAAAAATTATTTCACTTACACCAGCTTCGATACATTCATCTAAAATATACTCAATTCCAGGTTTTCCATTTATTGGAAGCAGTTCTTTGGGAAAAACACTTGTCAAAGGTAGCAAACGTGTACCCAAACCAGCAAGAGGAATAATAGCTTGTTTAATCATTAAGATGTTTTACTTATAATCATATTTATTAAAAATGAAAATTTTAAAAAATATTTTTGAACTAAATAAGGCAGTAAAAAATTACAAAAATGTTGGATTTGTACCTACAATGGGGGGAATTCATAAAGGCCACGTATCTTTAATAAAAATTTCACAAAAAAATAACATAGAAACGATAGTAAGTATTTTTGTCAATCCAACACAATTTAATCAAAAAAAAGATTTTAAAAATTATCCTAGGAACATAAGAAAAGATATTTCAATTTTAAAAAAACTAAAAGTTAATTATTTGTTTTTACCCGAGGTCAATGAAATATATAAAAATAGAATGAAGAATTTTAAACTTAATAAATCTGATAAAATTTTATGTGCTAAATACAGAAAAGGTCATTTTGAGGGTGTATTAAACGTGATGAATAGATTGTTATCTATTGTTAAATCTAAGCATGTTTATATGGGTGAAAAAGATTTTCAACAATACATGTTAATTAAAAGAATATTGGGTAAAAAATATAAAATAAATATTGTTGGTTGTCCTACCATTCGAGAAAATAATAAAATTGCTTTATCTACAAGAAATAAATTGTTAAATAAATCATCCATAAAAAAAGCATCAAAAATAGCCATCAAATTGGATAAGATTAAAAGACTGTCACAAACTAATAAATTTATGGATTTGTCAAAATCCAAATATGAACTTGAAAATAAATTCAAAATTAAAATTGATTATCTTGAATTTAGAGATGAGAAAAAAATGAAATTAGATAATTTTAAATATAAATATAGACTATTTATTGCCTATCATATTAATGGAGTTAGATTGATTGATAATTTTTGATTATAAAAAATAAGCTCCTACACCTAAGAAAGATACAAATCCAATTACATCTGTTATTGTTGTAACAAATACACTAGAAGAAATCGCAGGATCAATTTTCATTTTATTTAATGTTACAGGCACTAAAATACCAAAAAGACCAGCAACTATCATAGTTAAAACCATTGAAATTGAAATTATTAGTGAGAGCTGAACATCATTAAACCATAGTTGAACTATCAAAGAACTTATAATTGCAAAAATAACTCCATTTAAAACTCCAATATTAAACTCTTTAATAATATTATTCGTAAAATTATTTTTTGTTAAATCCTGTGTTGCTAAAGATCTTACTGTAACAGCTAATGTTTGCATGCCAGCGTTACCACCCATTGATGCTACGATTGGCATTAAAAAAGCTAATACTACCATTTGCTCTATAGTTGCACCAAATAAACTAATGCAATAAGTTGCTAGAAAAGCAGTAAACAAATTTAATAACAACCAATTAAATCTTCTCTTGGTTTTTGTTATAACTCCATCAGTTATTTCTTCATCACCTACACCAGCTAATCTTAGTGCATCCTCTTCAGCTTCCTCTTTTAATACTGTTAGAACATCATCATAAGCTATCATTCCAACTAATTTTTCAGACTTATCCACCACAGCTGCTGAACTCAAATTATAATTTTCAAATAAATTACCGACTTCCTCTCTGTCCATATCAACTGGTATTAAAGTTTGAGATTCGGCCATTATAGACATCATTTTTGTGTCTCTTGGCGTTCTTAATACTCTTGAAGAAGGAACTGTACCAATGGGTTTGAATTCTTGATCAACTATAAATATTTCTAAAAATTCTTCAGGAAGTTCTTTATTTTCTCTTAAATAATCTATCGTTTGTCCTACAGACCAATTACTTGGTATAGCTGTAAATTCACGCTGCATTAATCTAGCAGCAGAATCTTCTGGATAACTTAAGCTTTCAAGTAATGCAAATCGGTCTTTTGGAGGTAATGAGCTAAGGATTGTATTTTTATCTTTTTCATCAACATTTTCTAAAATCTTAATTGCATCATCTGACTCTAAATTTTTTAGTATGTTAACTATTGAATCAGATGATAAATAAGCAATCATCTCAGACTGAATCGACTCATTTAATTCAACAAAAACTTCAGGATCAACTTTGAAACTATTTAATTTTATTAAATTTTCTCTATCATTTTGACTTAAATGTTCAATTATGTCGGCAGCATCTGCTGGATGCATAGCATTGAACGAATTTGTAATAAATCCGGCATCATTTGATGCAATTTTATCTGTGACAACTTTGATGAATTCTTTGTTAAATTCAAAGTTAACTTTTTTATCTTTTATTTTTTTCACTATAGTCATAAGATTTACTTATAATTTAGTTGGCACTATTAATACAAAATAAGAATAATACAAATTTATAATGACAATAGAGATCAAAAAGTCAGTAAAACCAATAAAATATAAATCCGCGATAGATATACTTGAAGATAGATTGGAGCAAATTAAAGTAAATAAAAATAAAGAACTTATTTGGATACTTGAACATGAAGAGATTTATACTGGTGGAACAAGTTTTAGTGATAATGAAATTTTAGATAAATCGATAAACTTTATTAGAACGAATAGAGGTGGAAAAATAACATATCATGGTCCTGGTCAATTAGTTTTTTATTTTGTGATTGACTTAAACAAAAGAGGTAAAAATATAAAAAAAATTATAAATGCAATCGAAAAGACAATTATAGATACTTTAAAAAATTACAATATAAAGTGTTTTGCTGATAGAAAAAATATTGGAATTTGGTATGAACACAAATCTGGTAAAATATATAAAATTGCAGCAATAGGCATTAAAGTAAAAAAATGGATTGCTTATCACGGTTTTGCATTAAATATCTCTAATGATCTTAATGTATATAAAAAGATAGTTCCTTGTGGAATTAGAGATAGAGGGGTCTCAAATTTAAATAAGATTAAAAAACAAAATTATAAAAATATTGAGAATGAATTGATAAAAAATTTTTTATCAAATATTAAAAATTAAGTCTTTTAATTTTTAACAAATTTCTAAAATAATCTGGAGGAATGGCTCTAAAAGTGTATTTTTTCTCATTTATTTTAAATTTTATTTCATAAGAATGTAACATTAAATTTTTATTATTTATTTTTGAATTATTTGTAGAATTATATTTTTTATCACCAATAATAGAGTTTCCTAAATTAAATAATTGTTTTCTTAGTTGGTGTTTTCTTCCTGTAATTGGATTTAACTGAATGAAGGTTGCATTATTATTTTTATCTAAGATTTCATATTTTGTTTCAGCTTTTTCAACAATTTTTTTTTTATTTTCAAATCTTATCAAATCATCATTTAACATACCTTTATCAGTTAAAATTAACTCACCATTACATATTGCTAAATAAGTTTTATAGACTTTTCTTAATCTAAAAAGTGAAGTAAGTAGTTGTGCTGTTTCCCTATTTTTTGCAATTATAAAAACACCAGAAGTATCCTTATCTAATCTGTGAACAGAATAAGGTTTCTCATCTCTAAATAAATTACTTTTTGCAAATATATCAATTATATTTTTTTTAGATTTTGTGCCACCCTGCACTGAAATTCCAGATTGTTTATTTAAAACAACAAAATTATTATTATTTTCAATAATTAAATCTTCATTTTCTTTTATAATTTCATTACTTGGATTATATTTTTTTTTGAGTTGCTCAATTTTTTCCTCAAAATTTAAATTATAAATATTAAGTTTGTCACCAGTTTTAACTTTTTGGGAGCTTTTTACTTTTTTTTGATTTAATTTTAATTTTCCATTTCTTAGGCTTTTTTCAATAAGTCCTTGTGGAATTTTTCCTAAATGATTTCGAATAAATCTATCAATACGCATATCGTTAAAAGATTTATCTACGTTAATTGATTTTTTCATTTTTATTTTAATTTTTTGCAACTATTGTTTTCTTCATCTAGCTTAAGGTCTTTGCATTTTTTACCTATAGCTATGGCGTCATAATATACAACTGTATCTGCTCTTTTTGGAGGATTGCCTTTATGCATTATATTAAACCTATTAATATTGCTTTTGTATATTCCAAACTTCATATACGACTGTTTGCTTATATTATTATTAGTCAATCCATTGTAATTAACTATAAGTTTGTTATTAGCCCAAATCTTAATAAAACTCTTATTTGGCCAATCAACAAATTCTATATTTATAACAAAATCATTCCATTTACCTTTTACATTATTTGCTTCTAAAATTTTATAAGTGTCAAAACCTCCAAAACTATGATTTACAAAATCTGTCCATTGTAAATCTCCATTTGGAGCAATTCTAAACATAAAATTTACTGGACCTGCTTTTGAATGTATTTGCCATATAGTATTACTTATAGGGATAGTAAATTCACTATTGTCAGGGATATAAATACTAAATTTAAACCATGTATTTTTAGACTTTAATCCTAACATGCTGACTTCAGATCTTTCTCTAAAGGTATTACACTCATCTGATTTTCTTTGTTGTCCACAATCACCATCACCATTTTTAAATTTCCAAGCAATTTTGCCAGATCTAACAATTTTATTTTGAATTAATAATCCATCTTTAGGAAAATTATATAAAGGTGACAAGTGCATTCTGCATTTAGTTTTTTTTCCATGGCTCCATTGGCAGTCAATATTTGATAAGTCTATTAAATCTTTTTCATTATCTAAATTAAACCAAGGCATATTATCGTTATTTAAGGTATAAAATTTTAACCCATCAATTTTTAGTGGATTTGCTTTTAAATTATTAGTTATAAAAAAAAATATTATAATTATTTGAAAAATTATATTTTTCATTTAGTTAATATAAAATACTAGATGATTGTTTTACAACATCAATTAAATTAAATATGAATTAAAGACTAAGCTGTAGCTTGCTTTTTGTCTTCTGCTTTTGACGTATCTTTAGTTGGGTTCTTTTTCTTTTTATCAACTCTTTTTGCTTCAATATCTCTGTCTACAAACTCTATTACTGCCATTGGTGCATTATCACCATATCTAAATCCTGCCTTAATAATTCTTGTATATCCACCTTTTCTATTTTCATATCTCTTAGAAAGGGTTTTTTTTACTTTATTTGTAGACTTAATGTCTTGCAGTTTTGAGATTAATGTTTTTGTATTAGATAATGTATCTTTTTTGCCTAGTGTAATGATTTTATCTGCTTGAGGCTTTAAAACTTTTGCTTTTGGTAAAGTAGTTGTAATTTGCTCATACTTAATTAATGAATTAAGCATATTTTTAATTAAAGCTTTTCTATGTTCTGATGTTCTGTTGAGCTTTTTATAGCCCATTTTATGTCTCATTAGATAGCTTCCTCTAGTTTTTTAGATAATTCAGCAATATTATCTGGTGGCCAGTTTGGAATTTCCATTCCAAGATATAATGACATCCCTGTTAATACTTCTTTAATCTCATTTAATGATTTTCTTCCAAAATTAGGTGTTCTTAACATTTCACCTTCTGATTTTTGTACTAAATCACCAATATAGATAATATTATCATTTTTAAGACAATTCATTGATCTTACAGAAAGCTCTAACTCATCAACCTTTCTCAACAAATTCTTATTAAATTCTGGCTCTGATGGTTGCTCTTTAACAATAACCTCTTGTGGTTCATCAAAGTTAACAAACATTCCTAGTTGATCCTGGAAAATCCTTGCTGAATATGCAACAGCATCTTCCGCTGAGATTGATCCATTAGTTTCAACTTCCATTGTTAACTTATCATAGTCTAAGGCTTTTCCTTCTCTAGCTGTACTGACTGAATAAGAAACTTTTTTAACTGGACTAAATAAAGAGTCTATTGGAATTAAACCTAGTGGTGGTTCGTCTGGTTTATTCATATCTGCTGAAACATATCCTTTTCCAGTTCCTACTGTCATTTCCATATGAAACTTAGTATTTTCATCTAAATTACAAATAACTAAATCTGGATTTAAAATTTCAATATCAGCAACTGAAGTTATGTCAGATGCTTTAATCTCTCCTGGGCCTTTAGCATCAAGTATTAGTTTTTTTGGCTCATCAGATGAACTTTTAAGAGCTAAAGATTTTACATTTAATACAATATCTGTCACATCTTCTCTCACACCTTTGATTGATGTAAATTCATGTAATACACCATCTATTTGAATTGATGTAACTGCGGTCCCTCTAATAGAAGATAAAAGAATTCTTCTTAATGAATTACCAAGTGTTAATCCATAACCTTTTTCTAACGGTTCAGCTGTTATTTTTGCAAAGGAATTGTCATCACTTAATTGAACATCTAATTTTGCAGGTTTAATTAATGATTTCCAGTTTTTTGAATTTACTTCAGTTTGTTCCATTAAACTCTCCTTTTTTTTGGTGGTCTTGTTCCATTATGTGGCATTGGTGTTGTATCTTTAATTGATATAATTTTGAATCCTCTTGCTTGTAAAGCTCTTAAGGCAGTTTCTCTTCCAGAGCCAGGTCCTTTAACTTCAACAGATAAAATTTTCATTCCAACCTCTAACGCTTTTGCTGCAGCTGCATCAGCAGCAACTTGAGCTGCATATGGGGTTGATTTTCTTGAACCTTTAAATCCTTTTTGTCCCGCAGATGCCCAAGATACAACATTTCCATTTGTATCAGCGATCGTAACAATTGTATTATTGAATGTAGATTGAACATACGCAATACCATTTAATATATTCTTTTTACCTTTTTTTTTCTTTGAATATGAGCTCTTTTTAGCTTTAGTTTCAGTTTTCTGTTCTTTGTTTAAATTTTCTTCTTTTTTCATTATTTTTTAAGCGGGGTTAATTTTTTACCCGCAATTGCAATTGCTTTTCCTTTTCTTGTCCTAGAATTACATCTAGTTCTTTGTCCTCTAACTGGAAGTTTTTTTCTATGTCTTGAACCTCTATAAGTTGCAAGATCGATCAATCTTTTTATGCTTAAAGAAGTTTCTCTTCTAAGATCACCCTCAACAGTGAATTTTTGATCTATATATTCTCTTATTTTCAGAATTTGATCATCGGTTAATTCATTAACTCTTTTTGATTTTGGTATTTCTAATTCAGTACAAATTTGTTTAGAGAATTTATTTCCGATACCATAAATATAAGTGAGTCCAATATGAACTAGTTTATTTTGTGGTATGTTTACACCTGCGATACGAGCCATAATTTTTGTGATAAATAGTGCCCTTTTATATAAGAAGATTAGTCAAAGTCAACGCCTTAAACATTCAAAAAAGCCTCTATTTTGCTTGTTATTTCATCAATTTCCATCGTCCCGTCAATCTCATGAAAATTTGAATTTTTAGAATAGTAATCCAATACTGGTTTTGTTGTTTCTATATAAGTATCATATCTCTTTAATATCGTAACTAAGTCATCGTCAGTTCTTTTTTCTAAAACTTTTCTTTTTTTTATTCTTTCTACAATCGTTTCTTTATTTACATTTAAGAAAAAAATATGATCAATCTTTTGATTTGAGTCTTTTAATAATAAATCTAAATTTTTAGCTTGGCTTAGAGATCTTGGATATCCATCAAATATTAATTTTTCTTTTTTTTTAGGATCAAAAATATGATTTTTTAAAAGACTATTTACAATTTCGTCACTAACAAATTTTCCTTCATTCATGTTATTTATTATCTTTTTTCCTATATCTGAATCTTTTTTTATTTCTTCCCTTAAAATGTCACCAGTAGAAATTTGGTAACCATTTAATTTTTTCACTAAATATTTAGCTTGAGTACCTTTTCCAGCTCCTGGTGGACCAAACAATATTATATTCACTTATCTACCAAATTTTGTTTTTTTTATCAGTTGCTCGTATTGAGAACTCATCATCCTTGTTTGAATTTGCGTAACGGTATCAATTGCAACTACAACAACAATTAAAACAGAAGCACCACCCAAATAAAATGGAATAGGATAATTTGCAATTAGAAACTCTGGCATTAAACAAACTAATGCAAGATATAATGCTCCTATTGTTGTTAGTCTTGTTAATATTGTGTCAATATAAAGCGCAGTACTTTCTCCAGGTCTTATACCAGGAATAAACCCACCATATTTTCTTAAATTTTCAGCTGTTTCAGTTGGATTGAAAGTTATTGAAGTGTAAAAAAATGTAAAAAATATTATTCCTGATGCATATAGAAGCATATACAATGGTTGTCCTTGAGAAAAGTATGATGAAATATTTAAAAATGTTTCATTTTGAGAAACGTTAAAATTTGAAAAGGTGACTGGTAATAATAATAATGCTGACGCAAAAATTGCAGGTATTACACCTGCTGAATTGATTTTTAAAGGTAAATGTGAAGAGTCTCCACCATACATTTTATTCCCCATCTGTCTTTTGGGATAATTTATAAGAATTTTTCTTAATGCTCTTTCCATAAATACAATAAACATTATCGTTGCGACAAGCAGCACAAATATAAAAATTATCATTACAGTTGAAATTGCACCAGTTCTTCCCAATTCAAATGTCGTTACCAAGGCTCTAGGAATTTCAGCAACAATTCCAGAAAAAATAATTAATGAAATACCATTACCAATTCCCCTTTGTGTGATTTGTTCACCAAGCCACATTAAAAAAATAGTTCCAGCAACAATTGTTGTAACTGTTGAAATTTTAAAGAATATTCCTGGATTGATCACTAAATCTGCTGAAGACTCTAATCCTACTGCCAATCCATATCCTTGTATAGTTGCTAATATAACTGTTCCATATCTTGTTATTTGTGTAATTTTTTGTCTTCCTATTTCACCTTGGGCCTTTAAATTTTTAAAATAATCAGAAACTCCTGTTAGTAACTGGACAATTATTGAAGATGATATATATGGCATTATTCCAAGGGCAAATATTGCCATTCTGCTTACAGCACCCCCTGCAAAAACGTTAAACATACCTAGTAACCCTTTTTGGTTTCCTTCCATCATTATTTGAAGTTGTTCAGGGTCAATTCCTGGTAAAGGAACAAAGGTGCCTAATCTATAAACTGCAAGTATAAATAGTGTAAAAAGTATTCTGTTTCTTAAATCATTAGATTGTGTTGAAGCACTCATTATTTAGATTTATTTTTAACAGTAATTTGTCCACCAGCCTTTTCAATTTTTTCTTTGGCAATTTTAGATGAATAATCTACTTCAATATCAATTTTAGAATTAAAATCACCATTTGATAAAACTTTAAATTTATTAATTGATTTTCTAAATAATTTAGATTTTCTAAATGTATCAATATTTATTTTCGAGTCTGCACTAATTTTCTTATTATCAATTAGTTTTTGCAAATCACCTAAATTTATTATTGCTACATCATTTTTGCTTATTGGGTTGAAACCTCTTTTAGGTAATCTCCTATATAATGGCATTTGACCACCTTCAAAGCTTTTTATTGCTACTCCAGATCTTGATTTTTGACCTTTTACTCCTCTTCCAGAAGTTTTACCTTTACCTGATCCTATACCTCTTCCTACTCGAATTTTTTTTGATTTAAGATTATTTAATGAATTTAAAGATGTCATTATCCTCTTTTCTCAATTATCTCAGATATTTTTTTATTTCTTAAATTTGAAATATTTTTTGGTGAATTTTGTTTTGACAGGGCTTTTATACATGCTCTAATTACATTATGTGGGTTTGCAGTACCTAGAGATTTGGCTACTATATCTTTTATACCAAGCACTTCACACACCGCTCTAACAGGACCACCTGCTATTATACCTGTTCCTTTAGGTGCAGATCTTAATTTGATTTTTCCGGCACCATCTTTGCCATATATATCATGATGAATTGTTCGCCCATCTCTCAACGGTATTTGTATCAACTTTCGTCTTGCTAATTCATTTGCTTTTTTGATCGCATCTGGGACTTGTTTTGCTTTTGCATGAGCAATACCAATTTTTCCATTCTGATTACCAACTACAACTAAGGCAGAAAAACCAAATCTTCTTCCGCCTTTAACAACTTTAGTTATCCTGTTTATGTGCACTAGTTTTTCAACAAATTCTGTATTTTTTTCCATATTTTAAAATTCCATCCCATTCTTTCTAAGTGTTTCAGCAAAAATTTTAACTCTTCCATGGTATTTATAAATACCTCTATCAAAGTAAATTTTTTTAATATTTTTTTCATTTGCTTTCTTCGCTAATTTCTCTGCTACAATAGAAGATAATTCTGATTTATTTTTTTTTTGATCTTTAATTTCTTTGTCTATAGATGAAGCAGAGACTAATGTAATATTTTTTACATCATCTATTATTTGTGCACTTATATTTTTTGTAGATCTTGAAACACTTAATCTATATCTATCTTTAGAAACATTTTTAAGTTTTTTTCTTACTCTAAATTTTTTTCTTTCTATTGTACTTAATCTCATTATTTTTTCTTACCTTCTTTTCTCAAAATATATTGATCTTTTTCCTTTATACCTTTTCCTTTATATGGTTCAGGTGGTCTAATACTTTTGATTTGTGAAGCAACCATGCCAACTTGTTGTTTATTTGATCCACTTATTTTTAATGTTGTTTGTTTTTCTACAGCTATTTTAATACCATTTGGTATATTGTAATTAATGTCATGACTAAATCCTAGTTGCATATTTAGTACATTTCCTTTTAACGCTGCTCTGAAACCAACTCCTGTAAGTTCAAGTATTTTTTCATAACCGCTACTTGTTCCAATAATAGCATTATTAAGTAGGCTTCTATTCATACCCCATAATCTTTTAGATGTATCATCAAGTTTTTTTGGTTTTATTGATACGTCTTTACCTTCATTAATCTTAAGTTCAAACATTTCTAAATCTAATTTTATTGCTTGTTTACCTAGTGGACCTTCAATATTAATTATATTACCAGACAATAAAACTTTTACTTTATCTGGAATTGGTATGTTTATTTTTCCTATTTTAGACATTAAAATACCTTACAAATAATTTCGCCACCAAGTTTTTTCTTTCTTGCATCGACATCTGTCATTACACCTTGTGGTGTAGATACAATTGCAATACCAAGGCCATTATTTATTTTTGGCAGACTATTAGCGCTAGAAAAAATCCTCCTACCTGGTTTGGAAATTCTTTCAATAGTTTTTATAACTGGATTTCCTAAATTATATTTTAAATTGATTTCAATTGAAGGTTTTTTGTCATCATTGATTTTGTAGTCTATGATATAGCCTTCAGATTTTAATACATCAGCAATTTTAGCCTTAAATTTTGACGATGGTAATGAAACTTTACTGTGATTTCTCACTTGAGCATTTTTAATTCTTGCTAACATATCACCTATTGGATCACTTAAACTCATATTTTCCTTTCTACCAACTCGATTTTACCATTCCAGGAATTTTACCTTCTAAACCTAGTTGTCGAAGGGCTATTCTTGAAATTTTTAATTTTCTGTAAACACCGTGTGGTCTACCTGTAATTTGACACCTATTCATAACTCTAACTTTTGCAGAATTTCTTGGTAATTTTGACAATTTTTGCTGAGCTTTAAATCTTTCTTCTAAAGATAATTTTTTGTCCATAATTATTTTTTTTAACTGCAATCTTTTCTTATAAAATTTATCTGATAATTTTATTCTTCTGTTATTCTTGTTAATTGCACTCATTTTTGCCATTAATTGCTCCTTTTTTCTCTAAATGGAAAATTTAAATGTTTTAATAATTCAAAACTGTGTTCTACTTTTTGAGATTTAATAGCTATTGTAATGTCTAAACCTCTAATTTTGTCAACTTTATCAAAATTTACCTCTGGAAATATAATATGTTCTTTAACGCCAAAAGTATAATTTCCAAATTTATCAAAACCGTTTGGACTTAATCCCCTAAAATCTTTTATTCTTGGTAATGCTATATTTGTCAATCTATCGATAAATTCGTACATTTTATTTTTTCTCAATGTTACCTTCAGACCAGAATTAGTGTTTTTTCTAGTTTTAAAATTTGCGATAGATTTTTTGAATTTAGTTACTACGGGCATTTGGCCTGTGATATTTGCCAGATCTTCTTGGCACGATTTTAGAATCTTTTGATCATTCCCATCAAGACCTAAACCCATATTTAAAACAATCTTTTGTATTCTTGGACCCATGTATAAATTCCTATAACCGAACTTTTCTTTTAATGCTGGCTCAATATTTTTAGTTATGGTTAGTTTTAATCTAGGTGTCATTATTTTTTAGCCTCATTTTTATTCTTAGTTTCAAATATTGCTAAATTTGAAAGATGTATAAAGTTTTCTTTTGAAACTATTCCACCTTTCTTTTCTTTTGTAGTTTTCACATGTTTTTTTACCATGTTAATACCTTTAACCTTTGCCCTATTATTTTTTCTATCAATTTCAATGACATCACCATCTTTATTTTTATCCTTACCGGTCAATATCTTTACTTTAATACCTTTTTTAATCATTATAATACCTCTGGTGCCAACGAAATTATTTTCATTTGTCCTCTGTTTCTTAATTCTCTAGTAACTGGTCCAAAAATCCTAGTGCCTATTGGCTCTCCCTTATCATCTGTCAGAACAGCTGCGTTGTTATCAAATCTTACTTTGGATCCATCATTTCTATGAATTCCTTTTTTAACTCTAACAACAACAGCTTTATGAACCGCACCTTTTTTAACTTTTCCTTTCGGAATTGCTTCTTTAACAGCAACAACGATGGTATCACCAATACTTGCATATCTTCTTTTAGATCCACCTAAAACTTTAATACATTCAATTTTTTTTGCACCTGTGTTGTCAGCTACAAATAATTCGGTCTGAACTTGTATCATTTAGAAACTCCTATTACTTCAAATTTTTTTGATTTTGAATAAGGCTTACACTCTTGAATAGATACTTTATCTCCATTTTTGTATTTATTCTCTTCGTCATGTACACTATATTTTTTTCTAGCTTTAATTACTTTTTTTAATACAGGATGTTGGTATTTTCGTTCAACTAGAACAGTAATAGTTTTATTTGGCTTATCGCTTATAACTATTCCATTTAATACTTTTTTAGGCATCTTTTCTCACAATTAATGTTTTTAATCTTGCAATATTCTTCTTCGTTTCACTTATCTTTGATGGACTTTTTATCTGACCATTAATTTTTTGAAATCTAAAATTAAAAAGATCTTTTTTTAACTTTTCAATATCTTTCAAAGCTTGTTCTTTAGTCATTTTTTTTATCTCACTTTTTTTCATTTAAATTCTCTTAATAAATTTACATTTTATTGGTAGTTTAGCTGAGGCTTTGTAAAGAGCTTCTCTAGCAATTTCTTCGGTTACTCCATCAACTTCAAATAAAATTCTTCCAGGTTTAACTCTGCATGCCCAATATTCAGGTGATCCTTTGCCTTTACCCATTCTTACTTCGGTTGGTTTTTTTGAGACTGGTATATTTGGAAACATTCTAGTCCAAACTCTCCCCTGTCTTTTCATATGCCTTGTCAAGGCAACCCTTGCAGCCTCAATCTGTCTAGATATAATTCTTTCTGGTTGAATAGCTTTCAAACCAAATGATCCATAATTCATTGCATTACAACGTGATGCATTACCATGAATTCTTCCTTTATGTGCCTTTCTAAATTTTGTTCTTGTGGGTTGTAACATTTTTAGGTTTTATTCCTTTCTTGACTAAATTCTTTTGTAAAAATTTCTCCCTTGTATATCCAAACTTTTATTCCTATTATTCCATAAGTGGTTAGTGCTTCTGCTTCAGCATAATCGATATCTGCTCTTAAAGTATGAGACGGTATACTTCCATCTCTTAACCATTCTGTTCTTGCAATTTCATTTCCACCAAGTCTTCCACTGCAAGACACTTTAATTCCTTTCGCACCCAGTCTTATAGCTGATTGCATTGCTCTCTTCATTGCTCTCCTGTACGATACACGTTTGACTAATTGTTGAGCGATGTTCTCGGCAACTAAAAATGAATTTGTTTCGGGTTTTTTTACTTCTTTTATATTTAGCACTATTTCATTTGCACTCAATCTTGATAATTTTCCTTTAATTTTTTCTATATCACTTCCCTTTTTTCCAATTACAAATCCAGGTCTAGAAGTATAAATTGTTACAAAACATTTTTTCGCAGACCTCTCTATCATTACCTTAGAAACTCCGGAGTTAATTACATTTTTTTTAATGAATTCTCTTATTTTAAAATCTTCAATTAAATAATTTCCAAAATCTTGTTTCTTTGCGTACCAAACAGAATCCCAACCTCTATTGATACCTAATCTTAAACCTACTGGATTAACTTTTTGTCCCATGTTCCTTCTCTTTTTGTTTTATTTTTTCACTCAAAACTATTGTTACATTTGAGTATGGTTTCATAATCTCTGCAGCACGACCTTTGGCTCTAGCTCTAAATCTTTTCATTATTACTTGCTTTCCACAAAATGCTTCTTTAACGACTAAATTGTCAATATCGTATTGAAAATTATTTTCTGCATTAGCAATTGCTGATGAAATTGTTTTTTTTACGTCTTTAGAAATTCTTTTTTCTGAGAAAGATAAATCTCTAATCGCAATTTCTACTTTTTTACCAACTATTGATTTAAGTAATGGTTTTAATTTTCTTACACTAGATCTTACATTCTTATTTATTGATCTAACTTGTTTTAAGTCTATGTCTTTATTTTTACTCATATTTATTTCTTATCAGCTCCCTTAGCTCCACCCTCAACTTTTGCTTTTTTATCAGCTGGTGTATGACCAAAAAACTGTCTTGTTGGAGCAAATTCACCAAATTTGTGTCCCACCATGTCTTCAGATACAGTTATTGGTATAAATTTTTTACCGTTATAAATTAAAAAACTAAATCCTACGAAGTCAGGTATTATTGTTGACTTCCGCGACCAAGTTTTAATTGGTTTTTTATTAGGATCGTTTTTTATCTTTTCAACTTTTTTAATTAAACTTTCCTCAACAAACGGTCCTTTCCAAACGGATCTTGCCATAAATTATGCTCTCTTCTTCTTTCTTCTTCTTATTATAAATTTATCAGTTCTTTTATTATCTCTTGTTTTTAATCCTTTGGCTGATTGTCCAGTTGGTGATACCGGATGTCTACCACCAGCAGATTTTCCTTCACCACCACCATGAGGGTGATCTACTGGATTTTTAACAACCCCTCTAGTATGAGGTCTTCTTCCCAACCATCTTGATCGACCTGCTTTACCAATTTTAATATTTTTTTGATCTGGATTAGATAATACTCCGATTGTAGCCAACGCTCTTGAATCTATTTTTCTAACTTCACCTGATGTCATTTTTATAATTGAATAATTTCCATCAATACCAGAAATAGTAACAGAAGAACCGGCTGCTCTTGCTATTTTTCCACCAGCACCTGGCTGTATTTCAACATTATGTATATCAATACCTACTGGAATATCCTGCAATGGCAAACAATTTCCTATTTTAATTTCTGACGAAGAACCATTTTGAATATGATCACCAACTTTTATTTTTTGCGGAGCAAGATAATAGAATTTTTGATTGTCTTCAAATTTAACTAACATAATATGGCATGATCTGTTTGGATCATATTCAATTCTTTCCACAATCGCTTTCATATCATTCTTTTTTCGATAAAAATCAATTTTTCTGTACTTGTGCTTATGTCCTCCACCATGATTTCTAGATGTTATACGACCATAATTATTTCTTCCTTTTGAAGAATAATTTGCACTTGTTAATGGCTTATAAGGCTTACCTCTCCATAAACCTTCTCTACTTGATAAAATTGTACCTCTAGTAGATTTTGTGTAAGGTTTGAATGTTTTTAAAGCCATAATTTAAATTCCTGTTGTTAAGTCAATATTTTGGCCTTTTTTAAGAGTAATGATTGCTTTTTTAAAACCCTTCTTTTTGACTTTTTTTCCTCTAGTAGACTTAATTAGTGTCTTTTTATTGATAATATTAATTTTTGTTACATTTACTTTAAAAATTTTTTCAATTGACCCTTTTAAAGTTTTTTTATTAGCACTTCGAGGTACCTTAAAAACAATTTTATTTTGTTCTGACAAATTTGTTGATTTTTCAGTTACAACAGGAAACAAGATTTTATCGTATAAGCTTAGTTTGTCCATTATTGATACCTTTTTTCCAATTCTTTTACTGAGCTCTCAGTAAAAATAATTTTTTTATATTTAACTAAATCAAATGCACTGAAATGATTTGCATCTGTTAATTTGACATTAGGAATATTTTTAGTTGACCTTAAGATATTATCTTTAGATTTTGTATCAACTATTAATAATGAGTTATTTGCATCAAACTTCTTTAATAGTTCAAACATTTCTTTTGTTTTTTCAATTTTTTTTCCAAAATCATCAAAAATAATTACGTTATTCAATTTATTTTTTTCAGTAATAAGTGAGGCTATGCTCATTTTTTTTTCACTCTTATTCAACTTTCTAGTTTTATAATTATCCTGACCTTTTGGTCCATGAGCTATTCCCCCACCTATAAATATAGGAGCTTTTTTACTAGAGTGTCTTGCATTACCAGTACCTTTTTGCGAGTAAATTTTAGACGTTGAACCAGTTATTTCATTTCTTTGCTTTGTCTTTGCTTTTCTACCTTTATAGTTTGCGTTTAATTTATAAATAACACCACTTACTAAGTGATTGTTAACTTTAGCACCAAAAATTTTATCTAAAACTTCTATACTCTGCTTTTTTCCATCAATACTTAATTTATCTATTTTCATTTATTTTTTTTTTTTATCGGCTGATTTTTTTTGTTTTTCAATTTGCTCAATTTTTTCTTCAATTGACATTCGGTTAATATCTTTGACTGATTTTTTAATTAAAACTTCTGTATTTTTCGATCCAGGAATAGAACCTTTTAAATAAAGCAAATTGTTCTCTTTGTCAGTTTTAATAACTTCAATATTTTGTATGGTTCTAATTTTATCTCCCATATGACCAGCCATTTTTTTTCCTTTAAAAACCTTACCTGGATCTTGCCTTTGTCCTGTTGAACCATGTGATCTATGAGAAATTGAAACACCGTGGGTAGCCCTTAATCCACCAAAATTATGTCTTTTCATTGCACCTGCAAATCCTTTACCAATTGTTTTTGATTTAACATCGACAAATTTAACATTTTCAAATATTTCTAATCCAATCTCATTTCCTTCTTTAAAATTTTCTGTATTTTCTAACCTAAACTCTTTAAGTGTTTTTTTTGGCTCAGTATTTTTTTTCGCAAAATAACCTTTCATAGCTTTTGTTAATTTGGAATTTTTTATTTTTCCAAATCCTATTTGGACTGCGCTGTATCCTCTATTTTCTTTGTTAATAACGTTTATTACTCTTCCAGTCTCCATTTTTAACACAGTTACTGGAACCGATTGGCCCGTTTTAAAAAACTCTCTAGACATTCCTATTTTTTTTCCAATTAAAGCTAAATTATCCATTATATTTTAATCTCCACATCTACTCCTGATGCTAGATCAAGTTTCATTAGCGCTTCGACTGTTGCAGGCGTAGGTTCAATAATATCAATTAATCTTTTATGAGTTCTAGTTTCAAATTGCTCTCTACTTTTTTTATCAATATGTGGCGATCTTAAAACAGTATATCTTTCTATTTTTGTCGGTAGAGGAATTGGACCTTTAATATTAGCTCCTGTCCTTTTAACAGTATTTACGATCTCCTCAGTAGACTGATCCAAAACCTTGTTATCGTAAGCTCTTAATTTTATTCTAATATTTTGTTTATCCATAATTAACCTGTTTTCTTGGTTACCTCGTCTTGAACATTTTGTGGAACCTTGTCGTAATGATCAAAAAACATTGAGTATTGAGCTCTACCTTGTGACATAGATCTTAAGCTATTTATATAACCAAACATATTTGCTAATGGCACCATTGCGGTTATAACTGTTGCATTTCCTCTTTGTTCTTGTGTACTTATTTGACCTCTTCTACTATTCAAATCACCTATTACATCACCCATATAATCTTCTGGAGTAACTACTTCTACTCTCATTACTGGTTCTAAAAGTTTTAGAGTTCCTCGAGCACATGCCTCTTTAAAACATTGTCTTGAAGCAAGCTCAAAAGCTAATACGCTCGAGTCAACATCATGGTGCAAACCATCTAAGATTGTAACTTTATAATCGATCAAAGGAAACCCAGCTAAAATTCCACCATCAGCTATTGTCTCTACACCCTTTTCAACACCTGGTATAAATTCTTTTGGTATTGCTCCACCTTTTATTTTGCTTTCAATTTCTCTACCTTTACCTGGTTCTAGAGGTTCAACAGATAATTTCACTCTTGCGAACTGCCCTGCTCCACCACTCTGTTTTTTGTGTGTATAATCAAACTCAGCAGTATTTAATATTGTTTCTCTGTATGCTACTTGAGGTGCTCCAACATTTGCCTCAACTTTAAATTCTCTTTTCATTCTATCAACAATAATATCTAAGTGTAATTCACCCATTCCTTTAATTATTGTTTGACCTGATTCTTCGTCTGATGATACTCTAAATGATGGATCTTCTTTTGCTAATCTTCCTAATGCTTCACCCATTTTTTCTTGATCAGCTTTTGATTTGGGCTCAACTGCAATTTCTATAACTGGATCTGGAAATTCCATTGGCTCAAGTAATACTGGTGTATCTTTATTTGCCAATGTATGACCTGTTATTGTATTTTTTAACCCAGCAAGTGCAACTATATCACCTGCGCTTGCTTCTTTGATATCTTCTCTTGAATTAGCATGCATTAAAAGCATTCTTCCAACTCTTTCTTCTTTATCTGAAGATGTATTAAAAACTCCAGTTCCAGATTTAACTGTTCCCGAATAAATTCTTATAAATGTTAGACTTCCAACAAAAGGATCTGTTGCAACTTTAAATGCTAAGGCTGAAAAAGGAGCGTTATCCTCAAACTTCATTTCAATTTCTTCATCTGACCTAGGTTTTGTTCCCATTATAGATCCTAGATCCTCTGGACTAGGCAAGTAGTCTACGACTGCATCTAATAATGGTTGAACACCTTTATTTTTAAAAGCTGAACCAGTTAAAACTGGTACGAATTCGAAATTTAAACATCCTTTTCTTACACATTTAATTAAATCTTCTTGTTTAATTTCTTCACCACCCAAATAAGCTTCCATTAATTTTTCATCTTGCTCTACAGCAGTCTCAACTAATTCTTGTCTGTATTTATCACATGTCTCTTTAAGATCATCTGGAATATCTTTTTCTTCCCATTCAGCACCAAGGTCTTCGTTTTTCCAAACAATTGCTTTCATTTTTACTAAATCAACAACACCTTGTAATGATGCCTCTATTCCAATAGGTATCTGCATTACTAAAGGTTTAGCTCCAAGTCTATCTTTGATCATATCCACGCATCTAAAGAAATCTGCTCCAGTTCTATCAAGTTTGTTTACAAAACAAATTCTAGGAACTTTATATTTATCAGCTTGTCTCCAAACTGTTTCTGATTGAGGTTCAACACCTGCAACACCATCAAATACTGCAACAGCACCATCCAAAACTTTTAAGGATCTTTCAACTTCAATTGTAAAATCTACGTGTCCTGGGGTATCGATAATATTAATTCTATGCTCTCTCCAAAAACAAGTTGTAGCAGCTGATGTAATTGTAATACCTCTTTCCTGCTCTTGTTCCATCCAATCCATTGTGGCAGCACCATCATGAACTTCACCTATTTTATGACTCTTGCCTGTATAATATAAAATTCTTTCTGTAGTTGTTGTTTTACCAGCATCTATATGTGCCATGATACCAATGTTTCTATATTTATTTAGTGGATGAGTTTTTGCCATATTATTTACCATCTAAAATGTGCAAAAGCCTTATTTGACTCTGCCATTTTATGTGTATCTTCTTTCTTTTTTATTGCTGAACCTCTTTTTTGATAAGCATCAAAAATTTCATTAAATAATTTATCGGACATTTTTTTATCTTTTCTTTTTCTCGATGCATCAATAATCCATCTTAATGCTAATGCTTGCGATCTTTTAGCTTTAACTTCTACTGGAACTTGATAGGTAGCTCCACCTACACGTCGCGATCGAACCTCAACGGTTGGTCTTACATTATTTATTGCATCATTAAATACTGTTAAAGGTTCATCTTTTGATTTTGATTTAATTTTATCAATTGCATCATAAACAATTTTTTCTGCAATAGTTTTTTTACCATCTAACATTATAGAGTTGATTAATTTTGGGATTATTACTGATTTATATTTAGGGTCTACAATAGGAATTTTTTTTGGAGCTTTTCTTTTTCGAGACATATTTTATTTACCTTTTTTCGTTCCATATAAAGAACGTCTCTGTTTTCTATTAGCAACTCCTTGAGTATCTAAATTACCACGAAGTATATGATATCTCACACCAGGTAAATCTTTAACACGACCACCTCTTATCAATACTACAGAGTGCTCTTGTAAATTATGTCCTTCTCCAGGAATATATGCAGTAACTTCAAAACCATTTGATAATCTAACTCTTGCAACTTTTCTTAGTGCCGAGTTTGGTTTCTTAGGTGTAGTTGTATAAACTTTTACACAAACACCTCTTTTTAAAGGTTGTTTTTGTAACGCCGGAACTTTGTTCCTAGCGATTTGTTTTTCTCGTCCTTTTCTTAACAACTGGTTAATTGTTGGCATAAAATTTTATATAAATTTGATTTTAGATGAAATAACTGTCAGGTTATTTGTGGCAGCGTTTAGTGCATTAGTCACTACATTCCAACCAAAAACACGCACAAAATACTATAGAAATTCCATTTGTCAAATTAAAAGACATGGAAAAATGACGAATTTTTATTGATTTACAGGGCTTTCTGCTTGCTCAATCTTCTCATTCTCAGCAATGAATTTTTCATCGTCTAAACGAGCTTTCTTGTTCCACAAATTTTTAACAGATCCGGTTCCAGCGGGAACTAATCGACCAACAATTACATTTTCTTTTAATCCTGATAGTTTATCTACTTTACCTTTAATCGCAGCGTCTGTTAAAACTCTTGTTGTTTCTTGGAAAGAAGCAGCTGAAATAAATGACTCTGTTTGAAGTGAAGCTTTAGTTATTCCCATTAAAACTCTTTCACCAACAGCAGGATTTTTACCATCTTTAACAAGTTGTTCGTTAGTATTTTCAAATTTAATTCTATCAACAATTTCGCCAGGTAAATATGTACTATCTCCTTGAACTTTTACTTCAATTTTTTTCAACATTTGTCTTAAAATTACCTCAATGTGCTTATCATTGATAATTACACCTTGCAGTCTATAAACATCTTGAACTTGGTTAACAAAATATTCAGTTAATTCTTCTATACCTAATATTCTTAGAATATCATGAGGTAATGGTTGACCATCTAACAGGTACTCACCTTTTTTTATTTTTTCTCCTTGATTAAAATTAATATGTTTTCCTTTTGGAATTAAATAACTTGAAGTATCACCATTTTCAGATTCAATTGTTACTCTTTGCTTACCTCTTACCTCTTTACCAAATATTACTTTACCATCATTCTCTGCGATAATTGCGCTATCTTTTGCTTTTCTTGCTTCAAATAATTCAGCTACTCTCGGTAGACCTCCTGTAATATCTTTAGTCTTTGTAGTCTCTTTAGGCAATCTAGCTATTACATCACCCGCCGAAATTTTTTGTCCGTCTTTAACAGATAAAATTGAGTCTGGAACTAAGTAATATCTTGCTTCATTATCATCAGCTTTTTTAACAACATTTCCTTTTGAATCTCTTAAAGTAATTCTTGGTTTTAAATCTGTATTTTTAGATTGAGTTTTCCAATCTACAACTGCTTTAGTAGAAATCCCAGTTGCATCATCGGTTGTTTCAGCAATAGATACACCATCTATTAAATCTACATAGTTTGCTATTCCATCTTTTTCAGCAATAACTGGTGTTGTGTATGGATCCCACTCACATATTTTAGAACCCTTTTTGACTTTATCTCCATTCTCAAAGAAAAGTTTTGATCCATACGGCACTTTATATGATGCTACTTGAAGTCCGTTGTCGTCCTCGATAGAAAGTTCAGTATTTCTTCCCATTACAATTAAATTCTTTTTTGAATCAATTAATAAATTTGTATTAACAATCTTAAGTGTACCATCGTTGTTTGATACTATTTGAGAGTCTTGTTTTACAGAAGCTGTTCCTCCAACGTGGAAAGTTCTCATTGTAAGTTGAGTTCCTGGTTCACCAATTGATTGTGCTGAGATCATTCCAATTGCCTCTCCAACGTGAACCATTTTTCCTCTTGATAGATCTCTTCCGTATGATGTGGCGCAAACACCTTCTTTCATTCCACATGTCATTACTGAATAGACATTTAAGCTTTTTACACCTGCAGAATCTATTTTTTCACATCCTGCTTCGTCGATCATTTGATCTTTTTTGATTAATACTTCCCCAGTTAATGGATTTTTTACATCTTTTGCAACAACTCTTCCGAGAGCTCTTTCTGACAAACTAACCATTATGTTACCACCTTCTAAAACTTCCGTAAGTTTTATGGAACCACATTTTTTTGTGCATTTAGGTGCAGTAATTGTTAAATCTTGAGCAACATCACAAAGTCTTCTAGTTAAGTATCCTGAGCTTGCAGTCTTCAATGCAGTATCAGCTAGTCCTTTTCTAGCACCGTGTGTTGAATTAAAATACTCTAAAGCTGTTAATCCCTCTTTAAAGTTTGATGTAATTGGAGACTCAATAATTTCTCCAGATGGTTTAGCTATCAAACCTCTCATGCCAGCTAATTGCTTCATTTGAGCAGCAGAACCTCTTGCTCCACTGTCTGCCATCATAAATACTGAATTAATTTTTAATCCATCTTCAGTCATTTCTGTGGCAGAAATTCTTTTCATCATTTCAGATGCAACTTTATCAGTACATTTTGACCATGCATCTATAACTTTATTATATTTTTCACCTCTTGTTATTAATCCTTCTGCATATTGATTTTCATAATCTGAAATTAGTTTTTTAGTTTCATCAATTAATTGCTGTTTGTTATCTGGAATTACTAAATCATCTTTGCCAAATGATATTCCGGCTTTGAAAGCATGTTTAAATCCAAGATCTTTTAATTTATCACAAAATATTACTGTACTTTTTTGGCCAGAAAATCTGAAAACATGATCGATAACCTCAGATACTATTTTTTTAGGCAATAGTCTATCAACCAATGCAAATTTGTTATTTATATTTTTTGGAATTAAGTTTGCTAATAAAAATCTTCCGGCTGTACTAATATGCTTTTCGTACTTAGTGTTACCTTTTTCATCAATTGTTGCAAATCTTGAAACAATTCTTGAATGAACTTTTATTTGACCAATTTCTAAAGCATGTTCAATCTCCGAAGTATTAACAAAATATCCCTCAACTCTATCTGTTTGATAAGGTGGTTGAGAGAGATAGTAAATTCCTAAAATCATATCCTGACTTGGAACAATAATAGGTTTACCATTTGAAGGGCTTAAAATATTGTTTGTAGACATCATCAAAACTCTTGCCTCTAATTGTGCCTCTAAACTTAATGGTACATGTACTGCCATTTGGTCACCATCAAAATCTGCATTGAATGCTGCACAAGTTAATGGATGTAACTCTATCGCATTCCCTTCAATTAATTTTGGTTCAAAAGCTTGAACGCCTAATCTATGTAATGTTGGCGCTCTATTTAATATAACCGGATGCTCTCTAACAATTAATTCTAAAGCATCCCAAACTTCATTTCTCTCTCTTTCAACAAGTTTTTTAGCTTGCTTGATTGTAGAAGCTAATCCAAGTTTATTTAATCTTGCATACAAAAATGGTTTAAATAATTCTAAAGCCATTTTTTTTGGCAAACCGCATTCATGTAATTTTAAGTCTGGTCCAACTACTATTACTGATCTTCCAGAATAATCGACCCTTTTACCAAGTAAGTTTTGTCTAAATCGTCCTTGCTTACCTTTTAACATCTCTGCTAAAGATTTTAGTGGTCTTTTACCTGTACCTGTAATTACTCTTCCTCTTCTACCATTGTCAAATAATGCATCTACAGACTCTTGAAGCATTCTCTTTTCATTTCTTACAATGATGTCTGGAGCTTTAAGATCCATTAATCTTTTTAAACGGTTATTTCTATTTATAACTCTTCTATATAAATCATTTAAATCAGATGTAGCAAATCTACCCCCATCTAATGGTACTAATGGTCTTAACTCAGGAGGAATTACTGGTATCGTAGTTAAAATCATCCATTCTGGTTTGTTTCCAGTCTCAATAAAAGACTCAATTAGTTTTAATCTTTTAATTGATCTTTCCTCGGAAACTTTGGATTTTGTTTCTTTAATTGATTTTATTAATGCTTCTTTCTCTTGCTCTAAATCTATTGATTTTAAAATTTCTAGAATTGCTTCAGCACCTATTCCTGCTGTAAATGACTCTTCGCCATACTCGTCTTGGTATTTTATAAGCTCTTCTTCACCTAACAGCTGGTTTTTCTTAAGACCTGTTAAACCTGGTTCAATAACTATAAAGTTCTCAAAATAAAGTACTCTCTCAACTTCTTTAAGTTTCATATCAATTGCAAGCGAAATTCTGCTTGGTAAGGATTTTAAAAACCATATATGGGCAACTGGGGTTGCTAAATTTATATGACCCATTCTTTCACGTCTTACATTTGATTTAGTTACCTCTACTCCACATTTTTCACATATAATTCCTCTAAATTTCATTCGCTTGTACTTACCACAAAGACATTCATAATCTTTAATAGGCCCAAATATTCTTGCACAAAAGAGTCCATCTTTTTCTGGTCGAAACGTTCTATAATTAATTGTTTCAGGTTTTTTAATTTCTCCGTAAGTCCAAGATTTAATTTTTTCTGGACTAGCAAGAGTAATTTTTATGCTATTAAAATTTTGTGCTTCTGAAATTTCTGATGATTTAAATAGATCTGTTAATTCTTTACTCATATTAATTTAGCTCCACATTTAGTGCTAGAGATTTAATTTCTTTAACTAAAACGTTAAATGACTCTGGTATTCCAGACTCAAAATTTTCCTCACCCTTTACAATAGTTTCATAAACTTTAACTCTACCGGCAACGTCATCAGACTTGACAGTTAAAATTTCTTGAAGTGTATATGATGCTCCGTAAGCCTCTAATGCCCAAACTTCCATTTCACCAAATCGCTGACCTCCTAATTGTGCTTTTCCTCCGAGAGGTTGTTGTGTTACTAAACTGTATGGACCAGTTGATCTTGCATGAATTTTATCTTCTACTAGATGGTGAAGTTTTAGCATATAAATTGTACCTACCGTAACTGGTCTATCAAATTTCTCACCAGTTCGTCCATCCCAAAGGTTTGTTTGTCCAGAATTTGGTAATTCTGCTAATTCTAACATTTTTGTAACATCGTTTTCTTTAGCACCATCAAATACTGGCGTAGCAATTGGAACACCATGTCTGATATTTGAACATAAGTCTTCAAACTCAGACTGATTTAATTTTTCAATATCTTCATCGTATATTTCTTTTCCGTATACATTTTTTAAAAATGATTTTATTTTCTCTGTTTTTTCTATTTTCTTTTGGTTTTCATTTACTAATTGATTTAATTTTTCACCTAATTCAGTACAAGACCATCCTAAGTGTGTTTCTAAAATTTGACCAACATTCATCCTACTTGGAACACCCAATGGATTAAGAACTATATCCACTGGTTTGCCATTTTCTCTGTATGGCATGTCTTCAACAGGAACTATTTTACTTACAACTCCTTTATTACCATGTCTTCCTGACATTTTATCACCTGGTCTTAATCTTCTTTTAATTGCAACAAAAACTTTGACCATTTTCATTACACTCGGTAACAAATCGTCTCCTTGCCTAATTTTTAATACTTTATCTTCGAATCTGTTCTGAATATCTTGTTTAGCACTATTGTATTGATCTTTTATTTGAGACAGTGAAGATAGTTTAGTCTGATCTTCAAAAGATATTTTGAATAAATCTGAAACTGGCAATTCATCAATTATTTCATCTGTTAGCGCAGTGCCAGATTCTATATCTTTGATTTTTTTATTTGTTCTTGTTCCATTTAATATAGATGATAATCTTTGCTTTATACTTCTTTCAAGTATTTCTTCCTCTACTTTTTTATCTTCTTGAACACTTTCTATTTCTGCTCTTTCGATAGTTATAGATCTTTCGTCTTTATCTATTCCGTGTCTGTTGAATACTCTCACATCTACGACTATACCTCCACTTCCACTTGGCATTTTAAGTGAAGTATCAGTTACATCAATCGCCTTTTCTCCAAATATAGATCTTAAAAGTTTTTCTTCTGGACCTGATGCGGTATCACCTTTCGGTGTAACTTTACCTACCAAAATATCTCCCGGTTTTACTTCTGCTCCAATGTAAACTATTCCAGACTCATCTAAATTTTTTAACGACTCTTCATTAACATTTGGTATATCTCTTGTTATGTCTTCTTCACCCAATTTAGTATCTCTTGCCATTATCTCATATTCTTCAATATGTATTGAGGTAAATACATCATCAGTTACGCATCTTTCAGAAATTAATATTGAGTCTTCAAAATTATATCCCTGCCAAGGCATGAAGGCTACAGTAACATTTTTACCTAAAGCCAATTCTCCAACCTTAGTGGATGGGCCGTCAGCAATAATATCCCCTGATTTAACTTTATCTCCAACTCTTACTAATGGTTTTTGATTTATACATGTATTTTGATTAGACCTTTTAAATTTTTGTAAATTATAAATATCTACACCTGATTTAGAATAATCCTTTTCTCCAGAAGCTTTAATTACTATTCTTTTTCCATCGATTTTATCAACAACTCCATCTCTTTTTGCAACAATTGTTACTCCCGAGTCAAGAGCAACATCACTTTCAATACCTGTTCCAACCAATGGGGCTTCAGGTTTTAACAATGGAACTGCCTGTCTCATCATATTTGATCCCATTAAAGCCCTGTTAGCATCATCATTTTCCAAGAATGGTATAAGAGAAGCAGCTACTGAAACGAGTTGTTTTGGTGATACGTCGATATAATCTATATTTTCAGGCTTCGCCAAAATAAAGTTTAAATTTTGCCTGCATGAGACTAAACCTTCTGTAAACTTACCATTTTTATCAATTAGCGAATTAGCTTGTGCAATAGTAAATTTAGTCTCTTCCATTGCAGATAGATACTCGATATTGTTTTGGACTATTCCGTCTTTTACTTTTTTATACGGACTTTCAATGAAACCATATTTATTAATTTTTGAATACGTAGATAAACTATTTATTAAGCCTATATTAGGTCCCTCTGGCGTCTCTATCGGACAAATTCTTCCATAGTGAGTTGGATGAACGTCTCTAACTTCAAATCCAGCTCTTTCTCTAGTCAAACCACCTGGTCCTAAAGCAGATACTCTTCTTTTATGTGTAATTTCTGAGAGAGGGTTGGTTTGATCCATAAATTGCGATAATTGAGATGTTGCAAAAAAATCTTTTAGAGAAATTGTTAAAGGTTTAGCATTTATTAAATCTTGTGGCATAGCAGACTCTACATCTAATGTTGTCATTTTTTCTTTAATGGCTCTTTCCATTCTATAAACCCCAATACGTGCTTGATTTTCTACTAATTCGCCAACAGATCTCACTCTTCTGTTCCCTAAATGATCAATATCATCAACTTCATCCTTACCATCTCTTAGGTCCAGCATTTTTTGTATAATTGCTAGAATATCGTCATTTCTCAAGATCGTTATTTTATCTGAACAATTTAGCTCCAACCTTGAATTCATTTTAACTCTTCCAACATCTGATAGATCGTATCTATCTGAACTAAAAAATAGGTTATTAAATATTTGTGTTGCAATTTCAATAGTTGGGGGCTCTCCTGGTCTTAAAACTTTATATATTTCTGTTATTGCATCATTCTTATTTTCGTTTTTATCGTTAAAAATACTTAATAGTAAATATGGTCCTTTATTTATTGAATTGGTTCTAGATACATCTATGGATTTTATATCCGCTTCAATAATTTTGCTAATAATTGTATCATTTAATTCGGTCCCTATTTTAAAAGTATCATCTCCAATGATTATATCTCGATGAAGAAATTTTCCAAAAAGTGATTCACTAGAAATAAAGATTTCTTTTAAACCTTCATTTGCAAGTTTTTTTGCAGTTAAAAAGTTAATTTTTTCCCCTAATTTAACTACAACCTTATTACTCTTTGCATCAATTACTTCTTCTGAAAAGTTTTTAGCCTTATAATTTTCTGGATCAAATTTGGTTTTCCATTTTTTTAATTTTTTATCATAAAGTAATGTTTCTTTTTGATAAAATTCATCGACAATATCATTTTTTGAGAAACCTAATGCCTGTAATAGCGTTGAAACTAATATTTTCTTTTTTCTATCTATTCTAAAATATAATAAATCTTTTACATCAAATTCGAAATCTAACCACGAACCACGATTTGGTATAACACGACAATTAAACAATAACTTACCACTTGCATGAGATTTGCCTTTGTCATGATCAAAGAAAACGCCTGGACTCCTATGCATCTGATTAACAACAACTCTTTGAACACCATTAGTTATAAAAGTTCCACTGTTTGTCATCATGGGTACTTCGCCCATGTAAACTTCCTGTTCTTTTGCAGAAAGAATGTCTTTTGTATTATTTTCTTGATCTATTTCATATACAACTAATCTTAATGTACATTTTAATGCAGCTGAATAAGTTAATCCCCTAGCTATACATTCTTCAACATCAAATTTAGGTTTTTCTAATTTATATGAAACGTATTCCAAAGTTGCCTTGTCATTTAAATCTTCAATTGGAAAGATGCTTTTAAAAACTCGATCAAAGCCTTTTACAAGATGTTGTTCTACATCTATTTTAAATTCAGTGAGTTCTTTATATGAGTTTTTTTGTACTTCAATAAGATTGGGTATTGATAAACTTTCTTTAAGTTTGCCAAAACTTTTTCTTATATTTTTCTTTTCTGTAAAAGATAATTGCATCTTAGCTACTGATTAAAAAGTTAACCAGTAAAAAATCCTATCTAATTTATTTTAGTTCTACTTTTGCGCCAGCTGCTTCGAGTTTTTGTTTAATCTCTTCTGCTTCTTTTTTGTTTACACCTGCTTTGACTTCTTTTGGTGCACCTTCAACTAAATCTTTTGCTTCTTTTAAACCTAAAGCAGTTATAGCTCTTACTTCTTTAATAACATTAATTTTTTTATCGCCTGCAGCGGTTAACATTATCGTAAATTCATCTTTTTCTTCTGCTGGTGCCGCTCCTCCTGCAGCTGCTGGTGCTGCTGCTACAGCTGCTGCTGCAGTTACACCCCACTTTTCCTCTAGTTGTTTTGAAAGTTCAGCTGCTTCTACAACAGTTAAACTTGATAAGTCATCTATAATTTTATTTAAGTCAGCCATATTAAATATTGTCCTGGTTATTTTTTTGATTTTTCGAGCGCTAAAATAGCGATTTTTGACGCTGGCGCAAGTAAAATACTTGCTATTTTTTGCGCAGGAGACCTTAATATTCCTACTATTTTTGCCCTTGCTTCATCTAATGAAGGAAGAGTAGCTACATTTTTGACTCCAGCAACATCTAAAATGTCAGAACCCATGATTCCACCTAGTATTTTTAAATTTTCATTTTCTTTTGAAAAATTTGTTAAAATCTTTGCTGAAGTTATTGCATCCTCAGACAATGCTACAGCAGTAGGGCCTGAAAACAAATTTGATAGTTCTTTGCATCTAGTTTTCTCTAATGCTAATTTTGTTATTCTATTATTTGTTATTTTAAATTTTATTCCATGTTCTCTCATTTTGGACCTTAAATCATCAAGTTGATTCATTGTTAAACCTTGATAATGAGTAACAATTACAGCTTCAGACTTTTCAAACTGATCTGTCATATCAGATATATATTGTTTCTTTTGCTCTTTATTCATCATAACTAAATACTCTTACCTAACTTGATTTTGTATGAAACGCCCATTGTTGAAGTTATAAAAGCTTGTTTAATTAAGTCACCTTTAATTGTATTATTTGACTTTTCTTTTTCTAGAGCATCTATTACTGCATTGAAATTCTTTATTAACTTATCGTCTGTAAAAGATTTATTTCCGATGCTTACACCTATATTCCCATCTTTATCATTTCTTATTTCAACTTGACCAGATTTCGCATCCGTTACAGCTTTTTTAACATCGTCAGTTACTGATCCTAATTTTGGATTAGGCATTAAGCCTTTTGGACCTAGAACTTTTCCTAATTTAGAAAGTTTAATCATCATTCCAGGAGTACATATTAATTTTTCGAAATTAATATTTCCTGACTTAATTTCCTCTATAAGTTCATCACCACCAATAATTTCTGCACCTGCATCCTTTGCCTCTTGATTTTTGTTTTCCTCACATACTACTCCAACTTTAATCTTTTTAGACGTACCTCCAGGTAAATTAATCACTGTTCTAATGCTAATTTCATTTTTCTTTTGCTTATTATTTATCTGCAGACTTAGATCTAAAGACTCATCAAATTTAGCAGTACAGTTTTGTTTTAAAACTGGAATTAATTTATCAAATGTATTAGCTTCCAAATCTCTAGTCTTTGACGGTAATTTTTTAAATCGTTTTGAAGGCATTATTCTACCACCTCAATTCCCATGGATTTTGCCGATCCTGCAATAATTTTTGCAGCTTCATCAACATCATGTGCGTTTAAATCAGCCATTTTTTTTTCAGCAATTTCTTTCAATTGTTTTTTTGATATTTTTGCCACGATATTTCTGCCAGGCTCTTTTGATCCGCTCTTTAATTTAACCGCTTCTTTTATAAAGTGAGATGCTGGCGGAGACTTGATTATAAAATCAAATTTTTTGTCTTTATATACTGTAATAATTACTGGAACAGGTTTTCCTGCAAATGACTTTGTTTTTTCATTAAATGCTTTACAAAATTCCATAATATTTATTCCTCTTTGACCAAGAGCTGGACCAACTGGTGGTGCTGGATTGGCTTGACCTCCGTTTATTTGTAATTTTATATAACCACTTATTTCTTTTTTTGCCATTAACTTACCTTTTCTACCTGACTATATTCTAAATCAACTGGTGTTGGTCTTCCAAATATAGATACAGAAACTTTCAACCTTAGTTTCTCTTCATCTATATCTTCTACCAAACCACTAAATGATGCAAAAGGGCCGTCAATTACCTGAACCTTTTCACCAACATTATACTCTACCCCTGATTTAGGTTGAACTACGCCATCTTTAATTTGACCTAGTATTTTTTCAATTTCCTTTTCAGAGACAGGTATAGGTGTTCCTTTAGTACCTAAAAAACCGCTTACTTTTTTCAAATTTTTAATCATATGATAGATGTTATTATCCATTTCACTTTTTAACAAAACATATCCAGGAAAGTACTTTTTTTTTCTTTGAACTCTTTTTCCTCTTTTAACCTCAGTAATATCATGCGTAGGCACAATAATTTCCTCAATCTTATCTGAAATGTTTGCTTTTGAAGCTTCTTCTTTTATTTCTTGAGCAACTTTATTTTCAAAGCTAGAATGAGATTGTACTATATACCAATTTTTCATTACAGATTAACCCTTAAAACTAATTCTAAAAAAAACTGAAGAACCTGATCTAATAAAAGGAAAAATAAGGCCGCTACAATTGCCATAGCAACAACCATCAAAGATCCTTGAATAACTTCTTTGCCAGTAGGCCAAGTAACTTTAAAAGCCTCTTGTTTTACATCCTGAATAAATTTTAATGGGTTTTTCATAATATTATTTGGCAGGAGCGGAGGGAATCGAACCCCCAACCTCCGGTTTTGGAGACCGGCGCTCTACCAATTGAGCTACACTCCTATGGAGTTTACTCTATAATTTTAGTTACTACTCCAGCTCCTACTGTTCTACCACCTTCTCGTATAGCAAAATTTAATTTTTCAGCCATCGCGATTGGTGTAATTAATTTAACTGTAAATTTAGCGTCATCACCAGGCATTACCATCTCAGTTCCTGCAGGTAACTCTACTTCCCCTGTAACATCCGTTGTTCTAAAATAGAATTGTGGTCTATATTTTGTAAAAAAAGGAGTGTGTCTTCCACCTTCTTCTTTTTTAAGTACATACGCTTGAGCCTCAAATTTCGTGTGTGGTGTTATTGAACCAGGTTTACACAAAACTTGACCTCTTTCGACATCAGTTCTTTCGATACCTCTTAAAAGAGCACCAATGTTATCTCCTGCTTCACCAGAGTCTAATAGCTTTCTAAACATTTCTACTCCCGTACATACAGTTTTTTTTGTTTCTCTAATTCCAACGATTTCTATTTCATCACCAGTTTTAATAACACCAGACTCAACTCTTCCAGTTACAACTGTTCCTCTACCCGAAATCGAAAATACATCTTCAACTGGCATCAAGAAATCTTTATCTTTTGGTCTATCTGGCTGTGGGATAAATTCATCAACAGATTTCATAAGTTCCATAATTGAATTTTTTCCAATTTCATCATCTCTTCCTTCAACAGCTGCTAGAGCTGAACCTTTGATAATTGGAGTCTTATCTCCAGGAAATTTATAAGATGTTAATAAATCTTTTATTTCTTCTTCCACAAGTTCAATCATTTCTTTATCATCTACTTGATCAACTTTATTTAAGTAAACAACTATAGCTGGGACACCTACTTGTCTTGCTAAAAGAATATGCTCTCTAGTTTGAGGCATTGGACCATCAGCTGCATTAACAACTAAAATCGCACCATCCATTTGTGCAGCACCAGTGATCATATTTTTAACATAATCGGCGTGACCTGGACAATCTACGTGTGCGTAGTGTCTTTTATCAGTTTCATACTCAACGTGAGCAGTTGAGATTGTAATTCCTCTTTCTTTCTCTTCAGGAGCTTTATCAATTTGATCATAAGCAGTAAATTGTGCACCACCTGACTCTGCTAAAACTTTTGTAATCGCAGCAGTTAATGTTGTTTTACCATGATCAACATGACCAATAGTACCAATATTACAGTGCGGTTTATTTCTTACGAACTTTTCTTTTGACATTACTTGTTTACCTCTTTTATTTTATTTCTTAATTTAATTAATTGGAGCGGGTAAAGGGAATCGAACCCTTACATCCAGCTTGGAAGGCTAGCGTTCTACCATTGAACTACACCCGCAACACCCAAGTATACTCCATGTTATAAAAAAAATTATTGAATGGTGGAGGGGGAAGGATTCGAACCTTCGAAGACCGAAGTCAACGGGTTTACAGCCCGCCCCATTTGACCGCTTTGGTACCCCTCCTTAATATAATTATAGGGGGAAGCACCCCATGTTCAATAAAGCTTTAAACAACATGCGTTTTATATATTTTTATTGTACAAATGCAATACGTGAAATATAGAAAATTAGCTTAAAAAATAGTGTAAATTCAGCAATTATCATGAACAAATCATCTTTTTTTATAGTTGGAAAACATGCTGTTATCGAGGCGTTAAGAAATCCCAAAAGAAAAGTTCTAAAAATTTTTCTTACAGAAGAAAGTAAAAAAAATATTCATCGAGTTAGTTCAAGAAAAAATCTTCTTAAAGATTTAAAAATTTATTACAAAACACGAAAAGAGCTAGATAAGTATTGCTCAAAAGATGGAATAACTCATCAAGGATATGTCGCGGAAATAGAACATTTCGAAAAAAATAATTTAAAAGAATTTATAAAGTCAAAAAAAAATTTTACTTTAGTATGTTTAGATGAAGTTACAGATCCAAGAAATATTGGATCTCTAATTAGGAGTGCAGCATCGTTTAATATTGATGGAATAATAATAAAGGAAAGACATTTTCCATCAAATAGTAAACTAATGTATAAGTCTGCGAGCGGATGTATGGAACATATTAATATTTTTGAGGTATCAAATATAAATACAACTTTAAAATTTTTAAGAGAAAATAATTTTTGGATTTATGGATTTGAAGCAAAAAGTAATAGAAAGTTTACAGAGGTTAAATGGGACGGAAGTAATGTTCTTCTTTTTGGATCCGAAGGATTTGGTATGAGAGAACATACAAAAAAATACACTGATTTTTCAGTTAAAATCGAAATGAATAAAAAAATTGAAAGTCTTAATATATCAAATAGCGCAGCAATAGTTTTTCATTATATAAATCAATATAAAAATAAAACTTGATAATCTTTAAAATCGTAATACAAAACTTATCATGCCCTTGTAGCTCAGCTGGTAGAGCAATTGATTTGTAATCAATAGGTCCGCGGTTCGAGTCCGTGCGGGGGCACCAATTTTAACAAAATCTCATTATGAAAAATTTTAATAATAAAAAGATTTATTATTTTTTAGCAATATTTATTTTTGCTTTATTAATTTTTTTATTATCAAAAATAACATTAAACTTTTTTTCCAAAAGTATCTTAAAAAAAAACTATTATAATTTTGTAAAAGAAAAAATAAATAAAGTTCATCATATAAGATCAATGAATAGTAAAATTTGTCAAAATAATAGAAACTTAGATTGTTTTTTATTTACTCAGTTGGATGAATTAAAACAATTTGATCAAAAAGTTATTTTCAATGGAGATAGTTGGGCAGAGCAAATATTAACTCATCAGAAACTAAATGAAAATAAAAATAATAACAAAATTTTTGCGCTCGGAAATGAACTTAAAATGAATTTTATTCTATCAGGTGTATCTTCTTATTCTCCAAGCCTTATGTTGGCTCAATACAATTTACTTGTTGATGAATATAAAATTATACCAAAATATATAATATCTATTTTTGATCAATCTGATTTTGGAGATGAATTATGCCGATATAAAGAATTAAGGTATAAAAAAAACAATAAAATATATGTAAAAAATTATTCTGATAACAAATATATTAATGATCCTTTCAACTATATTCGTGATATGGAGCTAGCAAATATTTTTTACTCGGAGAGCTTAGATATTGTTAAAGTTTTTAAAATTGGATACTTAAAAATTAAGCAAAGGTTTCAAAAAAAAATAATTAAAAAGTGTCCTTATAAAAATATTTCTGCCAAAATTAAAAACAAATTATCTAAAAATGAAGAAGATTATATTATAAATATAATTAATGAATATATTGATACCGTTTTCCAAAATGATAATCTTGAGAAACTTTTTATCGTTACCCACCCACACAAGCAAAACTTAACAGGATATTACGAAAATGATATTTCAGTAATTGTTAAGAAAGCAATTGAGAACAATATGAATAAAAATAATATTAAATTAATAAATTTTGAACATAATTATTTTAATTTAAGTGATTTTATTAATGAAGATCCTTCATCACATTTAAAAGACAATTCATATGAAAAATATTTAAATAGGATATTTAATGAATTTAAAATGGAAGTAAAAAAATAAAATAATAACAAAAAAATTGTGTAAATCTCAATATTTTATTAAATGATAATTACTTTGTTTCATTTCTTAATTGTTCTAATTTAATTTTTTTTTGTAGGCTTCTATTTTTATCAAATATTAAATTAAATTTAATTTTTTTGTTAGTTTTAATAGATATTGATTTAGCATTTCTTACCTCGATATTATCAGCGACAGCGCTTATGGGTCTCTTTATATGATTTAAATTCTTAATTGTGATTTTAGATTTATCACTAACTATTTTTCCTTTCCATCTCCTAGGTCTAAAAGCACTTATGGGACTTATAGATAATTTATTTGAATCTATACTTAGAATAGGACCATGAACAGAAAGGTTATAGGCTGTGCTACCAGCAGGTGTTGATATCAAGACACCATCAGAGATTAAATGTTTTATAATTTGTTTTTTACCATTTGAAATTGTTAATGATGCAGTTTGTCTACTTTGTCTTAGAACTGAGATTTCGTTAATTGCAATACATTTTTTTATAATATTTGATTTATTTTTTACACTCATCTCTAATGGAGATATTGAGACTAATCTTCCTTTAATTAAATTTTTATAGTTTGTTTTTATGGAAAATTTATTCATTAGGAAACCATAGTTTCCTGAATTTATTCCATAAAAAGGTTTTTTGTATTTGTTATATTTTTTTAATGTTTGTAGCATAAAACCATCACCGCCTATCACGATTATTAAATTAGATTTTGACAAAGAATATGTTTTTATTCTTTTTAAGACTGCATTTTTAATTTTAGATGATCTAGAATTTTTATCAGAAATTACAAAAGCATTAACCATTAGTGGTGCCCTCGGCCAGACTCGAACTGGCACTCCCAAAAGGGCAAGGATTTTAAGTCCTTTGTGTCTACCAATTTCACCACGAGGGCATGAGTTATTTTCATGAGTGTTTATGCTAATATTTATAATTGAACAAGTCTAATAAGTAAATTTTTTTTATTTTATCTCTCTAGTTTCTAGTTTGTTTCTAGTTGTCCTATAAAATCCTATTTTAATTTTAGCTAATTATTATTTAACATTGGCTTGTAAATAATTTAAAATGGAATCTGTCCCACCTAAAACGCTCTCAAACAATTCAATAGCCTCAACGTCGTCTGTTTCTTTAAAGTAATCATAGTGACACTGTTGGTTTTTTGCAATTTTCTCATTTTTAGTCATACTTATGAAGCTCATCCAGCCCCATTGATTCAACAATCTAGAACCACATTTACTTTGAATATTTTCGCTGTGTCTAAAGAAAGGTATAATAGCATCTTCTCCTGGTTCTTCTCCAATATTAATCACTAAAATTTGATCATCAGTATCAAGTTTTCTCTTATAAACTAAAGCTTCTTCAAGTTTAACTTTCTTATCAACTTCATTTATTAAATTTCCTTTAATAATTGATTTATATAATTGATCTTCTTTTTGCCTTTTTGGTTTAATTGGATTTGTATTAGATGAGAAGTTTACATTATTTGATTTAAGTTTAAATATTCCATTTTCATAATTAAATATTGTAAAAATATCTTTCATTGGTTCTGCAATTTCCTCGGTTATTTTTGCTTTAGCTATTTTTTTTATATCATTTGGTAAAGTTCTTAAATTTTCATTATCTTTTAAATATTTTAATATAGAATTTGTCCCAGCTAAAATAGCTTCAAATAATTCCAAAGACTCAGCATCATTAGACTCAGAAAAATAATTATGAATACATTGTTGGTTTTCTGCAAAATTTACATTATTAGTTTCACTTACAAAATTCATCCAACCGCCCTCAATGAAATTTAACTCCATAAATAACATGCCACATTTATTTATAATATTTTCACGGTGTCTAAACAAAGGCATGATTGTATCTTCATCTGCCTTCCTTCCTATATAAACAGCTAAAATTTGATCCTTCATTTCATCTGTTAATTTATCCTGGTAAACCAATGCTCCAACAAATTTAATATTTTTATCATCTTCAGATATCAAATTTCCTTTGATAAATGCTTTATATAATTCATGATCTTTTTGTTTATTTGGCTTAATAGGATTTGTGTTTGATGCAAATTTTACATCATTTGATTTAAGCTTAAATATTCCACCAACATTATTATTAAAAATTTTAAATTCGTAATATCTAAATTTTTTTTCATAATCAGTTGGTTTTTCAGATAGTTTTTTTGTCCAGAGATTGCTCCCCTCTGACATTATATTTGCATTGAATATCTCAATTGGTTGGATATGATAATATGCGCTATGAAACGGTTTTACTTTAACTTCATGAGGTGAAAATTTACCTTCAAACCACTCCGGATGTTTTTCTGTCACAAATCTCATTGACCAATTAATATAAAATTGTTTATCTGGGATTCTTCCCATTTTCAAATCACGCTGGTAATTTTCAAGACCACCTCGTTCATAAATAACGTGTTCCATATGTGTTTTAAAAGGTTTTGTTCCACATGATGCTGCGCCAACTCCTTTTTTTGCTATATGTTTTATTAAAGTAATATCATCATATATTTTGAAAAGTTGCTCGTACGCTTCAGCTAAAGTTTTTCCATGTCTTGTTTTATAATCAAGAAGATTAAATTTTGCTAAATTCAATAACTCCACATTAGTAGAAAATAATTGGCTTGTAGAGTATGAATATCCAATTGCTTTACAACCTTTTGCTGCTGTTGGAATAAAATATCCTTCGTCACCAATCATGCTTAAAACATAGTCTAAATCCCACAACCCTTTAGACCAAAGTTCTTTATCTTGCATAACTATAGCCAACGCTAATTCAGCTGAAGCAAATCTCAATCTTACAGTTCCACAATTATTAACTTTATATTTTTTTCTATTCAGCTTCATAGGATTTTTAATTGGACAAAGTTTTGTTCTACTACGATTGCCATCTCTATCAAGTCGTTCAATCATTGCTTTATCTTTAAAATAATTTTGGATAGTTTTATGCTGATCTTCTGTAAAATTGAATTGATCATAATTAACTGCATAAAATGTTACTAGTGGAGAAAGAACACCCCATAATTGATAATCTCTTGGATTAAAATTATCCTTACCTGAATTTTTATAGACCCAATTATCTTTTTCGGCGGTTGCAATATTTAATATTATTTCCCCATGCAAATCTATTCCTCCCTCAAAATCTATTGTGGCATAACTCATTAAAGCTCTTTGACATCTTTTGAAAATTTCATCTTCAATTGTAGGAGTACTTGGAACTTTAAATTCACTAATTACTTTTGTGCACAATTCTTTGGTTAAAATTTTTCCACCTATATCTTCTTTCCAAAGATACTTTTGACTATGCCAATTATTGGCCAGTATATTTTTTCTATAAAATTTATATCTTTTATAATCTTTTATAATTCTATCTGTTTTGGGAAGTGGAACCTTTAGAAGCTCACTTGATTTAACATGATCATCCATCATTTCTTTTGCTTCATCTGAATAAATTTGTTCTGCTAATATTGGATTTGTAAAAGTAAAAATTGAAAATAATAAAAATATTAAAAATTTTTTCATATATATTAATAATAATATTCTATCTCTTTAACGTCTAGTCTACGTCTAGTTATCCTATAATATCCTATTTAATACCTGATTTTTTTCTAACATTGTTTAAAATCAATTCATATTAAAGTTTGTTACAATTATAACCTAAATTTATTAAGTTTAATTGATTGCATTGATCTGCAAATCTTATTTCATCTATATACAAAATTTGAACTGTTGAAGCTTCCTCATAATTCCATTTAGTTTTCACTTTTTTTCCTTTAGCTTTTATTTGATTTGCTCTTGGCTGATAAATACCAAAATTTGTTGATGAGAATGATGAGTTTCCTGGCATTTTATTTTCCATATTAATAATTTTTTTTCCATTAACCCACATGAGTAAACTTTTCTTATTAGGTGTATGCACTATTACATCTATCCACTTTCCCAAGTGATTAGAAAAATGTTTTAAATCAAAAAAAGGTGGATCGTGATATTTTTCACTTATTTTTCTACAAATATTTTTTCCTAGAAGTTTTTTACTAATTTTAACGCACTTATTGTCGTGAAGAAAACTTCTTAACTCTACATTTACAATTCCTTCAGGTGAGATACCCATTCTATAATGTGCACCTTTGCTTTTTCTATGTATTTGATTGAATATAAGTGGCGTATTTGAATGAATATAATTTTTAGGGATTAATACAGAAAATGAAAGCCATTTACTTCCCCAATCTCGATACTTAGTTCCTATAAAAACTCGTCGTGCTCCCTCATAGCAATTGTTAAAGTTGTTTTTGCTATCATTAGATTTCTTGTATATCCCACAATCACCTGGATGACTTTCAAATTTAATAGAGATATTATCTTCTCTTGAAATCTCATCTGTGATTTTCAAACAGTGATCAGGTCCTTTACCTTTCTGCCAGCAAGCATCCCAATGGTTCATTCTCAATTGTTTTCCATCAAGAACACTTTCAGGTAAATTAATTAAACGCGAATTACCACTACTTTTACCTCCAGCTAATTCTTTCCATACTACTGGATCTGCATATGAATAATTTAAAAAGAGAAAAAATAATAAAAATAAAAATTTTTTCATTTTAATTTTGATTTTCTATATCTTTACAAGAATATCCTAGATCATTGATTTTAAGTTTTTTACAAGTCTTTGCATGTCTTATCTCGTCATAATAAGCTATTTGAGTTTTATCTGGCCCAGGTGTTCTTGAAAGAAAAGATCTGTAAATACCAACATGAAATTCCATATTTTCTCCTTTTTCTTGCGTCATACCTTTGTAGTGAAGAGCAAGTTTACCGTTTATCCAAATTTTAAAAAAGCCATTTTTCTTATGTGTCCATTTTGCATTAACTAAAATATCATTCCACTCGCCAAGCGTATCTAAATGATCTATTAATTTTCTTTCGTAATATTGCCCCCAAATATATTCATCTATTGAAATCCAATAACCACCTTTTTTATTATTAAAAGCAAATGCAGGTGGATTATCAGCATCATTATGGAATTGTGCTAACATAGTATTAGCAGGATATATTATTTTATGATCAAGAGGCAAATACACTGACCAAGCTGTCCATGTAGTTTCTTTATTTACACAACAAATTAGTAGTTCGGATCTTTCTCTATCATTCCTGGCATCCCAACCCCAGCCATCACCATTTCTAACTTCAAATCTTAAGGATTGTTTTCCAAATCTAACAGGATGATTATCAGATTTATTAACAATTTTGACTATATGCTGTCTTTTTGATTTATCTGATTTGAGTATTGCTTTAGGGGTAACACGCCATTCATTCCAAGTATCAAATTCTTTAACTTTATCAAAACCCTGGACTATATCTTTATTTTTTTTGATTTCTTTCAAAACTTCCTCTACGCCAGCAAAAACGTTTTCACATATTAATAAACTTAGAACCACGATCCCTAAAATTTTTTTCATTATTAAAACTATATTATTTCATCTCTTTAGTTTCTAGTTAGTTTCTAGTTTGGTGGAATTTATTATTCGTATTTTCCAATAAAAATAATTAAAGTTTTTTTAAATTTTAGGATTTAATGGGATTTGAGACTGTCTGAGACAGTATGAGACTATAAAATATCTCTACCCTATGTTTTTTAAGTCCTTTGTGTCTACCAATTTCACCACGAGGGCATATGTGAATTTCATGAGTGTTTATGCTAATATTTATAATTGAACAAGGTTAATAAGTAAATTTTTTTTATTTTATCTCTCTATCGTCTAGTCTACGTCTAGTTGTCCTATAAAATCCTTTAAGTTGTTATTTTTTTTTTAATTTATTTAAGAGATATAAAACTCTTTTTTTTTGATTAATAATCGTTTTTTTTAAGTATTTTTTATCTTCTTGAGTTAATGTCATTGAACTTATCATTTTACTATTATTGGAAAATTTGATTGAATCCAAAAGCACATAGGCCGTAGTATAATCTTTTTTAACTCCGAACCCATTAATGTAACATGATGCTAATAGTGAAGTAGCAGGTATAAAGTTATTAATAGATGCCATCTTAAGATATTTTATTGTTTTAGCTTTATTGACTTTTATTTTATATTCGTGAACTTTTTTCTTTGGATCTTGTTGATCTTGATAGGAAACTTTTCCATTTTTATAAAATAATGATAAAAACCATTGAGCATTGACTAAATTTCTTTTTGCAGACTCTTCTAAGTATTTAAGACCTTTCTTGATATTTGGTTTACCACTTATTTTATTTAGATAAATATTGTAAGCCAGCCAAAATAAAGATGTGGTTTGATACTTATGTTCTATCTTACAGCTGAGTTCATGATAATAAATTGCTTTTTTTATATTTTTGGTAACTCCAAATCCATTATAATACATATAACCAAGATTATAATAAGCCATTGGATATTTTTGTTTTGCAGATTTAAGCCATAATTTTACTGCTAATTTATTATTTTTTTTTATATTTTTTCCTGCGTAATATTCAAATGCTAATTCATTTAATGATTTAGGGTCATCTTTGTCTGCTTTTTTCTTAAGAGTGTGAATGAATTTTTTCATTTACTTAATTGTTGTTATTTTTATTCATTAATTCATTTTGTTTTTTCATTTTTTCAATTTCCTTAATTATTTTAAGTGTATCTTCACGCATTATTTCATTGGAAGAGTCTTTTTCTTTGGGTTTTAACCAATCATTTCTGTCTGCTAACCTAAAAAGATGTATCAACAAAAGTAAAAATATTACTGTAATCCAAATAGATTTTGTGTTTGTTTTTTTTTTCATCCTAAATTTATTTTTATAATTCTCTCATTTCTTGTTTTGTTAATCTTCTATCTTCAACCATTTTAGTATTTTTCCATTGTTTCAGTTTTTTTTTAATAAATGGAGTAAAAAATTTTTCTTTCTTTATCAGTTTTGAGACATCTTTTTTAATTTCAGAAATCTTTGGAACTTTGTTTGTGTCATAAATTTTTACAATTTGTGGATAATTACTATCATCTGAAGTATAGTAATGATAAACTAGAAATTCATTTTTTATATTTTTTTCAGTTAATAAACCTATAGATAAACTATAAATACCCTTTGAATCACCATCCCTTAATTGAACTAATGATTTGTAAATTAATTTTTTATCTGTTTGTTTAAATCTTTCTTTTAATGGAAAAGGTTCAGCCTCATCTCTAAAATTGAATAAAGAACCTTTAAAACCACTAGCTTTTGCTAAAGCATAACCAAAAAAAAAATCCGGCATTTTTAAAAATGGAAATTTTTTGACTAATTTATCTAAATTTTTTTCCAACAAAATCTCAAAAAAAATATCTACATTAAAATTTGGTCTTTTCATTAATGTAATCTTCTAAAAAGATAAATAAAGCACTTTGTTTGCGTAAGCTTTATTTCAATTCTTATTTTTCTATTTTTATATTTATTTCTAAATTTGGTTACAAATTCATCTACTTTATAAAGTGGTGTATTCCAATTTAATCTAGCTATTATCATTTTCTTCTAAAATTTTTTTGTTATCAAAAGCAATTAAAATATTACCTAATCCACCTAATAATAATAAACCAATAATTATATTTCTGATTTGCCCATTTTCAAAATATTTAGATAAAAATATAACAAATAATATAGATCCAACACCCAAGATGAATTCTTTTATTTTAAAATTAATTTTTTCTTTTTTATAAATAGATTTGAATATATCAAAAATACAAGCAATAATTCCTGTTAGAGCTCCGAGTGTTAGCAAAATTAACAATGAGTATCCAATCAAACCAAATATTGATAAAGATCCAAAATTTTTAATGTCAATTATTGGAGTTGTAAATGGTGAAATTAACCATCCAATAAATTGAAATATTGGTGTCCAAATCGCAAACATTACTGTTAAACCAATTATGAGATAAATTAAATAACCTATAGTTCCTGAGGTTTTTAATTTAATTTCTAAAAGCTTCAAAATTGCCAGAAAATTTTTCATTGGATAATCATATTATTTTATCTCCCTGACTTCTAGTCTAAGTCTAGTAGTCCTATAAAATCCTACTAGTTATGGTTCAATACATTGAACATCTCTAAGGTTTCCACTTCCTGAAAATCTTACTGTACAAATTAAAATATTATTCTTTTTTTTTAGTGTAAAAACTTTATTGAAATACAAAGTATCATTAGCAGATATGGTTTCTTCATTTACAATTTTATAACCCTCTGAAATATAAGAATTAATTGGTCCAGCAAACACATTTGTAATAAATAAAAGTGTTAGAGTAATTACTATCAGAGTATTTTTCATAAATGTAATCTCATTTGAATTTTTTTGAAACATTACCAAAAAAAGCTAATGATAAAATTCCCCCATTAATCATAAACATAATTCCTTCTAGAAAATAATCAAATGAATCAACAAAAGAAAATCTAAGTTCTAATAAACAGACCATCAAAATTATTAAAGAAATCAAATGAATTAACCTCCAGTTTTTTTTAAGTTTATAAATCATTAAAAAAGAAAATATGTAAAATATTACAGCAAATATCCCAGCTATTAATATGGGGTAGCTATATTCCATTACCTCATCTTCATATTTTCTAATTACAAATTGCAAATCATCAGGAACAAAGGCATCTGGAAAATATATGCCTTTAATAACAAAAATAATAAATATTAAAAAATAATACTTAATTAGTCTTCTAAATATTAAAATATCATTATCAATTTTCATAATTAATCATTTTTATTTAATTTTTTTATAATTCTTCCAATTATCATTATTAAAAAAAAGAAAGACAAAACAGGAAAAGTAAATTTTGATGTAACAGTTAGTCCAAAAAAATTACCTTTATTAATAACAAGATCAATATTCACACCTAATATTATCAGAAATAGAAATATCATTATTGGAAGTTCAAATTTATCAATAAACTTACTAAGATAATTCATAATATATTATACAACTCTATCTTTCTGACTTCTAGTCTACGTCTAGTTTGAGAGAATTTATTATTCATATTTTCCAATAAAAATAATTAAAGGTTTTTTTAAAGTGTAGGATTTAATGGGATTTAAGACTGTATGAGACTGTGTGAGACTATAAAATATCTCTACCCTATGTTTTTTAAGTCCTTTGTGTCTACCAATTTCACCACGAGGGCATTAACGAATTTCATGAATGTTTATGCTAATATTTATAGTTGAACAAGGCTAATAAGTAAATTTTTTTTATTTTATCTGTCTGTGCGCAAGTCTGGTGCAAGTTAAATTGAAATAATTGGTAAAATTATTTCTTTGGTTTAGGTCCAAATTTATTTTTACCATTAGTAGGTTTTTGAGACAGATAAATCACAAATATTACTAATGTTAGTATATAAATTACATATCCAGTACCTAATAAAGTGTCAGCAAAAAAACCAGGTATAAATATACACTGCATCCAACCTGATTGATTAAAGTCATGAAGGCGTCTTGCAGTTAGAGATATTCCTGGTAAAAAAATTGGTAAGACCAAGACTAGTATTGCTAAGTCAAATATTTCATCACTAACGTTGATTACACCTAGTAATAAGCCAGCTAGAAAAAAATAAATAATCTCAAATAATAAGAAGAACCAAAAAGCTGATCTTGAAGATCGTCCTTTAAAATTAAAGTAATTATTGAATGCAGAGGTTATAGCTTCTATAAAATTCATATTAAAATTTATTTTCTCCTTTTTTACATTCAAAAGTGTCTATTCTCAATATCTTATCTCCGTCCATCAGCCAAGATCTTAATATTCCAGTGCTTCTAACTAATTGCCATTCCACTCTTATAGTTTCACCATTTGTTCTCTCAAAATGAACTATCATGATATTTTTAAAAACTTGATTTAAGCTGACCCTACTATCTGTCTCCAAGTTATCCATTTCGCTATATACTATATTTGTTGATGTTAATCCGCCGTCATTAAAATCTATATGATAATCAAAAGGTTGGTTTGAGTAATTTTCATCCCCTTTTGATCTAATAGCGCATACTACATTTATTTGAGATTTATCAATTTCTTGACCCTCGGGTATTGCTTTATCATCACTTTTAAATAATTTTTTAAAAAATGATTCAGCATGAGACAAACCAGTTATTAAAAAGAAAATAATAAAAAATTTAATAAAAAATCTCATTCAAATTTATATCATAGTGCCCAAGTCTCGCGCAAGTCTACACAAATAAAACTAGCTTTATAATCAATCTTTAATTGAGATCTAAATTTAATTTTTGAAGTTTTATTGATTTTTAGACTACCTTGGACTACCACGGACTGACTCGTCTGTGAATCCCTCGGCTTTTAAGTCCTTTGTGTCTACCAATTTCACCACGAGGGCATTTGTAAAGTTCATCGTTATATATATTAAAATTTATATCTCAACTATATTAAATTGTATTGATATTCTCTAGCTTCAATTATTTCTTTTTGTAAATTTAGCTCAACATCATCTAATCTTATAAATTGATCTTTCATTATATCATTCTTTAAGACTGCATTATCAGTATAACCCATAGGTAAAATTTTTTCTTGCTTAGATTTTCTGGATGAAATCAACCTCCCCCTTGCACAATAACCCCCTTCTCCATCAAGTTTTTGTCCTGCCTTTAAATCTTTTTTTGCGACACTAGCTATCTCAGCATTAAAATTTTTTGTATGACCTGTGGCCTTGTTATCAAGTACTATGGAATAAATTGATTGAGCTAATTCTAATCCAATATAATGATAAGGTCTCCAAATGGCTGAATAACTTCCTGAAGAATCGGTTACCATTCCATAGTCTTTAAAACAGTTTTTCACATACTCATTTTGAGCTTTAATAACAATATACACTCCCCATCTAAGATCATTAGGTATTTCTTTTTTATCTAAATCTATGCTTGAAATAACTTCTACTTGACCAGAGTGATCTAATAAACCTCCCTCTGATTTTGGGATTAATTTTTTAGCAATGTCATAAACTCCGATTGGAGGATATGTTAATCCACTATTTGGACATTTTAAGTCTGTAGCATTACTAACAGCACACATTTCTATTGATGATTTATCCCCACATAAAAAACTATTAAACATTTTAGGGTTCATTCCAGATTCATTTTCAGCTCTTTCTTTAGTTAAACCATAATGTCCCCAAACAGTTTCTGGTGTCGAATATTCAAATGATGGATGATATTTAGTTCCTTTACCTGCACATATAACTTCAAAACCATTTAATTTTGCCCATTCAATTTGTTCTAATATTAATGATGGCTGATCACCATAAGCCATGGAACAGATAACATTATTTTCTTTTGCTAAGTCAGATAAATATTTTCCACACAAAACATCTGCCTCTACATTAACCATTATTACATGCTTTTTGCTTTCTATGATTTTCTTTGCATGTAATGTACCTGCTATAGGGTTGCCTGTAGCTTCAATAAATACATCAATTTCTCTGTTAAAAACTTTATCTAAATTGTCTGTAAAATTTATATTGTTTATAGTTTCAATAGATAATCCACTATTTAAACAATTTTTTTTTGCTCTCTCAATATCAAGTTCTATGATTGAATCTATAATGATTTTGTTTAATTGATTATATTGAGCGAGAAACATTGAAACAAATTTCCCACAGCCAACAAAAGCAACTCTAATTGGTTTTTTTAAATTTTGAAGTTTAGTATATAAATACACAGATCTATCTTAATAAGAAAAAAATAATAAACCAATAAGATAATAATCCTGAAACAATAGTAGCGATTACACTCCTTGAGTAAAATCCAACAACTAAAGCAACAATTGCACCATAAATTTTTGGATCTGTGATTTCTACAAAAGAACCAAAATCATTAAAAAAAACACCAGGAAATATTATTGCTGGAAATACTGCTGCTGGAACATAATTAAGAACTTCTTTAACTTTTGTTCCAAGCATTTCTCTATCAATTAAAGCAACCATGGCCATTCTTGAAAAATAAGTAACAATTCCAGATATAATAATTGATATCCATGTCATTTTTTCAGCCTCAACATTATAAAAGCTGCAATTAAAGCAACAATTGGAGATAATATTATGTAAGATTTGAATGGGGCATCAAATAATATTAGTGAAGCGAATCCAGATACCAACATCACAAAAACATGATCTAATTTTCTTAAGTCATTTACAATAATCGCTAAAAAAGTGAGAGGGATCGCAAATTTTAAACCTAATTCTTCAGGAATAAATGACCCCAATATAATTCCACTAATTGTAGACAACTGCCAACAAAACCAAAGAGTCACCCCTGTACCAAGTATGTAATAATGTGGATTAGATAAATTTTTATTCTGTTTTAAATACTTGTTAGACTCTGCAAAACCTTGGTCCACAATAAAATAAGATATAAATAATTTTTTTATAAAACTTAGTTTTTCAAGATATTCAGATAAAACTGCTCCATATAACAAGTGTCTCGAATTAATTACTCCAACTGATGTAATAGCTACTAATGATGAGGCTCCACCCGACAAAAGTTGCATAAATATTATCTGTGAAGCGCCGCCAAAAATAATTAAGGAAGTTGCATAAACTAAAATTGGATCAAAACCTAATTCAATACCAATGGCTCCAGTTATAATTCCAAAAGGAATTACTGATAACATATGAGGCAATACAGCAACCGTACCTTTAAAAAATATTTTAGATTTTGAAAGCATTAATTAAAAGTTCACTAAAGCTTTTTTGAGATATTTTTGATCTAATTTACAATCTTTATAACCTTGTTTGACAATATTTAGATACCTTTCAGTGGGATATCTAAAAATTGTTTTTTTAGGCATTATATAAGTCATCACAGTCTTATTATAATATTTAAAGTACATTTTTTTATATAGAATTGGATAATCCTCATAAATATCTAGTTTTTTTTCATCGCTTTTCGTTATCTTATATAATCCACCTGGCACAATAGAGTTATTCTTCTTTTCTATATCTGCTGCACGATATTTGCTTCTGAAATTAAGTGTGTAACCTTTTAAATTAATTTTTTTTAGATATTTTGAATCTTTGCATCTTCTTTTCATTTGAAAATGATTTAAATTACTTCCGTATGCAAAATAAAGCATAATTAACGCTCAACTATTTCAATTTGTTTATCTTTTACAAATTTAAGTATTTCTGAGTTACATTTATCAATTTTTGTTTTATCAATTGATCGAACAACAATTGATACTCCTAATTTACCAGCTTTAAAAAATGGATAACTTCCAATTTCAACTTCAGAATTATTATTCTGTACCTCTGTTAAAGATTTAGCTATTTCACTCTCAACAGTTCTTAAATTAATTGTTTCGCTTAATATTGGTTCTCCACCAACTAAAAGGTTATTTAAACTTCCAAGCATAGCTTTCATAATAGATGGAACTCCTGGAAGACAAAAAACATTTTCAACATAGAATCCTGGAGCTCCGCTAGATGGATTTAAAATTAAATTTGCACTAACGGGCATTTTGGCCATCTTTTGTCTGCCTTCATTAAATTCACCTGGTTTATAATAATTTTCTAGTATTGAAAAAGCCTCTCTATGAAATCCATATTCAATATTAAATGCTTTAGAAACAGATTCAGCAGTTATATCATCATGAGTTGGTCCTATTCCGCCTGTAGTAAATATATATGAATATTTTTTTCTAAGTTCATTAATTGTATTTATAATAATATTTTCATCATCAGGAATTACACGAACTTCTGAAACAGGTATGCCTAATGAATTTAACCAAATTGCCAAAGTGCTAGTATTAACATCCTGTGTTCTGCCTGATAGAACTTCGTTACCGATTATTAAAATACCAGCATTTATCTCTTTTTTATTTTGCATATGTAAATATAAGTAAATCTATATGAAATTTACAAATAGCCTTATTAAAGGAAAATTATTAAAAAGATATAAAAGATTTTTCGCTGATATAAAAGTAAATAACAAGATTATAACGGCACATTGTCCTAACACTGGATCTATGCAAGGCCTATTGGATGAGGGTAATGAGGTATTAGTCACAGAGCATAATGATCCAAAGAGAAAATTAAAATTCACTTTAGAAATTATTAAAGCAAAAAAAAAATATGTTGGGGTAAACACTCATAGAGCTAACAAAATCGTTAACCATGGATTAGAAAATAAATTAATATCAGAATTCAAAACTATCAAAAATATTAAACCAGAATTTAAATTTAGTGATGATACGAGATTTGATTTTTTATGTGACGACAATTTAATAGAAGTAAAGAATGTTACATTGTTTAGAGAAAATGATATTGCAGAATTTCCTGATGCAGTAACATCAAGAGGAACAAAACACCTAAATATGTTAATTAAATCAATTAAAAAAGGATATAAACCGTATGTCTTATTTTTAACGCAAATTCAAAATATAGATAATTTTAGAATTGCAAAAGATATTGACCATATTTATTTTGAAAATTACAAAAAAGCAAAAAAAGCTGGAGTAAAATTTCTCGCTTATAGATGCAAACTGAGTTCTAAAGAGATTAAAATTGAAAAAAAAATTAATATTTTAGATGACTGATTATAAAGAAAAATTTGAAAAGATGAGAGTTGCCGGAAAGCTAGCATCTAAAACTTTAGACATGCTAACAGATTATATTAAACCTGGAGTATCAACAGATAAGATTGATAAATTAGGTTATGAATTTATAAGAGATAATGGCGGCTACTCTGCTCCATTATTTTACAGAGGTTTTGAAAAATCACTATGTACATCATTAAATCATGTAGTTTGTCATGGGATACCTTCTGATAGAATTTTAGAGGACGGTGATGCAGTTAATGTTGATGTGACAGCGGTCATTGATAATTATTATGGTGACACAAGTAGAATGTATGAAATTGGAAATGTACCAGTAAAGGCAAAAAATCTAATTAAAGCAACCTATGACTCATTAATGAGAGCAATATCAATTTTACAACCAGGTAAAAAACTTGGTGATATAGGATTTGAAATTCAATCTTATGTTGAAAGCAAAGGTTATTCAGTTGTAAGAGATTTTTGTGGTCACGGAATAAGTAATGTTTTTCATGAACCTCCCAATATCCTTCATTATGGATCTAAAAATACTGGTAAAGAACTATTGCCTGGTATGACGTTTACAATTGAACCAATGATAAATTATGGAAAATATGAAACAAAAGTTTTAAATGATGGGTGGACTGCAGTAACTAAAGATAAATCATTATCAGCACAATTTGAGCATACTGTTGGTATCACAGAAGATTCATATGAAATTTTCACAGAATCTGTTAAAGGTTATACGAGGCCCCCATATAATTAATGATATCAAGATATTCTAGAAAAGAACTTGTAAGTATTTGGTCTGAAGAAAATAAATATAAAATTTGGCTAGATGTAGAAATTGCTGCAGCAGAAGCAATGGAAAAATATAAAATTATTCCTAAAGGAGTTGCATCATTAGTTAAAAAAAAAGGCAAAATCAAAGTTAAAAGAATTCATGATATAGAAGCAAAAGTTAAGCATGATGTAATTGCTTTTTTGACATCAATTACAGAACAAGCCGGTCTTAAAGCAAGATACCTACACCAAGGTATGACTTCATCTGATGTTTTAGATACAACTTTAAATATTCAATTGGTTCAATCAGGTAACATCTTATTAAAAGACATTGATAAAATTTTATCTGTTCTAAAAAAACAAGCAAAAAAATATAAATTAACCCCATGTATTGGAAGAAGTCATGGAATTCATGCAGAACCAATCACATTTGGATTAAAATTAGCATCATTTTATGAAGAATTTAAAAGAAACAAATTAAGATTAAAAGATGCAATAGAAAATGTATCAACATGTGCAATTTCAGGAGCAGTAGGAACGTTTGCTAATATTGACCCTAAAATTGAAACCTATGTTGCAAAAAAATTAAAATTGAAACCTGAGCCAGTTTCAACTCAAATTATACCAAGAGATAGGCATGCACATTATTTTGCAGTTCTTGGGATTATTGCTGGATCTGTTGAGAGAGTAGCTACAGAAATAAGACATTTGCAAAGATCTGAAGTTTATGAATTGCAAGAATACTTTTCAAAAGATCAAAAAGGCTCATCCGCCATGCCTCATAAAAAAAATCCAATATTAAGTGAAAATCTCACCGGACTTGCAAGAATGGTAAGAAGCTATGTAATTCCAGCTTTAGAAAATATTTCTTTATGGCATGAAAGAGATATTTCTCATTCTAGTGTTGAAAGAAATATTGGTCCAGATGCAAATATTACTTTAGATTTTGCTTTAGTTAGACTGTCAGGAATTTTAGAGAAAATGATTGTTTATCCAAAAACGATGATAAAAAATTTAAACTTAACAAGAGGTCTTGTATTTTCTCAAGAGGTAATGTTAGAACTTACTAAATCAGGTATTGCTAGAGAAAAAGCGTATAGATTAGTTCAGTCTCATGCAAAAGCTAGTTTTGCAAAAAATACAAACCTATTAACACTTTTAAAAAGTGATAAATCAATCACTGGTAAAATAAATGAAAAAAGATTAGATAAAATCTTTACATATGACAAACATTTAAAAAATGTAAATTATATATTTAAAAGAGTATTCAAATAATGAAAAAAGGAAAAAAATTATACGAAGGTAAAGCAAAAATAATTTTTGCAAGTAACGATAAAAAATATGTTATCCAACATTTTAAAGATGATGCAACCGCATTTAATAATCAAAAAAAAGCAGTGATGGATGGTAAAGGAATTTTAAACAATAGAATTTCTGAACATATATTAACTCAATTAAACAATGTTGGTATCAAAAATCATTTAGTAAAACGTTTAAATATGAGAGAGCAACTAGTTCAGCATGTTGAAATTATACCTATTGAATTTATTGTAAGAAATATTGCAACTGGATCATTAACTAAAAGATTGGGTATTGAAGATGGGACAGTCTTAGATAATCCATTAATAGAGTATTGCTTAAAAGATGATGCTTTAGGAGATCCATTAGTAAGCACTGAACATATCTTAGCCTTTAAGTGGATGGAAAAAGATGAATTAAACTTAATTAACAAAGAATTAAATAGAATTAATGATTTTCTTCAAGGCATGTTTAGAGGTGTTGGAATTAAACTTGTCGATTTTAAAGTAGAATTTGGAAGATATGAGAAAAATGGGAAAAAAGAGATCATACTCGCAGATGAAATAAGTCCAGATACCTGCAGACTATGGGATGTAAATAGTGATAAAAAATTAGATAAAGATAGATTTAGAAAAGGCCTTGGAAATCTAATTGAGGCTTATCAAGAAGTTGCAAGAAGATTAGATATACTTCATGAACAGTCAAATATTAGACCATTAAAATACACCAAACCACAAGCGGTAAAGATTAAAAAAAAATAATGAAAATTAAAGTAATTGTAACTCTTAAAAATGGAGTTTTAGATCCTCAGGGAAAGGCTATTCAACAAACCCTTAATGGAATGAATTTTGGAAATGTAGAGGATGTGAGACAAGGTAAATATTTTGAAATTGAGGTAAAAGAGAAAGATGAAAAGAAAGCAAAGTCTTTAGTAGATGATATGTGTAAAAAGCTATTGGCTAATCTAGTTATTGAGGATTATAAAATAGTTTAATAAATGAGATCATCAGTCATTATTTTTCCAGGATCAAATTGTGATAGAGACATGGATGTAGCTCTTAAAAAATTTGGTTTTAAAAATCAAATGGTTTGGCACAATGATCAATCTATTCCAAAATCAGATTTAATTGTATTGCCTGGTGGCTTTTCATATGGTGATTACTTAAGGTGTGGAAGTATAGCCTCTAAATCAAAAATTATAAAATCAGTAATTGATTTTGCTAATTCAGGGGGATTAGTTCTGGGAATTTGTAATGGTTTTCAAATCTTAACTGAAACAGGCTTGCTTAATGGAATACTACAACAGAATAAGTTTCTTAATTTTATATGCAGCAATGTTTTTATTAAAGTTAAGGATAAACAAAATAAATATTTCAGAGATTTAAAAAAAGATATTTTAGAGCTTCATATTGCTCATAATGAGGGAAATTACTTTTGTAGTGATGATGAATTAAAATCATTGGAAGATAATAATCAAATAGCTGTAACGTATTGTGGAGAAGATGGTGCAGAAAATGAAGCAACTAATCCAAACGGAGCAATTAAAAATATAGCTGGAATATTTAATAAAAATAAAAATGTTCTTGGAATGATGCCTCATCCAGAGAGAATGATAGATAAATATTTGTCAGGTGAAGATGGTTCATTATTTTTCAAAAATATTTTAGATAATTTTAAATAATGGAAGTTACAGAAGCAGTTGCAATAGACCACGGGTTAAAAAAAGAAGAATTTTCTAAAATATGTGAACTTCTTAAGAGAATACCTAATTTAACTGAGCTTGCAATATTTTCTGCAATGTGGAACGAACATTGCTCCTATAAGTCTTCTAGAAAACATTTAAAAAAAATGCACACCAAAGGAAAACAGGTCATCCAAGGACCTGGAGAAAATGCTGGTATCATTGATATTGGAGATGACGATGCAATTGTATTTAAAATTGAAAGTCACAATCACCCTTCATTTATTGAACCTTATCAAGGTGCGGCGACTGGAGTTGGTGGGATCATGCGTGATGTATTTACAATGGGAGCAAGACCAATAGCAAATCTAAATTCAATTCATTTTGGTTCACCACAACATAAAAAAACAAGAAACTTATTAAGAGGAGTTGTTAAAGGGATAGGTGGATATGGAAATTGTATTGGAGTTCCAACAATTGCTGGTCAAACAACATTTGATGAGTCTTACAATGGCAATATATTAGTAAATGCCATGACTCTTGGCTTAGTAAATAAAAATAAGATTTTTTACTCAAAAGCAGCTGGATTAAATAAACCAGTAATATACGTAGGTTCAAAAACTGGGAGAGATGGAATTCATGGTGCCAGTATGGCATCTGCAACTTTCGATGACAAAATTGAAGAAAAAAAACCAACAGTTCAAGTCGGAGACCCATTTACTGAAAAATTGTTACTTGAAGCGTGCTTAGAATTAATGGCTGATAACTCAATCATTGCAATTCAAGATATGGGTGCAGCAGGATTAACATCTTCAAGCGTTGAAATGGCATCAAAAGGAAACCTTGGAATTGAATTAAATCTTAGTGAGGTTCCTTGTAGGGAAGAAAAAATGACTCCATACGAAATAATGTTGTCTGAAAGTCAAGAGAGAATGCTTATAGTTCTTGAAAAAGGGAAAGAAGAACATGCAAAGAAAATATTTGATAAATGGAACCTAGATTTTGCAGTTATAGGTAGAACAACAGACACAAAAAAAATAGAATTGATATTTGATTATAAAAAAGTTGCTGAAATACCAATTAATCTCCTTGCTGAAAATGCTCCAATATATGATCGTCCTTGGAAAAAAACTAAATTACCACAAAAATTGAAATTTGATAAAGACGAATTTAAATCATTAAAATTATCAGATTGTCTAAAGAAAATTTTAAGTAATTCAAACATTTCAGATAAAAAATGGATATGGGATCAATATGATCATACTGTAATGGGTGACACAATTCAAAAACCTGGAGGTGATGCTGGAGTTGTTAGAGTTCATGGGACCAATAAAGCGGTAGCAGCATCAGTAGATTCTTCTGCATTATATTGTTTCTCTCATCCATTAACTGGGGGAAAACAAATAGTTTCTGAGAGCTATAGAAATCTTATTTCGGTAGGAGCTAAACCTATTGCTATTACAAATTGTTTAAACTTCGGAAACCCAGAAAAAGAAAAAAATATGGGTGAATTTGTAGAATGTGTTGAAGGAATAACTGAAGCAAGTAAGTATCTAGATTTTCCAGTCGTATCTGGGAATGTATCATTTTATAATGAAACAAAAGATAAAGGCATAAAACCTACACCGACAATTGGAGGTATTGGACTAATCTCTGACTATCAAAAAATGCTTACTATGGATTTTAAAACTGAAGGAAACTTAGTTTATGTAATTGGTAAAACTGATGGGCATTTAGATCAAAGTATTTTTGCAAGAGAGCTTTTAAATGAAAAAAAAGGTCCACCACCGACTGTTAATTTATTTAATGAAAAAAATATTGGTGAGACTGTATTAGATTTATCTAGAAAAAATCTTATTGTGAGTTGCCATGACGTATCATTAGGTGGAATTTTAACAGCATTATCAAAAATGTGTATTAAGGGAAAAAAGGGAATAAAAATTAATTCACTTAAAGGTTTAACAAATAAATATGAATATTTCTTTGGTGAAGATCAAGCTCGATATATTGTTGAAATACCTAAAGCTAGTTTGAAGAAAGTAAATGATATTTTAAACAAATATTCTGTACATTTCGATGAATTAGGAACAGTTAATGGACAATCCATCGTATATAAAGATGACATCAATTTGCCTATTGAAGATTTGGCAGATGCACATAAATATTGGTTAAAGAAGTATATGGATAGCTAATGGCAATGGATTTAAAAGAAATTGAGAGTTTAATTAAGGAAGGATTACCTGACGCAAAAGTTGAAATTCAAGATTTAGCGGGTGATGGAAATCACTATTCTGCTACAGTGACATCATCTGAATTTTCAGGTAAAAGTAAAATAGAACAACACAAAATGGTATATAATTCTTTAAAAGGTAAAATGGGAAATGAGCTTCATGCTTTAGCAATTAAAACAAAGGAAATTTAAATGGAACAAGAAACAAATGATTTAATAAAAAGTGAAATTGAAAATAACGATGTGTGTCTTTTTATGAAAGGTACACCAGATGCACCGCAGTGTGGGTTTTCAATGGCAACTTCAAATATTTTGAAGGTTCTTGAAGTAAATTTTAAAGGTGTGAATGTTTTAGCAGATCAAAAGCTACGAGAAGGTATAAAAGTATTTAGTGATTGGCCAACCATTCCTCAATTATATGTTAAAAATGAGTTTATTGGTGGATGCGATATCGTAAAAGAAATGTATGAGAGCGGAGAACTTGCTAAACTTTTTGAGTCTAAAGGAATAAAATTTAAGGCTAAAAATTAATTATCTAGAGTAATATTCAATTACTAAATTTGGCTCCATCACCACTGGGTAGGGAACTTCTTCGAAAGATGGAACTCTAACAAACTTAACTTTTTTATTCTTTTCATCTAATTGTAGATATTCTGGAACTTCTCTTTCTTTGTTAGCAAGAGCAATATCAATTAATGCAAGTTGTTTAGATTTATCTCTAATTTCTATCGTATCTTCTTCTTTAACCTGGTAACTTGCTATATTAACTTTTTTTCCATTTACTTTAACATGACCATGATTAATTAATTGTCTTGATGAAAAAATAGTGTTTGATAACTTTGATCTATAGATTACAGCGTCTAGTCTTCGCTCTAATAATCCAATTAAATTTTCAGCTGTATCCCCTTTTTTCATGATCGCTTTCTTATAAACATTTCTAAACTGTCTTTCATTCATGTTTCCATAATAAGACTTCAATTTTTGTTTTGCCTGAAGTTGAATTCCGTAATCTGAAGGTTTTCCAGCTTTTGTTTGTCCATGTTGTCCTGGAGGATAGGCTCTCGTATTAAAAGGGCTTTTGGGTCTCCCCCATAAATTAACTTTTAATCTTCTATCTACTTTATGTTTAGAGTTTAATCTTTTTGTCATTAATAGGAGGCTTTATAAGCCTAAGTTATGTTTTGTCAATCAACCTTTTCCTTACTTAAACCAGCAAATACACTCGATAAAATACGAGTTTCTTTTTCTGATAGATTGAGTTTATAGAAAATACTTCTTAAATTTTCCATCATGATTGGTTTTTTTTCAGGTGGGTGAAAAAAATTCTTATTCTCTAAATTGGCAATGCATAAATTTAACATTTTTTGAATATCAGTTTTATTTGCATTTTTAATTTTTTTTGATTTTTCAAAAATAAATTTTTTATTTAAAATTAGTCCACTTACTATTTGTGCTACAATAATTAGACTATGAGACAAATTTAAGGATCTAAAATTTTTATTACTTGGAATTTGTAAAGTATAATCGGCATAACTTACTTCATTATTTGATAACCCAGATGCTTCAGATCCAAAAAGAAAACCAACCTTTTTTTTATAATCAATCTTATTAAGATCAGTTATTGATATATGTTTAATATTTTTATTTCTAAATCTTGCAGATGTTGCAACTAATATGTCTAAATTGCTTAATGATGTTTCCAAATTTTCATATACTCTTGCTTTTTTAATAACATCTTTTGCACCAACAGATGTTGCAATGATTTTGTCATTTGGAAATGATGGTTTAGGATTAACAACCGATAGATTGGTGAAATTAAAGTTTTTTAAAGCTCTAGCACAGGCTCCTATATTTTCTGATAACTGAGGTTTATGTAAAATGAAAGTTATATTTCTTAATGACATCAAGTACTTGCGGGAGCATTATCTTTGAAAAGCTTATAATCCAAACTATCAACTAAAGCTTTAAAAGATGCATCAATAATATTTGGAGAAACTCCTATAGTAAACCAATTACCATGTTTTGAGTCTGCACTTTCTATTGAAACTCTAGTAACAGCTCCAGTTCCTGTGTTTAATATTCTAACTTTATAATCAACTAATTTTAGATCTTTTAAGTATTCTGAGTATTTTTCAAGTTTATTTACATTTTTTCTAATTGCATTATCTAAAGCATTAACAGGGCCGTTGCCTTCTCCTTCACATAATATTTGATGACCATCCACCTCAAGTTTTGCTTTTGCAAATGATATTACTTCTCCTGTAGAATCTTTCTTAACAGAAACATCATATTCGTTAATTGAAATATATCTTGGTATTTCCCCCATCAATCTTCTAGCTAAAAGCTCAAAAGATGCATCAGCACCATCGTAACTATATCCTATGAACTCTCTATCTTTTACTTCATGAAGAAGTTTTTTTATTTTTGGATCGTCTTTTTTAATATTAATGCCAATTGCATTTAATCTAGACATTATATTAGATTGTCCTGATTGATCAGAAACAATAATATTCCTAGTATTACCTACTTCATCAGGATTAATATGTTCATAGGTTTTTGGATCTTTTTGCACAGCTGATACATGCATTCCACCTTTGTGAGAAAATGCAGATGCACCAACATAAGGTAAATGTTTATTTGGTTTTCTATTCAATATTTCATCTAATAATCTCGAACATTGAGTTAAATTTTTAATATTTTCTGGTTTGATATTAATTTCATATTTGTCTGAAAATTCTTTTTTTAAAAAAAAAGTTGGGATCAAAGACATTAAATTTGCATTACCGCATCTTTCACCTAGTCCATTTATTGTACCCTGAACCTGTCTAACTCCTGCTTGTACAGCTACCAAACTATTGGCAACTGCATTTTCAGTATCATTGTGGGCATGAATTCCAAGGTTTTTTCCAGGTATATGCTTTGTTACTTCTTCAACAATTTTAGAAATTTCGTGTGGTAATGTTCCTCCATTGGTATCGCATAAAACAATCCATCTTGCACCATTATCATATGCAGCTTTCAAACATGATATTGCATACCCAGGATTAGATTTATAACCATCAAAAAAATGTTCAGCATCAAACATAAATTCTTTACCTGAATTAACTATATGCTTTGAACTCTCGCTTATATTTTCTAAATTTTGATCATTTGAAATGCCTAAAGCCACATCCACATGAAAATCCCAACTTTTGCCAAATAAACAAACTGATGAACTCTTTGAATTAATCAAAGATGATAACATAGGGTCATTTTTTGCACTATGCTCTGATTTTTTGGTCATACCAAAAGCTGTAAGGTTTGCATTTTTAAAGTTTTGATCCTTATTAAAAAATTCTGTATCAGTTGGATTTGCTCCTGGCCAACCACCTTCTATATAATCAACTCCTAGGCTATCCAAAGATTTAGCGATTTTTTCTTTTTCATTTAATGAAAAGTCAACACCTTGAGTTTGTGCCCCATCCCTAAGTGTAGTATCAAATATATAGATTTTTTCTTTGCTCATTTTAATTTCCACGAGGTTGTACCATCTTTATCTTCAATTAAAATACCCTTATCTAAAAGATCTTTTCTAATTTTGTCGGCTAATTCATAATTTTTTTCATCTCTTGCTTTATTTCTCTCAACTATTTTTGAGTTAATTTCATCCTCTGATATAGAAATTGTATTTTTTTTTGTTTGAAACCAATCTTCAGAAGTATCAGTTAATAGACCTATAAAGTTGCAAGCTTTTACAAAAATTGCTTTATCTTCGTTCGTTCCAGTGGAAGCTTTACTATATAAAGAATGTAAATTAGCAATATAGCCTGGGGTGTTTAAATCATCATACAAAGGAATTAACAATTCATCTGGTATAATTGTACTTTTATTAACATCAGAGTAGACTGAATACCATTTACTTAGGGTCTTTTCACAATCTAATATTAGCTTTTCATTCCAATCTAATCCTTGTCTATAGTGAGCACTAATTAATGCTAATCTTAAAACTTGGCCATTATATTTATTTTTAAAATCTTTTATTTTTAAAATATTTCCTTGAGATTTTGCCATTTTTTCATTTGAGAGAGTTATAAATCCATTATGAACCCAATAATTTGCAAATGAATTTGTTTCATTTGCGCATCTTGATTGAGCAATCTCATTTTCATGATGAGGAAAAATCAAGTCTCTACCACCACCATGAATATCAAATTCTTCCCCTAAATATCTTTTTGACATGACCGAACATTCTAAATGCCAACCTGGTCTACCTTTGCCCCAAGGAGATTCCCATGAAGGTTCTTTATCAGTTGATGGTTTCCATAATACAAAATCTTCAGGATTTTTTTTTATTTCTGAAACCTCTACTCGTGAACCAGCTATTAATTCATCTAACTTTTTATTAGATAGTTTTCCATAATCACTAAATTTTTTAACTTCAAAATAAACATGCTTATCCTTTGAATATGCAAAACCTTTTTTCTCTAGTTCTATGATCATTTCAATCATTTGTTTTATATTTTCTGTTGCCTTTGGTTCGCTGTTTGGTGTTTCACATTTTAAGTAATTACAATCCTTATGAAAATTTTCAGTAATTTTTGAAGTTAAGTCATTTATTGAAATATTTTGATCAATAGATGCTTTGATTATTTTGTCATCTATGTCTGTTATATTTCTGATATATTTTACAGATTTTGATCCATATCTATTTTTTAAAATTTTATACAGAATATCAAAAACAACTAATGGTCTGGCATTACCAATATGTGGATCATCATAAACAGTAGGACCACAAACATACATGCCTATGGATTTTTCATTTTTGGGTGTAAATTTTTCTTTCTTGCCACCTAGACTATTAGTTAAAAATATATCTTTAGCCATACAACTAGGAATATACTTAAATTATAGATTTGTGAATCTATTTGATTAATTAGGAATTTTGCATACTGGAATAGGTTCCATTTTATGCAAATTTACACTTCGAATTGAATTATATTTATCTCTATTTACAGAATTTTCATTATCCATTGCTTCTTCTAGTTCTTTATATGACAAACCAAGCTGTCCCTCATCAGTACGACCATCATCCCATAAACCATCAGTAGGAGGAGCATCAATAATCTCTTTTAAAATTCCAAGTTCTTTACCAAGTTCCCATACCTCAGTTTTATTACAATCTGCAATTGGAGAAATATCTACTCCACCATCACCGTATTTTGTATAAAAACCAACACCAAAATCTTCTACTTTATTTCCTGTTCCGACAACTATTCCATTATTTGCAGCAGCTACTTGATAAAGCGTTGTCATTCTTAATCTTGCTCTAGAGTTTGCCATCCCGTGTTCACTACCAAAATTATTTAGTGTTCCCTCGAAAGTTTTGAATAAGCTGTCTAATTCTAATGTGTGTCCCTCTACATTGCTAAAATTATTCTTTAACCATTCTTGATGTGCCAAACTTAGATCATGTTGTGCAGATTTTTGTTTAATAGGCATTGATAAAACAATTGTTTTTAAACCAGTCATCGCACTTAATGTACTTGAGACAGAAGAGTCTATTCCACCAGAAATACCAATCACTAAAGATTGAGCTTTTTTTGGCATAGAATTCACATAATCTGAAATCCAGTTTTTAATGTGATTCACTTTATCTTTGGGTGTCATAATTCAAATATAAGAAAAAAAATTTATTTTTAAACTGTTAAGATGCCGCTTTAATTGCAGATTTAGAATACAAACTATTCTTTTTTATCTCATCTGAAATTAAAAACGCTAATTCTATAGCTTGATCAGAGTTCAATCTTGGATCACAGTGCGTATGATATCTGCTTGATAAATCTGCATCTGATATTTTTTTTGCTCCACCTGTGCACTCTGTCACATCTTGCCCTGTCATTTCAACGTGTAGACCTCCAGCATAAGAACCTTCAGCTTGATGAACTGCAAATACATTTTTAACTTCACTTACAACATCATTAAATGGTCTAGTTTTAAAACCAGTAGTTGATTTAATTGTATTGCCATGCATTGGATCACATGACCACACAACATTTAATCCCTCTTTTTTAATACCTCTAATTAATTTTGGTAAGAATTTTTCTACATTCTGATGACCGAACCTTGATATTAAAGTAATTTTTCCTTTTTCGTTTTTAGGATTTATAACTTCACATATCTTTGCAATCTCATCAGGTTTTGAAGTTGGGCCACATTTAATGCCGATTGGATTTTCTATGCCTTTACAAAACTCAACATGTCCTCCATCTAATTGTCTTGTTCTATCTCCTATCCAGACAAAGTGTGCTGAAGTATCATGATATTCACCCGTGGTTGAGTCTATTCTTGTCATACTTTCTTCAAAAGGTAAGTGTAAAGCTTCATGAGAAGTCCAAAAATTAACTGTGTATAATCTATTATTAAAATCAGATGTAATTCCACAAGCATCCATAAAAGCTAATGCATCTGCTATTTTGTCTTCTAATTCTTTAAATTTCTTAGCTTGGGGACTTTTCTTAATATAATCTAAATTCCATAAGTGAACCTTATTTAGGTCGGCAAAACCACCTTTTGAAAATGCTCTTAAAAGGTTTAAAGTTGAAGCAGATTGAGAATAAGCCTTAAACATTCTTTTTGGGTCAGGTCTTCTAGCTTTTTCATTAAAATCTATTGCATTTATATTGTCTCCCAAATAACTTGGTAATTCTTTATCACCTTGTTTTTCAGTTGGTGCGCTTCTTGGTTTTGAAAATTGTCCAGCAATTCTTCCAAGTTTTACAATAGGTAAAGAAGCGGAGTAAGTCATTACTAAAGCCATTTGAAGAATAACCTTAAATGTATCTCTTATATTATCAGGATGAAATTCTGCAAAACTTTCTGCACAATCACCACCTTGTAATAGAAATGCTTTTCCATCATTGACCATTGCCAACTGATCTTTCAAATGTCTTGTTTCTCCTGCAAAAACTAGTGGAGGAAAGGTTTTCAATTTATTTAAAACCATCTCTAATTCCTTTTCATCTTCATATTTAGGAATATGTTTGACGGGGTATTTTCTCCAACTATTTATTTTCCAATTTTTCATTTCAACTCAGAATTGTTTTAACAGACTTTATTATTTATTCAACAGTGACAGATTTAGCTAAGTTTCTTGGTTTATCTATATCGTATCCTTTATCTAATGCAGAGTAATAAGCTAACTTTTGCAAAGGAATAGTGGTCAAAAAAGGAATTAGTTCATCAGATATGGCATCAACTTCAATTTTCTCCCAAATATTTTCTGAATAAATCTCGTCAGTACTTTTATTTGTTATTAGTAAAACTTTTGCGCCTCGAGATATAACCTCTTGCATATTTGAAATAGTTTTTTTGTAATGTTCATCTCTTGGAGCAATTACCACTACTGGCATACCTTCTTCTATTAGAGCAAGAGGTCCATGTTTCATTTCCCCTGCTGGATAACCTTCAGCATGAACATAAGCAAGCTCTTTTAGCTTTAAAGCACCTTCAAGTGCAATTGGATACGAGTATCCTCTACCTAGAAACATTGATCCTTTAGAATTAGCAAAATCTTTTCCAAGTGTTTGAATTTTATCTTCAATATTCAATGTATTTTTTGCAGATTTAGATAAAGACAATAAATCTTTTATTTTTTTTTGGTAATCTTTTTTGTTAATTGATTTTTGTTCATAAGAAAGCTTAGTACATAATAAATAAAGAACTAACATTTGTCCTAAAAAAGCTTTTGTTGATGCAACGCCAACTTCTGGGCCACAATGAATAGGTAAAACTAGATCAGCGTCTCTTGCAATTGAACTTTCGACAACATTTACGACAGCACAAGTTTTAACATTGTTCTTTTTACACAAATCTAATGCAGCAAATGTATCTGCAGTTTCTCCTGATTGAGAAACAAATACATAGAGACAATCTTTCTTAAATTTAATTTTTCGATATCTAAACTCAGAAGCTATGTCAACACTGACATCTAAACTTGTATTTTGCTCAAACCAATACTTAGCAACAATACATGAGTGATATGCTGTTCCACATCCAATTAAAATCACTGAAGAAATTTCATTGATTTTCCAGGGAAAATTATAAATATTTATTTCTTTATTATGTTTATCGATATACTCATTAATACAATTCTTTAAAGTAATTGGCTGCTCGTCTATTTCTTTAGCCATATAATATTTGTAATCTCCTTTTTCATAATTTTGATCATCTTTAGAAAGATTTAAAATCTTCTTGTTAACTTTGGTTCCTTCAGTATCAAAAAATTCCACTTCATCCTTTTTTAAGATACAAAATTCTCCATCATTTAAATAAGAAATTTTATTAGTCATTGACTTTAATGCATAAGAATCTGAACCCAGATAGTGTTCATTTGGACCGTAACCAACTGCAAGTGGAGAACCTCTTCTTGCACCAACTATTAAGTCTGGTTGGTTTTTGAATATTATTCCTAGTGCAAAACTACCATGTAATTTTTTTAAAACTTTTATAATTGTATTTTTAAGGTTATTTTTTTTTATATAATCGGTTACCAAATGAACTATTACTTCTGTATCTGTTTGGGATTTAAACTTATAGCCTTTATTTTCTAACAATTTTTTTAGAATAGTTGAATTTTCGATTATACCATTGTGAACTACAGATACATCTTCTGAGGAATGAGGGTGTGCATTTATTGAACTAGGTTTTCCATGTGTGGCCCATCTAACGTGTCCGATACCAATAGAGCCAGATATTTTTGTTTGTATAATGTTTTTCTCTAGAGCGTCTACTCTGCCTTCACACTTTACTTCATTTATATTTCCATTTGAAAGTGTTGCTAAGCCTGCAGAGTCGTAGCCTCTATACTCAAGTTTTTTTAATGAACTTATAATTCTAGGAGTAACTTCTTTAGAGCTTGTAATTCCAACTATTCCACACATTGCTTCTTATCTTCTTTTGTAATTTTTCTTTTCTTTTTGAATTGATCTGGTTAATGCTAACGACCCTTTGCTTACATTTTTAGTGATTACTGAACCTGCTCCTATAACACTTTTTTCATTTAAAGTAACTGGTGCTACTAAAGATGTATTTGAACCTACAAAAACTTTATCTTTGATTTTTGTTTTGCTTTTTTTTCTTCCATCATAATTACAAGTTATTGTTCCAGCTCCAATGTTAACATTTTTTCCCAGTTGAGCATCTCCAATATATGATAAATGATTAACTTTAGAATTTTTATTTATAATAGTTTTCTTTACCTCAACAAAATTTCCAATTTTTGATCCAGATTTAATTTTTGTTCCAGGTCTTAAACGAGCGTATGGACCTACACTTACATCATTATCTATTTTAACACCCTCAAGATGAGAGAAAGATAAAATTTTGACATTGTTCCCTATTTGAACTTTATCAGCAAAGACAACATAAGGTTCTATCTCTACGTTCTTTCCAATTTTAGTATCTTTAGAAAAAAAAACTGTCTCAGGCCCTTTCATTTTGACACCTTTTTTTAAAAATTTATCTCTAAGTTTATTTTGTAAATTTTGACTATTCATTAGATAGTTGTATATAACTGGGTATTAATTTAATTAATTCACAATTTATTTCTTATTAATACTTTTTAAATGACACAAAAATTCACAGTTGTATTTGATTTAGATGGCACCTTAGTGGATACAGCACCTGATCTAATGCTTGCTCATAACCATGTTATGAAGAAATTTGGATACCCTACAAAATCTCTTGATGAACTTAAAAATACTGTTGGTCAAGGAGCTGGAGCAATGATTGGTAGATCTATATGGAGCCAGGCCAAAAAAGAATTAACTTCGATTAATGAGAAAATTAAAAATGAAATGACAGATGAATTTATTTCTTATTATGGAAAAAATATTTTAAATGAAAGTACTCTGATGCCTGGTGTAAAAGATTTTTTAAATTGGTGTAAAAAAGAAAATATATCAATGGCTGTATGTACGAATAAAACGGAACATCTTGCAGTAGATCTTCTAAAAAAAATTGGGATATATGATTACTTCGAGTATGTTGCGGGTTATAATACTTTTGATTATTGTAAACCTGATCCGAGACATATAACAACAATAATAGAAATTTTAGATGGTAGTAAAAATAAATCAATTATGATTGGTGATAGTGAGTCGGATGCAAATGCAGCTAAAGCGGCAGATATTCCAATGATTTTATTAGAAGATGGATATACTGAAAAAAATATTGATGAAATTTATCATAATCACTTAATAAAAGACTTTGTAGGTATTGAAAAAATTGTATCTCAATATCTTTAATATTGATTAATTTATTTTAACTATTAAAACAAAATCACAAATTAGGAGTTATTTTGTTATCGCATACAATTAAAGTATATCCATCAAAAATAAATCTTCCAAAGAAGAAACAGCTTGCTTGGAAAATAGCAGAGATAGCAAGTGATAATGCTAAATTAAATAAAAATTCAGTTGAAATGGTTATTAATAGAATTATTGATAATGCTTCTGTTGCTATAGCTTCCTTAAATAGAAGACCTGTAATATCTGCAAGAGAAATGGCAAAAAAACATGTTAGAAAAAATGGAGCTAATCTTTTTGGCATAAATTCAAAACTTAAATTTGATTGTGAATGGGCTGCGTGGGCAAATGGAACTGCTGTTAGAGAATTAGATTTTCATGATACATTTCTAGCGGCTGATTACAGCCATCCTGGTGATAATATTCCTGCTCTTTTAGCAGTGGCACAACAATTAAAAAAAAATGGAAATGATTTATTAAGAGGAATTATAACTGCTTATGAAGTTCAAGTTAATCTTGTAAAAGCTATTTGTCTTCATAAACATAAAATCGATCATATTGCTCACTTGGGACCTAGTGTTGCGGCTGGTATAGGATCAATGTTAAAATTAAATACAGAAACTATTTATCAAGCTGTTCAACAAGCATTACATGTGAGTGTTTCAACAAGACAATCAAGAAAAGGTGAGATTTCAAGTTGGAAAGCTTATGCTCCAGCTCATGCAGGAAAATTAGCAATTGAAGCTGTGGATAGAACGATGCGAGGTGAAGGAGCTCCAAGCCCTATTTACGAAGGTGAAGATAGTGTAATAGCAAGAATATTAGATGGAAAAAATGCTAAATATTTTGTTCCTTTGCCTAAAAAAAATGAAGAAAAAAAGGCTATTCTTGAAACATATACAAAAGAATATTCTGCAGAATATCAAGCTCAAGCATTAATTGATATTGCAAAAGCTCTTAATAAAAAAATTGATAATTTAAATACAATTAAAAAAATAGATATATATACAAGCCATCATACTCATTATGTAATAGGGACTGGAGCTAATGATCCACAAAAAATGGATCCGAATGCAAGTAGAGAAACTTTAGATCACTCAATAATGTATATTTTTGCTGTAGCTTTAGAAGATGCAGATTGGCATCATGTTAAGTCTTATACTAAAAAGAGAGCTAATAAAAAAAGCACAATTAAAATATGGAGATCTATTAAAACGCATGAGGATAAAAAATGGACAAAGAAATACCATGATCCTGATCCAAAAAAGAAATCTTTTGGTGCAAAGGTTATAGTAATATTAAATAATGGGAAAAAAATTATTGAGGAATTAGAAAGAGCAGACGCTCATCCATATGGCAAGAGACCTTTTGAAAGAAAAGATTATATAAATAAATTTAAAATTTTAACAGAAAATATTATTTCTAAAAAAGAAAGTGATAGATTTTTAAAAGATGTTCAAAATTTAAAAAAATTAAAAAATAATCAGCTTACAAAACTAAATATTGAAGTAAGTAGAAGATACTTAAAATCGAATAATAAAAAAGGAATATTCTAGTGCACTTTGTTGAAAAAAAACCTGAAGAGAAAAGAATTGATTTAGATAATAAACTAAAATCAAATAAAATTTTAAGAATACCAGGTGCATATAATCCATTAACAGCAAAAGTTATTGAAGAAATTGGATATGATGGAGTTTATGTATCAGGAGGTGTTATGTCTAATGATTTGGGATATCCTGATATAGGATTAACAACTCTTAATGATGTCAGTAACAGATCAAAACAAATTGCACGTGTTACAAATCTTCCAACCATTGTAGATGTCGATACAGGTTTTAAATCTTGTAAAGAAACTGTTCAAACATTTGAAAATTTTGGTATTTCAGCTATTCATTTAGAAGATCAGATAGAACAGAAAAGATGCGGCCATCTAGACAATAAAGAATTGATATCAAAAGAGGATATGACAAAAAAAATTAAGGAATGTGTAGAAGCAAGATCAGACAAAAATTTTAAAATCATTGCACGTTCTGATGCTAAAAGTGTAGAAGGTATTGATAAAATGATTGATCGTTGTAAATCTTATGTTGATGCTGGTGCAGAAATTGTTTTTCCAGAAGCATTAAAGGATGAAGCTGAGTTTGAAAAAGTTAGAAAATCATTAGATTGTTATCTTTTAGCAAATATGACCGAGTTTGGTAAATCGAAGTTGCTAGACTTTAAACAATTAGAAGGGCTTGGTTACAATATTGTAATTTATCCAGTTACTACACAAAGACTAGCGATGAAAAGTGTTGAGGATGGTCTACGTGCCATTTTTGCGGATGGACATCAAAATAATATTATAGATAAGATGCAAACAAGAAAAAGATTATATGATCTAGTTGAGTATGAAAAATACAACTCTTTAGACGAAAAGATATATAATTTTAGTACAGAGGGACATGAATAATGAGTGAAGAAGTAAAAAAAGGTTTATTAGGAATTGTTGTTGATGAAACAGAAGTTTCTAAAGTTATGCCTGAGATCAACTCATTAACCTATAGGGGATATGCTGTTCAGGATCTGTGTGAATTTTGTAGATTTGAAGAAGCTGCATATCTTATTTTAAAAGGCGATTTACCAAATAGTATTGAACTAAGACAATTTGAAAAAATTGAGAGAGGACATAGAGATTTATCAAAAAATCTTTACGAAATAATTAAACACATGCCTAAAAAATCTCATCCTATGGATGTTGCTCGAACAGCAGTAAGTGTTATGGGATTAGAAGATAAAGAGACAACAGATAATTCTCAGGAAGCAAATACAAGAAAAGCGTTAAGAATTTTAGCTAAAACTCCAACTGCTTTAGCAGCGTTTTATAGAATTCGAAAAGGTAAAATGATTATTAAACCAAAAAAAGAATTAACTTTTGCAGAAAACTTTTTCTATATGTGTTTTGGAAAAGTACCTCAAAAAGAAATTGTAAAAGCTTTTGATGTATCTTTAATTTTATACGCAGAACACAGTTTTAATGTTTCAACTTTTACGGCTAGAACTATAACAAGTAGTTTATCTGACATTCATGGTGCTATAACAGGTGCTATAGCTAGTCTAAAAGGGCCATTACATGGTGGAGCAAATGAAGAAGTCATGCATATGATGAATAAAATAAAAAAACCTGAGAACGCCTTAAAATGGATAAATAATGCATTAAAAAAAAAAGAGGTTGTGATGGGTTTTGGGCACAGGGTTTATAAGAGTGGAGACTCTAGAGTTCCAACAATGAAAGAGTATTTCAAAAAAGTTGCTAAAATTAAAAAAGATAAAAAGTTTTTAAAGATTTACGATATTGTTGAAAGAGTAATGATTAGTAAAAAGAATATTCATCCAAACGTAGATTACCCTACAGGACCTACTTATCATCTAATGGGTTTTGATACAGATTTTTTTACACCAATATTTGTAATTTCAAGAATTACTGGATGGTCGGCTCATATAATGGAACAACATTCATCTAATAAACTAATTAGACCATTAGCCAAATACAAAGGAAGTAAATACAGAAAAGTAATGCTTTTGAACCAAAGATAGGTCTAATTTACTCATTTAAAAATATTTAATCATTGCCATATATATAGTATGGAAAATCTAAATAGACATCATAAACCCAAAAACTTGAGTGATAAAATTGCTTTTGGATTCACAAAATTTTTAAGATTCTTGGCTGATACTTTTTTTAAAAAAAAATATGGGCATAGAGCAGTTGTTTTAGAAACTGTAGCAGCTGTTCCTGGTATGGTAGCTGGAATGTTACTTCACCTAAAATCTTTAAGAAAAATGCAAGATGATAAAGGTTGGATAAAAATTCTATTAGATGAAGCTGCAAATGAAAGAATGCATTTAATGACTTTTATTAAAATTGCAAAACCTACGTTTATAGAAAGATTAATTATAATGATTGCACAATTTATATTTATTTTAATGTATCTATTTATATATTTAATTTCACAAAAGACGGCTCATAGAATTGTTGGGTATTTTGAAGAAGAAGCGGTCATAAGCTACACTGAGTACCTAAATGAAATAGAAGAGGGTAAAATTGAAAATATTAAGGCTCCAGAGATAGCAATAAATTACTGGAACCTTCCGTTAAATTCTAGACTAAAAGATGTAGTAAAAGTGATAAGAGACGATGAAGCTGAGCATAGAGATGTGAATCATAGTTTTGCTGACATTTTAAATACAAAGAAGAACAAAGTTTCTAATGAAGAAGCAAATTATGAAGATAAAGAAAAAATTTAATTATTTAAATTTAATTAGTTAATCATCTTTACTTATAAAATATATTCTATTTAGATTGTTTTTGTTTATACAAAGAAATGCCTTTTTCAATTTTGTTTTTGTAAGACATTTTAAAGCTCTCTAATTGCCAACCTGAAAGTCTGTTTTCGATTTCTTTTAGATTGTTATTTTTCCAATCATCTGTTGTTTCAGGATCTTTCCAAATTTTCTTTTCTTCATCAGATCTACCACATCCATAGCATAGGCCTGATACTGGATCAGTTTTACAAATACTTATACAGGGACTTACTATCACTTAATCCTAGGAGAAAGCGTCTATCCAGTTACCTTGTGTGGATGCTTTTGAATATTCAGTGGCTCTACCTTCAAAGAAGTTCATATGCTCAACTGCATTTAACATCGTGTCTAACCATGTTAATGGATTTTTCTGGACATCATATATTGGCTCAAGACCTAACTGAGTTAATCTTCTGTTTCCAATGAACCTTATATAATCTTTAACTTCTTGAGCTGTTAAACCCTGCATTGGACCCATTTCAAAAGCTAGATCAATAAATGCATCCTCATGTTCAATTATAGTTCTGCAAGCTTCATAAAGTTCTTTTTTAAGTTTCGGAGTCCAAATTTCAGGGTTCTCTTTAATGAACTCTTTAAAAATTCTAATCATAGAATTACAATGAAGAGTTTCATCTCTTACTGACCAAGTAACTATCTGACCCATTCCTTTAAGTTTGTTATGTCTTGGAAAGTTTAATAAAATTGCAAAACTTGCAAACAATTGAAGACCTTCTGTGAAGGCGCTAAATACTGCAACAGTTTTTGCGATATCTTCTTTTGAATTTACATTGAAGTTTTGCATGTAATCATATTTATCTTTCATCTCTTTGTATTTCATGAATGCAGAATATTCAGATTCTGGCATTCCAATTGTATCTAATAGATGTGAATAAGCTGCTACATGGACTGTCTCCATAGAGGCAAATGCTGTCATCATCATTAAAACTTCTGTAGGTTTAAATACAGTTGTGTAATGTCTTAAATAACAGTTATTAACTTCAACATCTGCTTGAGTAAAAAATCTAAAAATTTGAGTTAGTAAGTTTTTTTCAGACTCAGAAAGATTTTTTTGCCAATCTCTAACATCGTCACCGAGTGGAACTTCCTCTGGTAACCAATGAATTCTTTGTTGAGTTAACCAAGCATCATAACACCATGGGTATCTGAATGGTTTATAGACTGGGTTCTCAACTAATAAACCCATTTTTTTTGGTTCTACAATTTTTTGTTTTGCATCTTTTAGACTTTCTACTGACATGATAAACACTCCTCATATTCTGGTTGTTGATTTTCTTGTTTCTTAGATTTGTAAACATTTGCAGTTACATCTGTAGAATTTGCATCGTTTACGTTTTCCGCTCTTTGTATTGATTTAGATCTGCAGTAATAAAGGCTCTTCAATCCTTTTTTCCAAGCTTGGAAATGGATTTGGTGTAAGTCCCTTTTATGAATATCTGCAGGTATAAATATATTTATTGATTGTGCTTGAGAAATATGAGGAGTTCTATCTGCACCTAACTCCACGATCCATTTCTGGTCTAGTTCAAAAGCTGTTTTAAATACGTCTTTTTCTTGTTGTGTTAAAAAATCAAGATGAGAAATTGAACCTTGATTGGTTGTGATACTTGACCATGTTTCATCATCATTTTTACCGTGCTTCTCTAATAATTTACTTAGATATTTATTTCTAACATTAAATGATCCGGACAAAGTTTTATGTGTATAACTATTTGCTGCAATTGGTTCAACACCTGGAGATGTTCCACCACAAATAATTGAAATTGAAGCAGTTGGAGCTATTGCAGTTTTATTTGAAAATCTTTCATTAATACCATAATCAGCAGCATCTGGACATGCACCTCTTTCATCAGCTAAATCTTTAGAAGCTTGATCAACCTGTTTTTGGATGCTTTCAAATATTTTTTTATTCCAAACTTTACTCATCACAGATTCAAAAGGAATCATTTTTTGTTGGAAGAATGAATGAAGTCCCATAACACCTAGGCCAACACTTCTCTCTTTTAATGCTGAATAAACTGCATCACTAAATGACTCAGGTGCTTTTTCAGTAAAGTCCGTTAATACATTATCTAAAAATCTCATTACGTCTGGAACAAAGTTTTCATCGTCTTTCCATTCATCATAAGTTTCTAAATTTAAAGATGATAAACAACATACTGCCGTTCTATCTCTGCCATCTTTATCAATTCCTGTTGGTAAAGTTATTTCACTGCACAAGTTAGACGTCTTAACAGTTAAACCAGCAAGCTTATGATGTTGAGGTATCATTCTATTAACTGTATCAATGAAAACAATATAAGGTTCTCCAGTTTCAATTCTTGCAGTTAATAATCTAATCCATAAATTTCTTGCAGAAACAGTAGCTTGTACTGATTGATCTTTTGGACTTTTTAGTGCCCATTGTTCATCTAGCTCTACGGCTCTCATAAATGCATCTGAAACTAAAACACCGTGGTGTAAATTTAATGATCTTCTATTTGGATCACCACCAGTTGGTCTTCTCATTTCAATAAATTCTTCTATCTCTGGATGATCAATTGGAAGATAACAAGCTGCAGATCCTCTTCTTAAAGAACCTTGACTGATCGCCATTGTCAAAGAGTCCATAACTTTGATGAAAGGAATAATGCCTGAAGTTTTTCCAACTCTTCCAATTTTTTCTCCAATAGATCTTAAGTTGCCCCAATAACTTCCAATACCTCCTCCTTTTGCAGCCAACCAAACATTTTCACTCCATAGATCTAATATTCCAGTTAAGCTATCCCCTGCTTCATTTAAGAAACAAGAAATTGGTAAACCTCTTTTTGTTCCACCGTTTGATAAAACTGGTGTCGCTGGCATGAACCATAAATTACTTATGTAGTTGTAAAGTCTTTGCGCGTGTAGGTTGTCATCTGCATAATGACTCGCAACTCTTGCAAATAAATCTTGGAAAGACTCGTTTTCTCCAAGGTATCTGTCACTTAGTGTTGCTCTTCCAAAATCTGTTAAATTATTATCTCTAGATCTATCTATTTTAATAGTTATTCCTTTAGAATTTTGAAACAACTCTGTGTTGTTATTTAGTGAAAATAAGTCCGGCCTTTTGTCATTATTGCTGATTTTTTCCGCTGGTTTATAATCAGAGACAGCCTTCCTGATTGCCTGAGACAATATTTTGTTCATTAAACTCCCTTTTATTCTTTATACTAAAAAATCTAGTAAATAACTAGATATAGTGTGTAAATTTAACTGATATACTATATAAATTGTAAATCAATAGAACATTTATAGAACTTATTAAATATTTATCAATAAAAATTTTAAAAAAATGTACATATATCCACATGAATAATTCGGGAAAAATTGATCCCTACGGCTTTCGGGAATATGACGCACGATGGGTATACGAAAAAGACATAGATGACGATGGAATCGTTCAACTTGGTAAAGGTCTTGGAACTCAAATAATTAATCATACAAAGAAAAACAATCCTAGAATTATAGTTGGCCAAGATTATAGGTCTTACAGTGAACATATCAAAGAAAAATTAAAAGAGGGCATGGTTTCAACTGGGTGCAAAATCGAAGATATAGGATTATCTTTATCCCCAATGGTTTACTTCGCACAATTTAATTTAAATTCAGATGCAATAGCTATGGTTACAGCTAGTCATAATGAAAATGGTTGGACGGGTGTAAAAATGGGTATCAAAAAAGGACTTACTCATGCACCTGAAGAAATGAAAGAACTAAAAGATATTACTCTTAATCAAAAATTTATTAATGGTAAAGGTAATGTTAAAAAAATTGATGATTTTCAGAATGTTTATAAAAATGATTTGATAACAAAAAACCCATTAAATAAAAAAATTAAAGCTGTAGTTGCTTGTGGCAATGGAACAGCAGGAATATTTGCACCAGAAATTTTAAGAAGTATTGGGTGCGAGATAATTGAACTTGATTGTGAACTTGATTGGACTTTTCCAAAATACAACCCAAATCCTGAAGACTTAGAAATGTTACATGCAATTTCTTCAGCAGTTAAAGAAAATAATGCAGATATTGGATTTGGTTTTGATGGAGATGGGGATAGAGTTGGGGTTATAGATGATAAAGGTAATGAAATCTTTTCAGATAAAATAGGCCTATTAATTGCTAGAAATCTTTCGAAAGATCATAAAAATAGTAAATTTATTGTTGATGTAAAATCGACAGGACTTTATTCCAATGACAAAATATTAAAAGAAAATAAATGTGAAACAATTTATTGGAAAACCGGTCATTCCCATATCAAAAGAAAGGTAAATACCGATAACGCTTTAGCAGGATTTGAAAAAAGTGGTCATTTCTTTTTTAATAAACCTTTGGGATATGGCTATGATGATGGAATTAATTCAGCAATACAGGTCTGTAAGTTACTCGATAAAAATAACAAAAAAATGAGTGAAATACTTGGTGAATTACCAACAACTTATCAAAGCCCGACAATGGCTCCCTATTGTAAAGATAGTGAAAAATATGATGTAGTTGAGAATTTAGTTACAGAAATAACAAATATTAAAGAAAATAAAACTAAAGTAGATGATCAAGAAATCAGAGAAATATTAACTGTTAATGGAGTAAGATTTTCTTTTGATGATGGGTCTTGGGGATTAATTAGAGCATCTTCTAATAAACCATCTTTAGTTGTAGTTACCGAAAGTCCAACCTCCGAAGATAGAAAAAAGAAGATTTTTGACTTTATTGATAATCTCCTTCAACAAACTGGTAAAGTTGGGGATTATGATCAAAAAATTTAAAATTCAACTATAAAGAGTTAAGAAAAAATTAGAGAATCGATTAATATGAAGATGAGGTGGCGGAGGGAGACTGAAACCACCTCGTCTCTAAGTCACTAAAAATCTATATAGAAATAAAGTACCAATAACATAAAGAAAAACACCAAATAATCTTTGTGTTTTAACTCTATCTAGGTCTTGAACTGTTTTTGCTCCAATCCTTGCCATGAATGTTGTTATTGGAACAAATATTATAAATGCAGGTATATTAATAAACCCTATACTTAATGGGATATCAGCTTTTAACATCAAACCAGATGTAAAAAATCCAATTGATCCAAATAAAGCTATTATAAATCCAATGGCTGCAGAGCTTCCTATTGCTAAGTTAATAGGATAACCAAAGTATCTTAGTATTGGAACATTCATCATAGCTCCTGTTATGCCCATAGGAGCAGATATTAATCCTGACAAAAATCCAAATATTATTCTTGGGAAAATATTGAATTTTTTCTTAATTTTTTTTTTCTTTTCACTTTGTAACAACAAGTAAGCTCCAAAAAAGTAAACAACTGCAGAAAAAAAAAATAACAATGTTTTAGTATTCATCAATGCCGCCATCAATGTTCCAGAGAAAACTCCAATTATTACAAATGTTCCATAATTTTTAATAATATTAAAATCAACAGCATTATATTTTCTGTGAGTTAATACTGATGCTGTAGCAGTTAGAATTGTTATTGAAAAAGCTGTCCCTACAGATAAATGCATTAAATAATCTTTATCAACGTCAAATGCTTCAAATACAAAAAATAAAAATGGAACTGAAATTAATCCTCCTCCGATACCAAAAAAACCTGCAAAAAAACCAACCGGAACAGCGGCTGCCATCATTAAAAAAATAAAATAAATATTATTAATCTCTAAAAGAGTATTATTCAATTTGACCTGCCGATATACTTTGTGGATTAAATTTTACTTTATCCATTATGTGATCAATTTTCTTAACATCGGCATCTCTTACACACATATTTTCACTTAAATATCTTTTCCAAAAACTAGAACCTGTTTGTCCATGAAATAAACCAAGAGTATGTCTCATGATTTGATTTAATCTTGTACCTTTTTTAATTTCTTCTTTTACATACTCAATTAGTTTCTCAACAACTTCTTGTCTTGTCAAAATTTCACTATTATTAAAAATTTGGTTCTCAATATCTGCTAACATGTAAGGGGAATGATAAATTGACCTTCCAATCATCACACCATCTACATTATCTAAATGTTCTTTGATTTGATCAGTAGACGTTATTCCTCCATTAATTATTATTTCTAAATCTTTAAAATCTTTTTTCAATCTATTTACGTATTCATATTTCAAAGGTGGAATATTTAAATTTTGTTTAGGTGTAAATTTTCCTAACATTGCTTTTCTGGCATGAATTATAAAAGTTTTAACACCTGTTTCTTTTAAAATATTCACAAAATTATATAAATTTTCGTATTGATCAACATTGTCATATCCAATTCTAGTTTTAACTGTTACAGGAATTGATGTTTTTGAAATCATTTCACTTAGACAATCAGCAACAAGATTAGGTTCTTGAATTAAACAAGCCCCAAATCTATTTTTCTGAACTTTTTTACTTGGACAACCTAAATTTAAATTTATTTCATCATAACCAAATTCTTCACCTAAATATGCTGCATTTCCTAATAGTTTTGGAGAAGAACCACCAAGTTGCAGAGCAACAGGTTTTTCCCTCATATCAAATTCTAATAGTTTCTTTTTATCTCCTCTATCAATAGCTTCTGAGACAATCATTTCAGTATAGAGAAGAACATTTTTACTGATTAATCTTAAGAAAAATCTTTCATGTTTGTCTGTGCAATCCATCATAGGGGCAACAGAAACTGTTCTATTTAATCTAGACATATTTTTTGAGTTTGCTTGATAAATTAATTTTCTTTTCGTTTACATACTCTTGATGATTTTGCTCAATTTTTCCAAGTTCATATTTGTAATTAACCATTATTCCAAATGATCTTTTAAAACCTACATCGGACACATTTGCATTTATTACAATATCGTCAATTTCTGCACCGTTGTTTAGATGAAATCTACAAACATCATTAATTGGAAAACCTAGATCATTTTTTTGAATAGCTAAATAATTTAGAGCAATTTTTGTAAGTAAATCTTTATTGTCTATAAATTTTCTATCTCCAATTTTTAATCCTAATGATTTTAGAAATTCAACTTTAGGAAAGTTTTCTTTTTTAACTATTTCTCCTAATTTTTCATTATCTAAAGACTTAACCCAATCGGCAAAACCTATCATTGGAGAGAGTGTTCCAAAATTCTTTACATCAGTTAATTCTTCTTGCAACTCATAGACTACTCTTTTGATTAAAAAATTTCCTAAAGTAACCCTAGATAGTCCCTCTTGACAGTTGCTAATTGAATAAAATGTTGCGGTGTCATAATTTTCTTTTTTCTCATTATTAGGTCGTGTCAACTCTTGAATGGACTTAGCCAAACCTTTGGTTAATGCAATCTCAACAAAAATAATTGGTTCTTCATCTAAAGCAGGGTGAAAATAAGCAAAAAATCTTCTATTTTCTCCAAGTCTAATTTTTAATTCATTCATATCTTTCATTGAATGAACTTTCTCATATTTTAGTAATTTTTCTAATATTGCTGCTTTTGTATCCCAAGTAATTTTTCTTAATTTTAAAAATCCAGGATTGAACCAGTTTTTAAAGATATCTATGAGATCATAGTCTAAATCTTTTAATTCTGGATTTTTAATTAAGAACATTTGCAAATCCTCTCTTAAAGAAACTATTTCTGGTGTACCATTTGGTGCCATATTTAATCTCTTAAATAATTCTTTACGTTTGCCTGATGATATTCTTGATAAATTTAAAATTGACCTACTATTTTTGTTTTGACTATAATCTTTTATAGCCTCATCTATGCTATCTGAATTTGGCTTATATTTTTCATTAACTTGTAATAAGAATTTTAATTTTTCATCGTCAGATAAGTTATGATACCTAAACAATACATCTCTTGCTAATGTAATTCCAAATGCTGCTCCTTTAGATGATAAAAGGTCATCACAAAGCTCGATCAAATCTCTTTTTTTAGAGAATTTTTTTAATGATTTTTTCTCTAAAATTTTTTGACCAGCATCAGCAATCGTCTCGAATAATCTTTTTATATTTAACATGGTGCTTTTTATATATTAAAAACCTAAACTTTTACCCATTATTTTGTCAGGTAACCAAGTCACAATCTCAGGAAAAATACACAAAATAAGTATAGCTAAAGCCATAATTATCATAAATGGTATAGATCCCTTTAAAATTTCTGACAAACTAACATCTGGTGTTATACCTTTGATTATATAAAGGTTTAATCCAACGGGCGGTGTAATAAGACCAATTTCCATATTAATTGTAAATACAATTGCAAACCAGTATGGATCAAATCCCAGTTGAGTTATAACTGGCAATAATATTGCTGAAGTCATAACAATTACGGCAACTGGAGGTAAAAAGAAACCTGCAATCAACAGAAATATATTTATTAAAATAAATACTATCCATTTATTAGAGCTCATCTCTACCATGCTTTGAGCTAATGATTGAGTTACGTAAAGTTGTGATAATGTAAATGCAAAAAGATAAGAAGCTGCGATGATAAACATTATCATCACACTTTCTTTCATTGAAACTTTAACAATATTCCATATTTTTTTTGGTTGGTAAATTTTGTATACAACTGCAATCAAAACAAAAACTAAAAAGGCTCCAACCCCTGAAGCCTCTGATGGAGTAGCAACACCACCATATAAAACATATAAAACACCAGCAATGATTGCTAAGAAAGGAAGTATCCTTGGCAGAACTTCAATTTTTTCTTTGAAAGTTGGAGGCGTTCTATTCTTTAGAGCCTTAGCTGAATCTTTGTCAATAAAGTAACTGTGTATCAGTGCCCAGATAGCGAACATACCTGCAAGCATAAATCCAGGTATCAACCCGCTTAAAAATAATCTTCCAATAGATGTTCCAGTTGCAATTCCATAAACAATTAAAACAATACTTGGAGGAATTAATACTCCTAAAGTTCCGCCGGCTGCTATGGTTCCTGTTGCAATTTGATCTGAATATCCTCTTTTTCTCATTTCAGGAATTCCCATAGTACCAATTGCAGCACAAGTTGCTGGACTTGATCCACTTAGTGCAGCAAAGATTGAACAAGCTCCTATATTAGAGATAACCAAACCTCCAGGTACTCTCCATAACCATCTGTCCAATCCTGTATATAAATCTTTTCCTGCTGGGGAATTAGCAACTGCCATCCCCATTAATATAAACATTGGTATTGAAAGCAGAACAAACGAATTTAATCCCGCATAGAAAGTTTCAGCAAAAACATCTAACATTTGGAAACCTTCGAAAGCAACTAAAAGAGCTATTGATACAAAGCTTAAACCAAAAGCAATTGGTATTCCGGAAAATAATACTATCAAAGTAAAAACAGCAACAATTATTGCAATTATTAATGGATCCATTAGTTAGTATCCTTTTCGTCTGTAAGCTTAATAATTTCTGCTATATATTGTAAAATCATTAATGCAGCACCTATCATCATTGACGAATATGGTACCCACAATGGAGGATCCCAAACCGTTCCTGTTGAGTAATTTTTAGTAAACGCTTCCTCAACCATTAAAAAACCAAAATAGAATAAAATTAAGAAGAATAATAAACTGACTAATGAGGTAAAAATTTTAAGTCTTAATATATTTTTTTTTGATAAGAAATCATAGATCCACTCCATACTCACATGAGCTTTCTCACTTAAAACATATGCACTTCCAATAAATGTTGAAGCAACTAGAAGCATTGTAACTAGCTCAGTTTGCCATGTTATTGCTCTTTGAAAAAAGTATCTTTCAAAAACTAATTCTACAATTACAAGAATTGATAACAGTAAAGCTAGAACTGCAAAAGCTCCACAAGCTCTTGCAACATAATCACAGAATTTTAAGTATTTTTCTTTCATAAAAAAAACCCCTACTTACAGAGAATAAATAGGGGTTCTTTATATATTATTTTATTTAACTGCTAAAGCCATTTCCATTAGCTTATCGCCACCTGGAACTTTTTCAGCAAAAGCTTTGTGAGATGATTTTATTGCAATATCAACCCATGCAGCATGATCATCAGCATCCATATACACTAATTTAACACCTGCAGCTTTGTATGCTTCCTCAAACTTTTTATCTAAGTTTTCTACTTGAGCTGTCATATATTTCTCAGCAACTTTACCTGCTTTCATTAAAGCCACTTGTTGGCTAGAATTTAAAGCATTGTAGCTTTTCTTAGACATTAAAATTGGCTCATACATAAACCATAAACCAAATTTTCCTGGAGGAGTTGCACATTTCACTTGTTCGTAAATTTTGTAACTTACAAAACTTCCTGAACTAGTATTTGCACCTGTTAATACACCAGTTTGTAATCCAGTATAAATTTCAGATGATGGCATACTTTGAATACCTGCACCAGCAGCTTCTAACATTTGATTGAAAGCTTTTCCTGCAGCTCTCATCACTTGTCCTTTAGCATCACTTGGATTCTTGATACATTTAGTTTTTGATGCGAAACCACCACCTAACCATGCATCAGATAGTACTACAACACCAGCATCACTGATTATTTTTTTAATCTCTGTCATCATTGGACCTTTGTTAAATCTCAATGCATGCTCATGATTTTTTACAGTTCCTGGCATTAATGTAGCATCAAACTCTGGATGGAATTTTGATGCATAAGCTAATGGGAAAGCAGAAATATCTAATTGACCTGTGGTCATAGGCTTCCACTGTTCTTTTGGCTTATAAAGTGACTTAGCTGGATAAATTCTAATTTCTAAATCAACGTTTGCTTTTTTTACTTCATCAGCAATAATTTGCACCATTTCATGACGAGGGTCAAAAGAGCCATCAGCTCTTGGTGTGCCTGGCCATTGGTGACTTGCTTTTAATGTAACTGCATATGCAGATCCTACTATTGAAAAAGCTATAATTATTGAAGACAAATATAATGTTATTTTTCTTAACATAGTTTTCCCCTTTTTATTTATAATGATGATATTAAATTGAACTTGAGCAGAAGAGTCAATATAAGGAAATGACGTACTTATTATGGATGGTCCTTTAAAAAATTTATTAGTTGTTGATCTTACTAGGGTTTTAGTAGGTCCATATTGTACAATGATTTTATCTGATCTCGGTGCACGTGTAATTAAAGTAGAAGCACCAAAAATTGGTGACGATTCAAGAAAGTTTGGACCTTTTGTAAAAGACTATTCGGCATATTTTATGTCACTGAATAGAGGAAAAGAAAGTATTGCACTTAATTTAAAAAATGAAGATGACAAAAAAATCTTTGATAAAATTTTAGCAAAAGCAGATATTTTAGTAGAAAATTTTAAACCAGGTACTTTGGAAAAATGGGGATATGGTTGGAAAGATGTAAGCAAAAAATATCCAAAATTAATATACGCATCTGCATCTGGTTTCGGTCAGACTGGCCCTTTAAAAGAATTACCCGCTTATGACATGGTCGTTCAAGGAATGGGTGGACTGATGAGTGTTACAGGTCATCCAAATAGTGAACCAACAAGAGTTGGAACTTCGATTGGTGATATTACAGCAGGTCTTTTTACTGCGATTGGAATTAATGCAGCTTTGTATGATAGACAAAAAACAGGCAAGGGAATGTTTATAGATGTTTCAATGTTAGACTGCCAAATTGCAATTTTAGAAAATGCAATTGCAAGATATTTATCTAAAAATGAAATTCCTAAACCAATGGGATCCAGACATCCTTCGATTGCTCCATTTGAGGCATTTAAAACAAAAGATAGTTATATAATCATTGCTGCAGGTAACGATAAATTATATGAAAAACTTTGTGAAGTATTGGGAATACCTGAAATGGTGAGTGATAAAAGATTTAATACCAATTCACTCAGATGTGAAAATATGAATGAACTAAAATTAATTTTTGAAAATAAACTTTCTTCAAAAAATACTTCTGAATGGGTAAATGAAATGGAAAAATTAAAGATACCTTGTGGACCGATATTTAATATTAAAGAAGCGGTTGAAAATCCTCAAGTCGAAGCAAGAAACATGATTGTTAAAGCCTATCATAAAGTAGTTGGTGATTTTAGATTGGCAGGAAATCCCATAAAAATGTCTTCATACGAAGATAAAAGTACTAGAGGGGACATTCCTGATCTTGATGAACACAGGGAACAAATATTAAAAGAGTTTTCTTAATTAAGAATTATTTTCTTCGTCGCTTACGTTATCTGAAACTTGTTCTTCTGCTTCAGAAACTTGATCTAGTGAAACATCATCACTTTCTTCAGCTTCGCTTGGAGCTTCTACATTAACATCAGGTTGAGCTGATGGTGATAATTCAGCAAGATCTTCTTTTGAAACTTGAATTTTTTCAGGAATTTTCCTAGCTCTTTTCGAAGGAAGAATTGGTACACCACTTTTTGATATTTCACCTTTGTACAAATTCTCAAAATCATCACCAATATCTTCATCATCTTCAGCAGTATCATCAATTTGTTCTACATGTTTTCTTAGTTTGTAAACTGCAGCTTCTGTTAAATCTGGAACTTTAATTGTTTCTTCAGCTATTTCTCTCAAAGCAATAACTGTGTGTTTGTCGTTATCTCTATCTAATGTAGGTTCAATTCCTGAATTAAGTTGAGTAGCTCTTTCTTTAGCAACCAAAACTAATTCATAAGGGCTATCTACTTTGTCTATACAGTCTTCAACGGTAACTCTTGCCATGGGCGATTAGATATACTCCAAGATCAACAAAATCAAGTATTTTATACTAAAATTGGATTTAATTTTTTTCTAACTAAAAAAAGAAGAATAAAAGAAATAAGTATATAAAGTGCAGATATTATAGCAATTTTCTCAATTGAAAATCCAATATCAATTAAAATTCCAAATAGAGCAGTTCCAAAAGCCGTTGAAAAAACCATAAGAGCAGTGGTCAAAGCTTTAATGGATCCAATATGCTTTACACCATAAACCTCAGCCCAAGTAGAAGATCCCAAAACGTTTGCCAAACCATTTGATATTCCAATTAAACCTAGAAATATAAATGCAGTAAATTGTGCATCAAAGTAAATAATTACAAAAGTCGATAGAAATAAAGGAATATTCATAAAAATTAAAAGTTTTCGACTTGTGAATTTATCAATTAAAAAACCAGATATTAAAAGAGTAATTACTGAAAATACTGAATAAGACATAAAAGACTGAGCAATTACAAATGGTCCCCAGTTTTTTGATTCAGTAATAAATGACTGATAAACAAATACACCAGTTGCAATCCAAGGCATGGCTAGCATATTCATACTTACTATATAAAATTTATAATCTTTTATTACTTCAATTCTTTTCCATTGCTTAATATTTTCCTCTTTAAATTCTTCACCTTCAGTGCTTTCTCTCGTATCAAGTTTAACAGTTCGAACTAGAAAGAATGATGCAATCGGTAAAAAGATTAAAATTAATAAAGCAATTACTTTCCAAATATTTTGCCAAGAGGTTAATGACAACAAGAATACCATTAAAACAGGTAAAATAAATTCAGCACTAGATAAACCGAACCAGCAAATACTTAACGCCCTACCCCTTGATTTTGTGAAATATCTTGAAACTGTTGTTGTTGCAGTATGAGACATCATTCCTTGACCTGAAAATCTCATTAAAAAAATTGCAATGAATAAAAAAATGATTGATGAAATTTTTGAAAAGAAAAAACAAGAAAAAGATAAAAGTAATGTTACATAGATTGCAAATCGGAAAATATTTATATCGTCAATTTTCTTTCCAACCCATATTAGTAGTAAACTACTGCACAATGTTGCAGATGCATATATTGAGCCAAATTGTCCATGAGTTATCGAGAGTGTCTCTCTTATACTTGTATTGAATATTCCAAGAAAAAAACTCTGTCCAAAACTTGAAAAAAATGTAAATATAAAACCAAATACAATTACTTTTAAACTTAAATTTTTAAACATAAAAAAATATGACTTCTAAAATTGCTTTCATAGGTCTTGGTGTAATGGGTTATCCAATGGCAGGATATATATCAAAAGCAGGACATAATGTAACTGTTTTTAACAGAACAAAATTAAAAGCAGAAAAGTGGATTGGTGAATACAAAGGTAATATGGCTGATACACCATCTGAAGCTGCTAAAGATGCTGATTTTATTTTTACCTGTGTTGGGAATGACGATGATTTAAGACAAGTTTCATTAGGAGAACATGGATTATTTCATAATGCCAAAGAAGGATGCGTATATATAGATAATTCAACAGTGTCTGCTGAAATTTCTAGAGAACTTTATAAAGCTGCAAAAGATAAAGGATTTGGTTTTTTAGATGCTCCTATATCTGGAGGACAATCAGGTGCAGAAGGTGGGATATTAACTGTCATGGTTGGTGGAGATGATAGTGATTTTAAAAAAGCAGAGCCAATAATTGATTGTTATAGTAAAAAAGTAACTTTGATCGGCCCATCAGGCAGTGGACAATTAACTAAGATGGTTAATCAAATGTGTATTGGTGGTTTAGTTCAAGGTTTATCTGAAGCAGTAAATTTTGGAATTAATGCAGGTTTAGATATGGATAAAGTTATGGAAACTATTTCAAAAGGTGCTGCTCAATCTTGGCAAATGGAGAATAGATATAAAACTATGGTTGCTGATAAATTTGATTACGGATTTGCTGTAGATTGGATGAGAAAAGATTTAAAAATTTGCATTGAAGAAGCAAAAAGAAATGGTTCACCTGTACCAGTAACTGAAATTGTGGATGGTTATTATGCTGAAGTTCAGAAAATGGGTGGAAATCGTTGGGATAGCTCAAGTTTAATTGCTAGATTAAAAAAGAAAAAATAATTGTGTCTACCACTGTTCCCTACTACGAGGATTTTTCCGAAATAAAAAAGAAAATTTGGTTAATGTTAACTGATGCAGTAACAAATAGATCATCTCCCTTTAGAATACCTGTATTTTCATGTGGAAGTGAAGACAATATTGAAAGTAGAATTGTTGTTCTTAGAAAATCAGATGAACAAAATAATTTAGTTCAATTTCACAGTGATATTAGATCTGATAAAATTAAAATATTAGAAAAAAATCCTAATTCATCTATGTTATTTTACGACAAAGATGAAAAAATTCAGGTTAGATTAAAAGTTGAAGCTATTATCAATCACAATAATGATATAACAAAACAAGCTTGGCAAAAAACTCAACATATAAGTCGTAAATGTTACTTAGTAGATAAAGGACCAGGTACAGAGTCTGATATTCCAACATCTGGCTTAAAACCTGAATTAGATAATTTTGATTATACAAAAGAACAAAGTGAAGAAGGATATAAAAACTTTACTGTTATACAATGTAAAATTAAATCTATAGAATGGTTGTACTTAGCTGCAAAAGGTCATCGTAGAGCTAGATTTGATGTTGATAATAATAAAGATGCCTGGTTAGTTCCTTAATTATTTAATGATCTTTTGGATTTCGATTATACTCTCTATTAGCCTGTTCATTATTAAATAATTTCATAACTCCAGAACCGTTTCTGTCCCAATAAGTAAACTTACATCCAGATCCACCACTCCTATAGTTCCACTTACCTTTTTTAAGATCGCTTTCCTGTTTTCCTCTAAGTTTAACAAGCTTTTTGTGATTATATTTTCCCCATTCGTTCAAACATATTAGCTTAAAAGGATCGTAAGGATCTTTTGACGTTGGTGTTAGATAGACTGAGTCTTCTCCTTTTGGACAGCCTTCGACATCGTGAACATAAGCTTTTCCAAAAAACATTTGCTTTTCATCAGTGTCTTGTCCACTTTTAAAATGTGCTTTTTTACTCATTCCAGGGACGCAAGCAAACCCCCCTCCCATTGCATGATGCACTTCGTGAACAGCTGTTTTAACCATACTATTTATATTTTTATTGTATTTGCTTTTAAGAAAAATTGATGCCATTCCTACCCCACCTTCTCCACCATCTTGGCTAGTTACATCAGCAAAAGTAAAATATACTTTTTTTGGATTATTAAATCCATTTAGCCAAAGGTATGCACGATAGTTATTATTTATATGTTTGTGAAGTTCTTTTCTTTTTTTATCTAATCTTATGAAGGTAACATCTAATTTTCCATCTTTTCGATAATCGTACTTATATTTTTTTACACCCGAAGACCCTTTTGTTTTTTTACTAAACTTTTCAACAAGAGCGTTCATTTTGTTAGCATATTCCTCAATTTTACCATTTATATCTAGCTCACGGTCTTTATCACTAGCTGTGAGCATGTATATAAAATGAATTTGATAATCATCAGTTACATCTGGTTGATCTTCAAAAAATCTACCTGGTTTTTCATCTGATGCTAATAATGATGAACTAAATAATGTGACAAATAATGCTAATAATATTTTTTTCATAATCCTTTTATTATTATATTAGTCCCCTCAGAATTATCGAGTCTAATTTGTTTGATAGGTTTATATTCTTCCGAATTATACCACTCTAGCGCTCTCTCATAACTTGGAAATTTTAGAACTATTATTCTTGGAAATTTAGTTTCACCATCAAAGATTTGATATTCACCATTTCTTACTAAAAACTCTCCATCAAATTTTTTTACAATTGGATTAACTTTTTCAATATACTCTTTATAATTATCTGGATTAGTTACTCTTAATTGTGCAATTACATACCCTGCTGACATATTAGAAATATTTTTTTACTTAATTCCTTTGAAAAATACCAAATTCTTTTTCCCATGGAGCTTCTACGTCGTCTCGTGCATAAAAACAATCTCCACCTTCACCTTTATCTTTATCATAAATATTTTCATAATTATGTTTTGTAAATTTCCATTTTTCCTTTGGTATACAAGTAACTTCAAAAGGATCAAAAGGTGTATCTGATGTAGGTGTAAAATAAACACTGTCCTGCATGTTTGGACAAGTTTTATTATTATGACCCCAATAATCATCATTCTTTGGGTCTAAAGTATGATTTGTTCCATCACCCGTCCAACTCATCATGTCTTTTGTTTTTTTAGTATTGTGTCCTTCGATAAAATTTGGTGAACATTTATAAATTCCACCCATGGCATGTAAAATCTCGTGTAAAATAAAATATCCAACCTCTTTATTATTAAGTGGCCATTTTTTTTGATGTTTTGAAAATACACTAAAAATTGGAAATCCAACAGAAAATGGCCAATCTTTATGAGTAAAATCTCCAAAGTTAAAATATATTTTCTTAGGGTTGTTCATTCCATTATTAATAATGGATCTTCCAAATACACCTCCACAACTACCCCATTTAGACTTTTTCATGTCTTTTTTGGTTCTGTTTATTCTAAGAAACGTAATATCTAACTTTCCGTCTTTACGTCTATCCCACTTTAATTTCTGACCTTCTCCATTATTAAAATTTGATTTCTTGTTTGCTTTAGCAGTTGTTTTTAAAATCCATTTATTTGCAGTTTCAACCCATTTTTCTAACTCTCCATTTATATCTCCCTCCTTATCTTTGGAGTCTTTTAATAGAGTATAAACAATATGAACTTGGAAATCATCGTTGACATCAGGTTGATCCTCAAAATACCTTCCTGGTTTTTTGTCACTATCTAAAATAACTAGTGTTGTATCGCTATCATAACATTTGTCAGCATAAGCATTTGAAATTAAGTTAAGTAAAAAAATGATTGATAATAAAATAGTTTTTTTCATTTAATTAATTTAACCATTTTCTAAACCACTTTGCATCTGCATATTTGTGAATATCAAGCGTACACCAACTATCCTTTTTTTTCTCAATAAATTTGAGTAATTTTTTATGATTGTATTTTTCTGGAATTGAAAAATTATAGTCTGATAAAATACCTCTAGAATTTTGAGCCATTGCACATACTATTTGAATTGGATCATATGGATTTTCAACTGTAGGTGTCATATAAACGGAGTCTTTCAAATCAGGACAACCTTTCTCTACATCTCCATAAATATATTTTAAACTCCAACTTGGATCTAATCCAACAACACCTCTAGCTGTATGTCCGTTACTGTGTGTTTTATTACAAGCCCACGCAGGTCCTTGAGTGTGAACTAACTCATGTAAAGTTATTAATCTTCTTAAATCATTGTTTGATCCTATATTACTTTTTAGAAAAATATAACCATGATGAGCACCTGCCATGCCTCCATCACGATGTTTCTCGTCAACAAATGCAAAATATGTTTTTTTTGGATTATTAAAACCTATTGAAGTTAAGAAAAAATCAGGGTACTGCATATTCCATCCCTTTCTGCTATTAGCTTTTGCATCTAATCTGACAAATGAAATATCTATTTTTCCATCTTTTCTCCTATCTATTTTCCACTTTTGTTTGTTTCCAGTCATTTTGAAGAATTTATTATTTATTGCCTCAATGTCTTCAGCCATTTTTCCATTTATATCCCATTCTCTGTCCTTGCCTTCAGATCCAAGTAAATAAATAAAGTGAACTTGGTAATCATGATTTATATCTGGTTGATCCTTAAAAAACCTACCTGGTTTTTTGTCATCCTCTAAATATGAAATTTTTTTTTCTAGTGGGGCATCTTTGCTCGCTAAAACAGCTTGCTTATCAAAATTCTTCCAAACTATTTTATCATTTACAGCAAATATAAAACAATCTGTCTTTAATTTGTTTTTCTTTGCTTCTTTTGTGCATTTCTTAAATGCGTATTTATGGTCCTTTTTACTGACTTCTTTTTTTGGCCAAGTTTGATACCAAACACAATCATTTTCAGTCACAGATGCATACATCAAAAAATTTTTACCTTCTGATTTTGATACAGATAAGTCTGACTGATATTTTTTTAGCATTGTTTTTTTACATTCTAAAGAAATTGAACTCGAACCAGTTTCATTAACTCCAGCATTTGCAAAATTAAAGCTTAATAAACAAGTTAATATAAATAAAAGCAAAAATATTTTTTTCATTTTTTCAATTAATAATACTTTTTCTTTTCTTGTAAAAAAGTTCTCTTTAACTCATTTCTATTATAAAAATATGCCTCATTATAATTTTCTTGATTGCTTATTCTTAATTGTGCAATTACATACTCTTCTAGCATATTAAAAAACAGTTTTTACGTATCTTTTCCAATTATCTTGGTAATGTTTTGCGTTCTCAGTAATTTTAACTATTTCTTCGTCAGTAAGTTTTCTTACTACTCTTCCTGGTGCTCCAACTACTAATGAGTTATCCGGAATTTCTTTGTTTTCAGTTATTAATGCTTTTGCACCAATGATGCAGTTATTGCCTATTTTTGCATTATTTAAAATGACAGCTCCAATACCTATTAAACTATTATCTCCAATCGTACATCCATGAAGCATAACGATATGACCGATGGTTACGTCTTTACCAATTCTTAAAGGGCAACCTGGGTCAGTATGCAAAACGCTTCCGTCTTGAACATTTGAGCCTTCTCCAACATGAATATTTTCATTATCCCCTCTAATTAGAGCATTAAACCAAACACTAGAGTTTTTTTCTAATGTAACATCTCCAATAATTGTTGCATTTGGTGCTACCCAATTTTCGCCAGAGTTTTTTGGTTTTTTATCTTCCAAATCGTAAAACATAATTTATATATTATTACATTATGCCTATTAAAACACCAGTATGTGATTTTGAAAAAAAAGCAGAAAATTTTGAATTAAAATCTACAGAGAACAAGTTAATATCGTTAAATGATATCAAAGGTGAAAATGGAACTTTGGTAATGTTTATTTGTAATCATTGTCCATATGTAAAAGCAATAATTAGAGATGTGGTGGAGGACTGTACTAAACTTAGTGATTTAGGAATAAATTCAGTTGCAATATGCTCTAATGATCCAATTAATTACCCAGAAGACTCTTTTGAAAAAATGATAGAGTTTGCAATTAAACATAAGTTTAATTTTCCTTACCTAATTGATGAAACACAAGACATTGCAAGAAAATATGATGCTGTATGTACTCCAGATTTTTTCGGTTATGATAAAGATTTTGGTCTCCAATATAGAGGAAGAATAAGAGAATTAAGAGAACTAAAGCCTGTGAGATCTGGAGATAGTGATTTATTTATTGCTATGAAACAAGTTTCAGAAACAGGTAAAGGTCCTGACGAACAATTCCCAAGTATGGGTTGTGGTATAAAGTGGTCATCTAATTAATGTATTTAATAATAACTAGAACTTTCCCCCCTGAAGTTGGTGGTATGCAAAATCTAATGTGGGGATTGACAAGATCTTTATCAAAACTTGATATGGTTAAAGTTTTTGCAGATTATCACGAGGATCATAAAAAGTTTGATGATAAAGTTTCATTTACAATTGAGAGAGTTAGCGGAGTTAAATTGTTAAGAAAATATAGAAAATCTCTACTAATAAATGAGTATTTAAATGAAAATAAAAATATAAATTGCATTATAGCAGATCACTGGAAAAGTTTAGAACTTATAAAATCCTCAAAAAAAAAAATATGTTTAATTCATTCTAAAGAAATTAATCACCCTAAAGGATCTAGATTAAATAAAAAAGTTCTGGATGTTTTAAATAATGTTGATCATGTGGTGGCAAACTCAAATTTTACTAAAAATTTAGCAGTAAGTCTTGGGGTTGAAGAAAAAAGATTAATAGTCATAAATCCAGGTATAGATCCTGTTGAGGAAATTCCTAAAGACGACCTTAAACAAGCAGAAGAAATGCTAAAAGGAAAAAAACAAAGGCTAATTACTGTTTCTAGATTTGATAAAAGAAAAAATCACGAAAAAGTTATAATGGCTATTCGGAATTTAAAAGAGAAATATCCTAATATTACTTATACTTGCGTAGGATATGGAGATGAAGAAGAAAATTTAAAAAAATTAGTGATAGAATTAAAACTTGATAAATATATAAATTTTTTAAGCGATATATCTAATGAATTGAAAAATGCATTAATTGCAAAATCAAATATTTTTATAATGCCATCAATAATTCACAAAACTTCAGTTGAGGGGTTTGGAATTTCTTTTATTGAAGCTGCACAATATGGGGTCCCATCTATAGGTGGTAAAGATGGTGGTGCTTCTGATGCAATTATTCATAATAAAACTGGTTTAATTTGCGATGGTAACAGTCTAGATGAAATTTATTCAAGTATAGATAGTTTATTTGAAAGTAATAAATATATTGAGTTTGGAAAAGAGTGCAAAAGTCATTCCGAAAATTTTCTTTGGGATAAGATAATTGAAAACTATAAAAGAATCTTATAAAGTTAATACATGTTAGATAAATTTAATGGAATAATTTATTTAAGTATTTTTATTTTACATTTTATTGTTTACGCCGTTTATGCTTTCAGAACAGTTGTTGCAACAAAGTCATTTTTAGATCAATACAATATAGATCACTCTGCAGCTGTGATGGTTAGATTTTTTGGAGCACCGTTTATTGCATCAGTTTTAGTAGCACTATACATAATGTTAATTAAAGCAGACGGTTTGGCAGGAACATGGGGTTTCTTTACATTAATTTTTGCTCAAAACGTTTTATATTTTTTAATTGGGATATATACAATTTATATCAATAAGCTTGGACATAACGAAAAAACAAATAGTGAAGGTGTTATTGCATCGGGCATTTTAACAGTGCTAAGTGGAATTCTTTGCTACGGTCTAGCTGATAAAATTTATATTTAATTTTTTTTTCTAAAAGTTGAAAATATTTGCCACCCAACAATTGTGATTGTGATCAATAATATTATTAGAGTTATTGGTCTATCCCATAAAAAATTAGGTGACCCATCACTTATTAAAAGTGATCTTCTCAATGTTTCCTCCATTAGTCCTCCAAGTACAAAAGCTAATATTAAAGGTGGCATGGGAAAATCGTATAGCCTTAAAAAAGTTGCAACCACTGCAATACCTATCATTAAAAAAATATCAAAATTATTAAATGACATTAAATAAATTCCTGTCACTGAGAAAAATAAAATTAAAGGAATTAAATAATTTCTTGGTACCGCTAAAATTCTAGCTATATAAGGAATTAATGGTAAATTTAAAATCAAAAGTACGACCATACCAATGTACATTGACATAATAACCGACCAGAATATTTCAGGGTTAGTTTGATAAAGTCTTGGTCCTGGCTGAATACCAAATCCTAAAAGAGCTCCAAGCATTACAGCTGTTGTACCACTTCCAGGAATTCCTAATGTTAGTAATGGAACAAATGATCCAGAGCAAGCTGCATTGTTAGCAGTTTCTGGTGCGGATAAACCATGAACACTACCTTTTCCAAATTTTTGTTTTTCTTCTTCATTCACATAATTTCTTTCCATTCCATAAGCTAAGAAAGATGCTATAGTTGCGCCTGCTCCAGGTAAAACACCTATCAAAAAACCCAATATAGATGACCTAGGTATTGTTTTGGCCATTTTGATGGTTTCTTCTTTATTTACTTTAATTGAACCTAGTTCTGTTAATGAGATTTGTTTTGCAGCTCTGTTTGGATCTTTACCTCTAAAAATAATCGTTAAAGCTTCGCTCATTGCAAATGTTGCCATGACAATTAATACAAAACTTATTCCATCAGTTAAATTCATATTATTAAATGTAAATCTTGTAATATCCGACAATGAGTCTTGTCCGACGGTTGCTAACATCAATCCTAAAACTACCATCATCATTGCTTTTAAAAATTGTCCTTTAGATGAAAATGCAGAAATTGCAGTTAAACCTAAAATCATTAGTGCAAAATAGTCAGGAGACCTAAAAGCTAAACTTACTTTTGATAAACTAGGGGCTGCAACTAATAAAAATATTGCAGAAATTGTTCCACCTGCAAATGAACTATAGGCCGCTATTGCTAAAGCTTTACCAGCTTTTCCTTGTTGTGCCATTGGATAACCATCAAATGCAGTAGCAACAGTTCCTGGTATTCCAGGAGCATTTAATAAAATAGAAGATGTAGATCCTCCAAATACTGCACCATAGTAAACTCCTGCCATTAAAATTAAACCTGTTGATGGATCAAAGCCATAAGTAATTGGTATCATTAATGCAATTGCAGTCATTGGTCCAAGTCCAGGTAACATTCCAATTATTGTTCCTGCAAAACATCCAACCATCACCATTAAAATATTTGTTAGAGATAAAGCAGTCGATAATCCGATAAGTATTCCTTCGATCATCCCATAACTCCAATGTATTTTAAAAACGGATCACGAAGATAAATGTTTAGTAAACCGTGTAACAAATACATAAATGCAGCAACAAATGGGAAAGATAAAATAAACATCAGTCCCCATCTTCTTTCACCTAAGAAATAGTAAGATGCAAAAAGAAATAAAGAAGTTGATATAAAATATCCAATTTTTAAAATTACAGCAGCATATATTAGTGAGATAATTATTAGATAAATTATACTTTTGTAATCTAAGTATTTATGATTTACCTCTGCAGTAACTTTTTCAGGTAAAATTATTTTTAAACTCGATAAAATTATTCCTGCCCAACCTAAATATATTGGGAAAGTCCTAGCATTGAATGGTGCATTCTCATCAAATGCAAATACTTGAATATTGTATGCAGTGTATAGATAAAATACTGATAAAACTAAAAAAAGCAGTGAGATAAATTTTGTAGGACTTATTCTCACTGCTTTACATTCTTTAATAATCTTTAAAGATTATATTACTCCAAGTTTTTTCATCAGAGCTGTCATTTCAACTGTTTGTTTTTCTAAGAACGCATCAAATTTAGAACCTGGATTATAAATATTTACCCATGCATTTCTTTTTCTAACAGCTTCCCACTCTGGTGTCTTTTGAACGTCACCAAGCATTTTAGAGATTTTGTTATAGTCACTCATACTCATGCTTTTTGGTGCAAAGAAACCTCTCCAGTTAACAAACTGAACATCATATCCTTGCTCTTTTAATGTTGGAGCTTCTGGTGCATCACCTACTCTTTCAGGAGCTGTGATACCAATTATTCTCACTTGATCTCTAGCACCCATTACTTCTCCTAAGCCTGTTGAAAGTATTTGAGTTTCTCCAGATAAAAGTCCAGCAAGCGCTTTTCCACCAGCATCATATGGAACATAAATCACATCGTTTGGATTTGCTCCAGCTGCTTGGAAAGCTAACGCACCAATTAAGTGGTCCATGCTTCCTCTTACAGATCCTCCAGCCATTTTAATTGACTTTGGATCTTTTTGATATTGATCAACTGCATCTTTGAAATTTTTGATAGGTGAATTTTTTGCAACAACTATTGCACCATAATCTCCAATTACACCTGCAATTGGCTTAACATCTTTATAAGATAATGTACCAGTACCTTTTACATAACCTTTGTGTCTAGTAATAGATCTTAACACCAATGGTGTTGACTGAACTAAAACTGTATCTTTTGGAGCGTTGTTGATTAGGTAAGCTAAAGCTTTACCGCCTCCACCACCTGACATATTTTCAAATGATGCGCTTTTCAAAAAACCAGCTTTTGTTAATGCCTCTCCAGTACCTCTAGCAGTTCCATCCCAACCACCACCAGCACCACCGCCAATTAAAAAATGTAATTTTTCAACTGCAAATGAGCTTGTTGATGAAAATAGAAGGAAAGCAGATAGTAAAACTGAAATAAAAGTTTTAATTAGTTTCATTATTTCCTCTCTTATTATATTTATGAAACCATCATTAAACATAAGTTATAAATTTTAGTCAATGCTCAAATATAATACTTCTAAAAACATAAAAGAATATTTTTTAGCATTAATAGGTAGTTATAAAGCTCTATTTATAGGTCTAGTCGGTGGATACTTAGGTACATTAATAAATTTACCCTTACCATGGTTGTTAGGATCTTTAGGTTTAAATTTATGTTTCGCATTTACGAATTATAAAATAGTTTTTCCAACTAAATTATTAAATCCTATATTTTTAATTGTTGGTATAATTCTGGGAGGAACACTAAATGTAACATTATTGTATAAAATCCATTTATGGATTTTCTCATCATTAGCAATGTTGGTCTGTACAATAGTTAGTACTATTCTTGCTGGTTATTATTTTTTTAAAGTTTGTAAATTTAGTAAATTTATTTCAGTTTTGGCAGCTCTTCCAGGTGCATTTGTTCCAATATCTGCAGCCTTATTGGAATTTGGTAAAAGCAAAAATGATAAAGGTGTTTTGATCCCTCAGGCTACAAGAGTGATATTTATCGTTAGTTTTGTTCCTATTTTTTTTATAAATAATTTAGGCTTCTCAGAAATCACAGGTTACAATTATGAAAATATCTATAATGAAAGATATTTTTTAGAAATATTTTTTTTATTAATAATCTGTTTCATTTTTGCGAATATACTAAAAAAATATAAGATTCCTTCTCCAACTTTAGTTGGCTCAATGGCTTTATCTGGAGTTTTTTATACCTTTGAAATAATTAATGCCAGATTTCCAGATGCATTTATAAATATTGCTTTTATATTTCTTGGAACAGCTTTGGGCACAAGGTTAAACGGTTTGAAAATTAAAGAATTACTTTTTTTTATTTTCCATGGAATTATAGTTAGTTCAATTTTAGTAATTGTTGCAATGATAACTGCTTATTTGCTTACTTATATAGGGTTTGAATTTATACCAACTTTTTTAAGTTTTGCTCCTGGAGGAATTCATGAGATGGTAGTTATTAGTGTTGCTTACAACATTGATCCAATATTTGTGAGCTACCATCATTTTTTAAGAATTTTCATAATAGTTTTATTTTTGCCTTTTTTATTATCAAAATTTAGAAAAACTAATTAATGGATTCTTGCATTTTTTGAAATACTTTATCAGCAGAAAGTTTAGCCAAATCTGAAACTTGAATTGCTTTAAAGTATTCTCGTTCAATACTAACTTTTTGAGCAGTAGTGTGTGATCCAAATAAAACTAAACCTTTTACATTTAAGTGTGCTGCCATATGTGCTGGACCAGTATCATTGGAGATAACAAAATAACTATCTTTTATTAATGATGAAAGTTGAGAAATACTTAATGCTTTATCATTATTTAAAATAATATTAGCATCAATATCTTTTGCTAATTTTATTTCATTTGGGCCAGGAGCTATTAAAATTTGAATTTTATCTTCAAAAGTAGATTTAATTTTTTTAATTAATTCATTGTAATATGGCCATCTTTTTATGGTTAAATGAGACGATGAAAAAGGAAATAAAATTATATACTTGTTTAAATTATATTTTTTTTTGATTTCTGAAATATTTTCACAGCTCCAAGAAAAGTCTGGTTTTGTTACCTTATCAGTTTTAATTCCAGAAACATTTAATTGATGTTCAAAGCGATTTAGAACAGTGTCTTTATCAAAATCTGTCTTATTAGTTCCCTCTGGAAGAGTTGTTTCAGTTGAGGACCAAATATCTGATGAAGCTTTGGGGTAAAGAATTTTTTTGTAAAAACTTGTTCTTTTAGAATTTTGAAGATCATAAACTTTAATAAATTTATATTTTTTTATCTTTCTCATTAATAAATATAAATAAATTAGGTTAAACCTAGAGAGCCTTTTATCTAAAATTACATCAGTTATATTTGGATTTTTTTTTAATAAATTATAATATGGCTTAGTCGACAGTATATATAGATCATCATTTGGATGGTTGTCAGATATATCTTGAATTGCACCACTTGCTTGAGCTATATCACCCAAGGAACCATGTTTTATAATAAGTATGTTAGACATATTTTTAACAACTTAACATAATATCAATTTATATGAATAAAATTTTAGTAGAAGTATCAGTTGGAGAATTGCTGGATAAAATTTCGATTTTAGAAATTAAATCTGAAAAAATTAAAGATCCTGAGAAACTAAACTTTATAATTGATGAATATAATATTTTGAAAGATCAATTAAATACAAATATTAAAAATTACAGTGAAATTGAAACTTTATATAACTCGCTAAAAGAAATTAATTCAAAGCTTTGGGTAATAGAGGATGACAAAAGACTTTGCGAAAAAAACTCTGACTTTGGTGAAAAATTTATTAAATTATCAAGAGATGTTCACTTCTTAAATGATGAACGAGCAAAATTAAAATTAGAAATAAATAATAAAACAGGTTCTAAAATTAAAGAAATTAAAGAATACACAAAATATTAATTTTATTCCCAGTCAAACCTTTGAAAAGAGTCAAATATCTTAAAAATACCTTGCGACCACTGATTACAAACTTTGGAAAACTCAGGGTCATTCATATTTAAGCATTTAAGTGATGCTATTTTGATTTCATCTTTTTTGATAACAGCAAAGTCTATAGGCGGTCCAACTGTTAGATCACTTTTTAATGTAGAGTCCATTGATATCAGTGCGCATCTCGATGCATCGCCAATTGAGACTTTTGGTGTGATTACCCTATCTAAAATAGGTTTCCCATATTTTACTTCTCCAATAACTAAATATGGTTTGCTATCTGCTGGACGAATATAATTACCTTGCGGGTAAACTAAATATAATTGTGGTGGTTGATCTTTTATTTGACCACCAACAATAAAGGTTGAGCCTAGTAAAACACTATCAGTATTAATTCCTTGAGGTGAAGAATGTTCAATATTTAAGGAGCCTATATACGAAGCAATTTGCTCAAAATCACTGCATGTATTTAAATTCATAATACCTGTTTCACTTTTTAAATCTTTTTTTATTGAATTATAAACTGCCTGGGAAGTTCCAAGATTTCCTGAAGTGACTATTACAATTGATCTATCCCCAACATCATGTGTTAGCATTTTGGAGTATATATTTACATTATCAAGTCCAGCGTTTGTTCTAGAGTCTGATGCAAATACTAATCCGGTCTCTGTTTTAATACCAATACAATAAGTCATGATCAATTAACTGTTTAAATTATATGTTATTACAATAAAACCCATTTATTTCATATCAGGTATCTAATTTAATCATTTGCTTATTTGAGACTTATGTAAAAAAATTAAGTAAATATGTCAGATTTTTGGAAAAATTATGATTCAAAATCAACTTTTGACGGATACATTAGCAAAGATAAAAAGTTAAGAAGTCATGCTAAAATTATTTCAAGTATTCTCGAAAAATATGGAAAAAAAAGACTTCAAGAAATTGAGTTAAATTGCCAAAGTACAATAAATGCTAGAGGAATAAATTTTAGAGTTTACTCTGCAAGTAATAGAGCGGAAGAAAAAAAATGGCCTTTAGATATTATACCAAGAATTATAACGAAATCGCAATGGAAAACAGTATCTATAGGATTATCCCAAAGAATTAAGGCGTTAAATTTATTTATAGATGATGTCTATAATCAAAAAAAAATATTTAAGGACAAAATAATTCCAAAAGAATTAGTTTTTAATTCTCCACAATATTTGAAAGAATGCGATGGTTTTTCACCAAAACATAAGGCTTGGGCTAATATTTCTGGAACAGATTTAATTAAAAATATAAATGGTAATTTTTTAGTGCTTGAGGATAATCTTAGGGTTCCATCTGGTGTTTCATATATGTTGGAAAATCGAATGGTAATGAGAGATATTTTCCCTGAATTATTTACAAGATATAAGGTATCTTCAGTTCATCAGTATGCGAATAAATTATATAATTGCATGACTGAATGCATTCCTAAAAAAACTAATAATCCACATATGGTTTTATTAACTCCAGGAGTTTATAATTCAGCTTATTTTGAACACGAATTTTTAGCAGAACAAATGGGTATTGCTTTAGTTGAGGGCAAAGACCTATTTGTTGAAAATGACAATGTCTATATGAAAACTGTCAAAGGGCCTCTAAAGGTAGATTGTATATATAGAAGATTAGATGATAATTTTATTGATCCAAAAGTATTCTTTAAAGGGTCTCTTTTAGGAGTTCCTGGTCTATTTAAATGCTGGAGAAAAGGTAATGTGGGTATCATAAACGCATTAGGAACTGGTGTCGCAGATGATAAAGCAGTCTATTCGTATGTAGAAAAGATGATTGTATATTATTTAGGTGAACAACCAAAAATTGATCAGGTTGAAACTTTTTTATGTAATATAAAAACACATAGAAATCATGTTATTTCAAATATATCCAAATTAGTTGTAAAACCGGCTAATGCATCTGGTGGATATGGTATCATGATTGGCCCTAAAGCATCTAAAAAAGAAAAAGATGAAATGATAAAAAAAATTAAGAGAGATCCAAGAAATTATATTGCACAACCATTAGAAATTTTATCAACGGTACCTACAATCACACCTGATAACATTGAACCAAGACATTTAGATTTAAGACCTTTTATTTTAACAGGTAAATCAACGTATGTTACAACAGGTGGATTAACTAGAGTTGCTCTAAAAAAAGGCAGTACGATAGTTAATAGTTCTCAAGGTGGTGGATCAAAAGATACATTGATTGTGGATAGCAGGAATTAAATTAAACTTGGTATTATTTTTCTTAAATCCATAGAGAGCTTGGGGTTAATTTTTGAATAAATTACACCCTTCCCTAATTTTTTTAATGCCAAAATTTTCCCATCTGGAGAAATAATTGTTGTATGACCAAATGTTTCTCTTTTAGGTGTATTTTTACCTGTTTGAGCTGGCGCAAAAATATAGCAAAAATTTTCAATCGCTCTTGCTCTTAAAAGTGTTAACCAATGTTTTTGTCCTGTAAACTTTGTGAAAGCTGATGGAACGGCTATAAAACTTAAATTTTTTTTTGATAGATTCCTATAAAGTTCAGGAAATCTCAGATCAAAACAGATTGTAAAACCTATTTTGCCCCAAGGTAAATTAGCCGTGATTAATTTATTTCCTGCTTTAAAAGTTTTACTTTCTCTATGTTGCTCTTTATTTGGAATTTTAACATCAAACATATTAATTTTATCATAATATTTGACAATTTTTCCATTTGGTCCAACCAGTATAGATCTATTTCTGAGTTTGTTTTTAACCTTAACACAAATTGATCCGAGTAAAATCCATTTCTTATATTTTTTTGAAACTTCTCTAATTTTCTTCAAAATTGGATCTTTATTCATTTCAAATGAATATTTAAAAAGTATTTCTCTACTACTAGACATTAAGGAAGAAGTTTCAGGTGTAATAATTAAATCAGAATTATTTTTTATAGCTTGATTTACATATTTAACAATATCTTTAAAATTATTTTCATAATTTTCTCCACTAGATAATTGTATGCATGCTATTTTCATGTTTGAAACCCATATTTTTTTTCTAAATATTTAATAACATTATGAATTATAAAAGTCATAAACAAATAAATACCTCCTGCCACAATAAATACTTCTACTGGCTTAAACGTAGTTGAAATTATATATTTTGCGACACCAGTTAAGTCCATAAGTGTGACTGTGCTTGCCAAAGATGTGCCTTTAAGCATTAAAATAATTTCATTACCATAAGCTGGTAAAGATTGTTTAATTGCTATAGGAATTTGTATTTTTGTAAAAATAATTTTTGAAGGTATCCCTAAACTTCTTCCAGCTTCTAAATATCCTGGTTTTATAGTTTGAAAAGCTGATCTCAATATTTCTGATGTATAGGCGCCAGTATTTAATGAAAATGCTATTATCGCACACCAATATGGTTCTTTTAAAACAACCCATAAAAAGGTTGTTCTTAAATATTCAATTTGACCTAAACCAAAATATATTATGAAAATTTGAACCAATAGAGGTGTACCTCTAAAAATATATGAGTATCCATAAGCAAATTTATTAATCAACTTATTATTATTCATTCTCAAGATTGCAAAACCTAATCCAATAAAAAGACCGACAATAAGAGATACAGACAATAGTTTAAGAGTAATCAAAGTTGCATTTAGCAACTTTGGAAAACTACTTATCATTAATTCAATATCCATTAGTAACCTTTGCTATATTTTGTTTCTAATCTATTTAATAATTGCATGCTTAAAAATGTAAGTATTAAATATAAAACTGCTGCAAATGAGTAAAAAAATAATGGATCTCTAGTTGAGCCAGCAGCAATATAAGATTGTCTCATTATTTCAACTAAACCAGTTACAGATATTAGAGAAGTGTCTTTCAAAGTAATTTGCCAAACATTGCTTAAGTTTGGTATTGCTAGTCTTAACATTTGAGGCAAAATAATTTTAAAGAAGTAAATATATTTATTAAAACCTAAAACTTTTGCAGCTTCGAACTGACCTTTATCAATTGATTGTAGGGCCCCTCTAAATACTTCAGTCGAGTACGCTCCCGATATTATCCCTATCGAAAATGAACCTGTTAGAAAAGCATTAATTTCAATATATTCATTATAACCAAATATAGAAGCAACAAACATAATTGCTCCGCTTCCACCAAAGAAAAATAAATAAATTACAAGAAGCTCGGGTACACCTCTAATAACAGTGGTGTATGCATTACCAATAGAGTTAAGAACTTTGTTATTAGATAATTTTAATGGAGTAAATAAAGCAGCAAATAAAAAGCCTATTATCATTGCGGTTATTGAAACCGCAATTGTCATTAAGGTTGCAAAGAATAATTCGTCTCCCCAACCTTTATCACCAAAATATAGAAGTTCCATAATATAGGTGGCTAACTATAGCCACCCATAAATAATTTATTACATAGAAGCGTCAAAACCAAAATGTTTTATAGCAAGCTTACTAATAATGCCATCATCTCTAGCTTTATCAATTGCTGCATTAAAATCATTTAATAATTTCGAGTCACCTTTTCTAATACCAACTCCAACACCATTACCAAAATCTCCACCTGCAAATGTTGGTCCAGTTAATACAACTCCTTTACCAGATTTCTCTGCATAATCTGTAAAAGCAACAGCTGCAGCTAGTGCTGCATCTATTCTACCAGCAGATAAATCTAAGTTTACTTCATCTTGAGTTTTGTAAGTTCTTATTTTTACATTACCCATTAAACCAGACTCTAAGAAATTCTGGTGAATTGTAGCAGTTTGCACACCAATAGTTTTACCTTTAAATGCTTTTGTCAAAACATCTAGTGTTGCTTGTTCATCAGCACTCACATCAGATAAATTTATAGCTGACATTGTTTTAAGGCCTTCGTTTTTTGATCCTTTCATTACAGCTAGTGATGCAACTTCATCAGCATAACCTTGAGAAAAGTTTATTGTTTTCATTCTCTCACCAGTTATTGACATTCCGGCCATGATGGCATCAAATTTTCTTGAGACTAAAGCTGGTATCATTCCATCCCAGTCTTGCTCAACAATTGTGCAATCATGATTCATAATTTTGCATAATTCATTTGCTAATTCGACTTCAAAGCCAATCAAATTTCCTGCTGAGTCTTTGGAATTCCAAGGTGGATATGCACCTTCGGTTCCAATTTTAATTTGATCTGCAATTGAAGAAATTGTTAGGAATGATGATATTAAAATACCAAGTCCTAATACTTTTAATTTTTTCATTTTTTTTCCTCCAAAATTTTGAAGATTATTTCATAAAATTATTGTTTTAAAAAGTAAAATTAATGATTTATTGACGAGGAAAAATTCCAAGAACAATCGAAACTTGGTATGTAAACTCTTGAAAGTTTTGTATTTCCAAAATTTTTGTTAAAAACATTTAACCAATTTTCAACTTGTTTTGGTTTTTTATCTTGGCTTCCAACTTGAGCAGTAATTACACCTTTAGGTTTTAAAATTCTTTCTAAAGATGACATATTTTTTGCAGCTAAATCTATGCAAAATTGATCATCGTTAAGATCAACAAAAATTTGATCATAGGTATTATCTTTGACTGATTTAATGCTCTCAAATGCATCACCCCAAACACATTTAACTGAATTTTTTTCTGTCGCCTTTTCTCCTATTTTGCTTAAATGTTTATCACATACATCAACAACTTCAGGATCTAATTCATACCAATCTATAAATCCAAAATTTTGTGAAATACATTCTCTTGCAACACCACCGTCACCTCCACCAATAATTGCAGCTTTCTCTTTATTTGAATTCAAACTAAGACCAGAATTTACAAAAGTTGAGCTATATAAATGCTCATCACTCTCAGCAACTTGTATTTCATTATCAATAAATAAAGCTTTTCCAAACTGTTCTAAATCTAATATTTCAATATATTGACCTGCTTTGGATTTAAAATTTTCTAATACTTTATTTACAACATAAGATTTTTTTAATCCTGGTGAACTATAGTTATCATGATATAGATCAATCGTATCTCTGTTAAATTCCTTAATAATGATTTGTTTGTGTTCTATTTCTTCTTTAATTACTTTAAGAGCAACTGATGGTGAAACTTTACTACAAGTAAAAAAATCAAAGCTTATAATTTCATTTTCCGGGAAAGTGTGAAAGCTTATATGGCTTTCTGCTAACAGAGCTACCAATGTAAAACCTTGAGGCTCAAATTTATATTTTGAGATCTTTAAAACTGTTACTTTTGCTAATTTTGCAATTTTATAAACTAACTTTTCATAAAATGAGGGATCATATTCTTTTTTAGCTCCAATGATATCTAGAGTTATATGTTCACCAACTTTTATCACCTATTAACCTCTTTTATAGTTTTTAGCTTTTTTTAAAACTTTATTCATTTCATTTATAGAAAGAATTTTTGGCTTTCCAAGCTTAAGAGCGGTTATATACTGTAAACTCAAATTTTCAACTTCTTGTGCCAATTCAAAAGCATCAGGTAAATTTTTATCAAATGCAATCTGACCGTGATTTGCAATCAAGCAGGCTTTTCTGTTATTCAAAGCTTTTAAAATGTTTTTTGAAAGCTCTCTTGTTCCATAAGTTGCGTATTTCGCACATTTAATATCATTACCTCCCGCGAGTGCAACCATGTAATGAAAAGCTGGAATAGGTTTTTTGTGAACAGATAGAGCTGTTGCATTAGTTGAATGTGTATGAACTATTGCTTGAGCATCTTTCTTTTTGATATAAATATCTTGATGAAATCTCCATTCTGACGAAGGTTTATATTTTTTTTCATATTTTCCATCTAGATTTACAAACACTATATCTTTTACTTTTAGTGATGAGTATTTTTTTCCTGAAGGGGTAATAAGAAAACCATTGTTATGTCTGACTGATATATTGCCGGATCTTAAAGCTGATAATTTTTTGTCATTAAGCATTTTTGAAAACTTAATAACATCATTTTTCTTTTTATTAGTTTTTGAAGAGACCATTTAAACCTTCAGTAGAGGCTTCGCATATTCCTTTTTCTGTTATTAATGCTGTAACATATTTAGCTGGAGTTACATCAAAAGCCAAATTTAATGATTTGCTTTTCTCTGGATAAATTAAAACTTTATCAACTTTATTATCTTTGTTAATTCCATCCACATGAGAAAGTTCTTTTGGATCTCTTTCTTCAATTGGAATATCTTTGGAGTTTTTTAAATTCCAATCTATTGTTGAACTTGGTAAAGCAACATAAAAAGGAACATTATTATCATGAGCTGCAAGAGCTTTTAAATATGTACCAATTTTATTGCACACATCTCCGTTAGATAATGTTCTATCTGTTCCAACAATACACATATCAACCTGTCCTCTTTGCATTAATATTCCACCTGTATTATCTGCTATAATTGTATTCGGAATTTCTTCCTCATTAAGTTCATATGATGTAAGGTTTGCTCCTTGATTTCTTGGTCTAGTTTCATCTACCCAAACATGTATTGGTATTCCTTTTTTATGTGCATGATAAATAGGAGAAGTTGCTGTTCCCCAATCTATTGTAGCTAACCAACCTGCATTACAATGTGTGAGAATATTTACAGTATCTTTCTTTTTATTATATATATCCTCAATAATATTTAATCCATTTTTACCAATACTTTCACAAAATGCCTCATCTTCTTTACAAATTTCTTTAGCTTCATTGAGTGCAACATTAAATAAATCTCCAGTTTCAACAAATGACAATTTATTATTCATTCTATGAACTGCCCACTGAAGATTTATTGCTGTTGGTCTAGAAGCAACTAGTTCCTCTGAACTTTTTTTTATAAAATCTAAACTGTTATTTTCTTTTATAGCTAAAACTAAGCCAAATGCAGCGGTACCTCCGATTAATGGTGCCCCCCTAACTTCCATTGCTTTGATGGCATTTATAGCGTCTTTAACTGAACTTAATTCTTTTATTCTAAATTTATGTGGAAGCTTTGTTTGATCTATTATTTTTACAACTTGTTTTTCTTCATCAAACCAAATTGTTTTATATTCAACGCCATTAATTTTCATTATTTTAAATTTTCTTTAATAAATTTTGTACTTTTTCTTATCATTTTAGGAGTTATTTCATGTCCTAAACCTTTAGGACTTTCAAATCTAACATTATCTACTATTTGATTAATATATTTTTGAGAATTATTCCACATAACAGTGCTTACTTTTAAAGAAACAGGTTTGTCTCCAAAAGGTAAACCATCTACAAAAAGTTTTTTTACAATTTTGTATTCTTCATCTGTTAAATCTTCAGCCCCTCTTCTAAAGGGATTTGATTTATCTTTTGTGCCTTGATAGTAAAATTGTGGAGTTTTTTTGTACTCTTCTAAATTAAATTTTGTACCAGTAATATTTTCAAAATCATATGTTCCAATTGGATATATTGCTTCAATTCCATTAATTTTGTCAGCTGGAACAGGTAATAAGCCTCCTATTCCTCCACCTATAGCTACTGAAACTCTATCTGGATGTAAAAAAGTAAATCTTGCAGAGAATAAAGATGATGATGAGAATCCTACCATAATCACTTTTTCATTAATATTTTGATTATTTTCTTTCAATAATTTTTCTCTTGCGTCATCAATCATTGCAATTAACTGTAAATCAATTCTTCTATATTTATCTTTATCTATTTTTAGAACATCGCTGTCTAATTGAGGAAAATAATATTTATTTTGCATTAGTGCCGAAGTGCCGAATGGAAAAACAGGCATTAACATTGGGTATTTCAGTTTTTTTGAAATACTTGCGCCTAAAACCCAATTCAAAGATTTTTTAGCTTTACTAGTCATGCCTTTAATTGAATTACCACTACCAGTATTATTTGACTCTACTACCATGTAATTAGCATCAACAGTTTTTTTTGAATTTTTTAATAAATAAGGAAAATGAAAACCTTTTTCTGGATTAGCTTTTACAACTATTGTTTTAGAATAAACATTACCGCTCAACAATAAACTAATAACCACGATCCCTAAAATTTTTTTCATTTATTAAGTGCCCTTCCTGCAATTGTTTTTAATTTATCTTTAGTTTTTTGAGTTCTTTTTTCTGGAGCGGTAATTATTGCTACATCTAAGCAATTATTAGTTGGATCATTAGGATCAATGTGATTTTCAAAGTTCTCTATTAAGTTTTTAATCATATTTTTTGCTTTCGTGGCATTATTTAAAAGTACTTTTATTACTTTTTGAACATCAACATTTTCGTGATCTAGATGCCAGCAATCATAATCTGTTACCATCGATACTGAAGCATATCTAATTTCAGCTTCTCTTGCCAGCTTAGCTTCTGGCATATTTGTCATTCCAATAACATCAGCTTTCCAAGATCTATATAGATTTGACTCTGCTAATGTGGAGAATTGTGGGCCTTCCATTACAACATAAGTTCCACCTCTTTGATAAGGTATATTTTCTTTTTTAATGGCATCTTCGCAAGCATTCATCAGCCCACTTGAAGTTGGATGCGCCATTGATACATGCGCAACAATTTCATCATCAAAAAAAGATTTGTTTCTTGCAAAAGTTCTGTCAATGAACTGATCAACGATAACAAATTTACCTGGTGGCAAATCTTCTTTTAAAGATCCAACGGCTGAAACAGAAACTATGTCAGTAATACCAAGTTGCTTGAGAGCATCAATATTTGCTCTAAAATTTATTTTTGATGGAGAAATAAAATGACCTTTTCCATGTCTTGGTAGAAAATAAATTTCTTTATTATTATATTTGGCCTTTAATATTAAGTCTGAGGGTTTTCCCCATGGAGTATTTATATCGAGTGTCTCTCTATCTTTAAACTCCTCAACATCATATAGCCCACTTCCACCAATAATTGCTAATTTATTATTTGCCATAATACATTTTAGATTATAATTAAGTTTTATGGATTTAAAAGAACATATTAGATCAATTCAAGATTACCCAAAAAAAGGAATTCTGTTTAGAGATATTACAACCCTTATAAAAAATGAAAAAGCTTTCAAGGAATGTATAAATCAAATAGTAGAAAGATCAAAAAAATTTAAATTTGATAAAATAGCTGCTGTTGAATCAAGAGGTTTTGTTTTTGCTTCAGCTATTTCATATATTTTAGATAAACCATTTATAATGCTCAGAAAAAAAAATAAGCTCCCTGCAGAAGTTCATTCTATTGATTTTGAATTGGAATATGGAACAGCTACTATTGAGGTTCACAAAGACTCTTTTGACAAGAAAGATAATGTATTAATTATTGATGATTTAATAGCAACTGGAGGCACAGCAGAAGCTGCAGCTAAATTAATTGAAATTTCAGAAAGTAATGTAGCTGGATTTATATTTGTAATTAATCTTTTTGATTTAGGTGGAACTGATAGTTTGCTAAAAAAAGGATATAAAGTTGAAAATTTATTAGATTTTCCTGGTCACTGATGGTAGCGGGAAGTGGGATCGAACCACTGACCTCGGGCTTATGAGTCCCGCGCTCTAACCAACTGAGCTACCCCGCCTTAAATAATTGTTGGTTTATACTACTTTTATTTTTTGATGCAAACAAGATTTCACTTGTTCTTTTTCTTATCTTTTTTAATTTTTCTTTTTTCCTTTAGAGAAAGTTTAGCTTTTTTCATTACACTAGAGTCTTTAAATGATTTTCCACTATATCTTTTTGACATTTAATTTAATTGTTCAAAGAACTTATCTTTTAATTGATAGGTAAAAGGATATTCTTTTCCAAGTGGTTGGAATTTAGTCTTAATTACTATTACGTTTTGCTTATCAAGTTTAAATTTCCATGTTAATTTGATGTCTCCTGAAAACACTCTTAACTTGCCTAAGTTTGTAAATCTCCATCCATCTTCTGAAATAACTTTTCCATCTTGGTATCTTTTGTAATTTTTTTCATCAAATATATATGTTACAACACCTTGATTTCTCTCATCTTCAAGAGTTATTGCATAATTATTTAAAAATTCTGCCGTTTGAGACTTATTCAAACTTTTCTTAGTTATAGATTTTAAAAAATCAGTAGTTTTATCAATGGTATCATCTATTTTATCTTTAGCTATTGAGATCGATGATAAAAAAAGAAAAATGGAAAGAATGCTAAATATTTTTTTAAACATACTTTAATAATTTAATAAATTTATTGTAAATAAAAAGGTAAATATTGAAGCAAATGTTGAAATAAATATTGCCTTAATAATATTTTCTGGACTTACATTGTATGCAGAGCACATAACAATTGAGGTAGCTCCACATGGACCAACACTAACTAGCAAAGCTCCAGCAAAATTAATTGGATCTGATAAACTAAAAAATGTGTATCCTAAAATTAGTAAAATCAGTGGTGAAATAATAAGTTTTAATATTGAAATAGCAATTGTTAATTTATTGAAAACTTTTTTTGAATAAAAAGATAGAATAATACCAATTGCAAATAAACCAACTGGCATCACACATGCTGCCAGTCTTTGAAGAATATATTCAAATGGGGTTTCGTCTATATTGATCTTTGAAATTCTTATAATCAATCCAATTAATATTGCTAATATCATTGGATTTAATAATAAATTTCTTAAAAACTGAAATAATTTAATTCTTTTTTTTACAGTAAGCTCTAAAAAGAAACTCACTATAGATAATAAAACTACACTATCCATTAAAATAATACCTGATATTTGAGTTATCGTACTTCCTGCAAAGAAAATTTCTGCAATAGGTAAAACTAATATTACATGATTGGATAAAGCAACTGTTAGGCCCCAAATAATAGATTCTTGCATTGATCTTTTGAAAGTATTTTTGGTTAATAAGAAAGCAAATATTCCACTTGTTAATTGCATTAAAAAATATGATGAAATTTGAGATACATCTATTTCTCCAACATCGCTTTGTGCAACTAACTTTATTATTAAAGCTGGTACCGCGATATAAAATGAAAATAAATTAAATATTCTAGCCTTCTGTAAATCAAATATTTTAATATATCCTAAAAGATAACCGATGAGAGTGATACCTATGAATGGTGTTAAGCCTAGAAATACTTGGAACATTATTGGACAGTAATTCTATGCATAATTCTGTCTCCTTTAAAAGCCGTTGCTTGATGAAGCATAGATCTATTATCCCAAATAGCTAATTGGTTCTTTTCCCACTCCAAAGAATATTGAAAACTTTTTTTTACTTGGTGTTTGAATAAATAAGTTTTTAATTTTTTATCAATTTTACTGTTATTAAACCGAATAAAGTGTCCTGGACTACAATATAAAGTGTATTTACTATTTATTTTTCTTATCAAATTATGCTTTGAAATAAGCTCTTTAGCTTTTTTTCCCTTTTCTTTCTCTCTTTCCAATCTCGTTACAGAAATAGGACCTTCTGATGAAAATATACATTTTTCGTTTTTAAACTTTCTTTTAAAGTTAGCTGGTAATTTTTCATAAGCTAAATATTGAGAGCAAAAATCTGTGTTTGCCTTACCTTTTTTTGGAACTAATTTAGATAACAACATTGTAAATCTAGGTGGCTTTTTAGTATAAATTGAATCTGTATGAAATTGCTCACCAAAACTTGGGCCTTTATCTGTAGATTTTCTTTGAACAACAGTTATTTGAGGATATTTTTTATTCAACCCTTTAAGTCGTGGATAGTTTGCAAGTTTTCCAAATTTTTTTGCAAATTTTACATAATGAGCAGAGTTTAATTTTTGGTTTCTAAAATAAATCATCCCATATTTTGAAAGAGCAGATTTTATTTTTTTTAATTTAGAATTATTTATTTTATTTAAATCACAGATTAATTCTGCACCTATATTTTTTTTATTAGGAATAATTTTAAACATTTTTTAAAAAGAAACCTTTTAATTGTTTAATTGTTTCTTTAGGATTTTGCTCTGGTATAAAATGTCCAGATTTAACAGCAACTCCAATAACTTTTTTATTTGAATATTTTTGCCAAATTTTAATTGGTTTAAATTGTTTACCTATAACACCATTTTTTCCCCATAAAACTTGAACAGGGATATTTAATTTTTTCTTACGATCTTGTCTGTCATGATCAAGATCAATAGTTGCAGATGCTCTATAATCTTCACATGATCCATGTATTCTCTTTGGTTGTTTAAAGCACTTTATGTAACCCTCTTCAACTTTTCCAAATTTATGATTGCCAGACCATTTATCCAAGCAATACTTCATCCATTTTCTTGGATCACTCATTATCATTCTTTCAGGTAGCCATTTTGGTTGAATTAAGAAAAACCAATGGAAGTAAGCTTTTGCAAAATCTCTAGTTGTTAGTTCGTACATATCTAAAGTTGGACAAATATCTAAAACGCTGAGAGCAAGCACGTTTTTTCTGTGATCTCTTGCCAATCTATGAGCAACTCTTCCACCCCTATCATGGCCTGCAACAAAAAATTTGGGGTACCCCAATTTTACCATCATTTGTTTCATATCACTTGCCATTTCTCTTTTTGAATAATTAAAATGCTTACTATCTGATGGTGGTGCTAAACTATTTCCATAACCTCTTAGGTCTGCTGCAATTACTGTAAAATTTTTTGATAACTCAGGAGCTGTTTTATGCCACATTAAATGCGTTTGAGGGTAACCATGGAGCAATAATAAAGGAGGACCATCTCCTTTAACTTTGCAAAAGACTTTACCTTTTTTTACTTTTACGTATTTACTCTTAAAACCTTCAAACATTTATTTATCTTAATTTATATTTTTATAATTCAATAAATAATTTTAAAATTGTTCAAATACAACGTTAATAAGCTTAATTATTAAATTGAATTATCATTCATTGGATGTATACCTTCATTTTTGTGAGAATTGAAGAAGAGCTAAAACTAGATTATTCCGACGTACTTTTTAGACCTAAAAGAAGCACTCTTAAAAGTAGAAAAGATGTTAATTTAAAGAGAACCTATCGTTTTAAATACAGTAAAAACGAATGGTCTGGAATTCCTATAATGGCAGCTAACATGGATGGTGTAGGCGTACTTAGTGTAGCCGAAAAATTATCTGATTACGGAATGATTACATGTTTAACAAAACAACATGATGTAAAAAAAATTAAACAATTTAAAAAAATTAAATCAATATATCCAAATGTAGCTTTAAGTATTGGAACAAAAAAAGAAGATTTTCAAAATTTAGATAAAGTTTTAAAAGAATTTAGTTTCATTAAATTTATATGCATTGATGTTGCAAACGGTTATTCAGAGCATTTTAGTAAATTTTTAAAATCTGTTAGGGATAAATATCCAACAAAAACAATCATAGCAGGCAATGTTGTTACTGCTGATATGACTCAAGAATTAATTTTGTCAGGTGCAGATATTGTTAAAGTTGGAATTGGACCAGGTAGTGTTTGTACGACACGAATACAAACTGGAGTTGGATATCCACAGTTAAGTGCGGTAATAGAATGTGCTGATGCTGCTCACGGATTAGGTTCACATATCATCGCAGATGGTGGATGTACTTGTCCAGGTGATGTTGCTAAAGCATTTGGTGGAGGAGCTGATTTTGTTATGCTTGGAGGGATGTTTGCGGGTCATGATGAAGGTAAAGGAAAATTAGTAAAATCAAATGGTTCTAAATATGTCGAATTTTATGGATCGAGTTCTGAAACAGCTAACAATAAACATTACGGCGGACTATCAGACTACAGAAGTAGCGAAGGAAGAACAGTCAGAGTGAAGTACCGTGGTAAAATTAATGATACCATTTTAAATATTTTAGGTGGTGTAAGAAGTAGTTGTACATATGTTGGTGCACCCTCTTTAAAACAATTAAGTAAGTGCACAACTTTTGTCAGAGTTACTAAGCAATTTAACGATACATTCACTAAATAAATGAAAGAGTATTCTATAGCGTCAATTGCTGGTGACGGTATCGGAAAAGAAGTTGTACCTGAAGCACAAAAAATTTTAAAAGAAATTTCTCAGCAACATCAATTTAAATTAAATATAGAGGATTATGATTTTGCATCATGTGATTATTATGAAAAATATGGTAAAATGATGCCAGACGACTGGAAAGAAAAGCTTACCAAACATGATGCAATATTCTTTGGTGCTGTTGGTATGCCAGATAAATACCCTGACCACATAACACTTTGGGGTTCGTTATTAAAATTTAGAAGAGAGTTTGATCAGTTTATTAATTTAAGACCTGTAAAACTTTTTGAAGGTGTAAATGCTCCATTAGCTAATAAAAAACCTGGTGATATTGACATGATAATTGTTAGAGAAAATACTGAAGGTGAATACTCATCAGTTGGTGGTAGAATGTATCAAGGTACAGATAGAGAAGTTGTTATCCAAGAAACAGTAATGTCAAAATATGGGATAGATAGAGTTCAACAATTTGCTTTTGAATTAGCTAAAAAAAGAAAAAGAAAAAAACTAACAAGTGCTACAAAATCTAATGGAATATCAATTACAATGCCTTATTGGGATGAAAGATTTAATGAAAATAAAAAAAAATATCCTGATGTTGAAACTGATCAATACCATATCGATATATTAGCTGCTAGATTTGTACTAAGTCCAGAACGTTTTGATGTGATAGTTGCATCAAATCTTTTTGGAGATATTTTATCAGATCTAGGACCAGCTTGTACAGGAACTATTGGAATTGCACCATCTGGAAATATTAATCCAACAAATAAATACCCATCATTATTTGAACCTGTGCATGGATCTGCACCAGATATTGCGGGCCAAGGGATAGCCAATCCAGTGGGTCAAATTTGGTCAGCTGCAATGATGCTAAATTACTTAGGTGAAAAAGAAGCCTCTGACAGAATAGTAAAATCAATTGAATTAACTCTTAAAGATAAAAACAGTCGAACAAAAGATCTTCAAGGCTCTAGTAATACAGAACAGAGTTCAAAAAAAATTTTAGATAATCTTAGTTTAGTCTAAAATTTAATCAAAATTATGAATTTTCTTAAAAATAAATCTATTACCAAAGTTATAATTTTATCTATATCTGGATTTTTTATTTTAGTTTGCCAAGATTCTACTGCAAAATATCTAGGAACATTAATGCCATTAAATCAAGTAATCTGGGGCAGATTTTTTTTTCACTTTGTGATTATTTTAATTTTATTCGCGATATTAAAACCTAAGTTAAACTTAAAAAGCAATTTTAAAATTAATATTATTAGATCTATATTAATGGTTTTTGCTACTTTTTTTTTCATTCATTCTTTACAAAAATTTGACCTTGTCGATATCTATGTAGTTTTCTTCTCAGCTCCATTAATAGTATCAATTTTAACGGCATTGTTTTTAAAAGATATTCTTTCATCTAAAGGTATAATTTTAATGTTATTAAGCTTCGGGTGTATAATTTATTCAATGAGTCCTAGTATGAAAGTCTTAAGTTTAGACTTAATTTTTCCTTTGGTGCCACCAGCATGTTGGGCTTTATATCAATTTTTTACAAAATTTATTTCTGGTAATAATGATCCTTTAGTGGCGTTATTTTATGCTGCTATTGTTGGGGCCATTGTTTTCTCTATTTATGTAATGTTAGACTGGACACCTATTGAGAATAAAAAGTTATGGATTTGGTTAGTATTTCTAGGTGTATTAGGTTTTACTAGCCACCTTTTAATTATATTTGCAATTCAGCTATCAAATTTATCTTTTGTAACTAATTTTCAATATTCACAATTAATTTGGTCAACATTAATCAATTTTTATATATTTGGGGTACCTTTTGATTTTAATAAAACTTTTGGAGTTATTGGAATAATAGTTTTTGGAGTTTTATTTGTTCAAGCCGAGAGTAGAAAAAAAAAACTTAGTTCTTAAAATTTTTATTGTTTAAAGGTTTTTCTAATACCTCAACTGGATATTTTTGTTTTTCAATTTCAATGTATATATTTTTGTCTTTTAATGTTTCAACTGTATTTCCAGAATTGACATATCCAAATGAAAGATTTTTATCATAACAAAAAGAATAATTTCCTGAAGTTGTTCTACCAATTATTTTGTCATCCATATAAATAGGTTCTTCATGTAGTAAAAGTGGCTCACCAGGTTTGCTATCTTTAAGAGCAAACATCATCATCCTCTTATCTAATTTTTGGTCTTTAATTTTCAATAAAGCATCTTTTCCAATAAAGTTGACATTTTTTTTATAACTAATTGCAAATTTTAAACCTGCTTGATACTGATTTTCTTCAGGTGAAATATCATGTCCCCAGTGAACAAATCCACTTTCCATTCTCATAATATCCATTGCATGCATTCCACAATGAGATAGTTCGAAGTTTTTCCCCTCTTCAATTAGAATTTCATATAATTCCTTAGCTAAACTTGAGTCAACAAAAAGCTCAAATCCTAATTCACCAACGTAAGAAAGTCGTTGAGCCCAAACTTTAACACCATTTATCATTATGTACTTTCCAGTTCCAAACTTAAAATTATCGTTACTAAAATCATCATTGCTTATTTTCGAAATCATCTCTCTACTCTTTGGACCAAATAGTCCTAGACAACAAATATCTTCTGTTACATCTTTAAAAGATACGTCTTCATCTAAATACTTTAAAATATGGTATTTATCGTGTTCTCTTGTAGCTGCAGAGCTTACAACTCTAAAAAAGTTTTTATCCACACATACAACGGTTAAATCTGTTTCTATTCCACCATCTTCATTTAGCATATGAGTGTAAGTTGTTTTTCCAATTTCATTTTTAATATTTGCAGTACATAACTTTTGTAATTCTTGATGAGTTTTTTCACCTTTCAAATCAAATTTTGAAAATGTTGAAAAATCAAATAGACCAACATTTTTTCTTGCATTTAAAGTTTCGTGTTTTGCTGATGGATACCAATTTTGATAGTTAAAACTATATTCATACTTAGGCTCCTTACCATTCAACGAATACCACATTGGTCTTTCAAATCCTCCTGCAACTCCAAAACAAGCTCCAGCATTTTTTAATTCCTCGTGATAAGGTAAAAGCTTTTGATCTCTTGATGTGTTATGCTGTTTAAATGGCCAATGCATTCCATACAAATCACCAAGAGTTTCTGTTACCCTTTCCATAATGAAGTTTTTTGAAGAGTGGAATTTTTGAAATCTTTTAATATCTAATGAAAATAAATCCTCATTTATATGTCCATTTATCATCCATTCGGCTGTTACTCTACCTGCTCCTCCAGAGCTAGCAATTCCTATGCTATTAAAACCACAACAAGTGTAAAGGTTTTTAACTTCAGGAGTTTCTCCTAATAAATATTGTGTATCTGGAGTAAAAGATTCTGGGCCTGAGAAAAATTTTCTAATTCCTGCGCTTTCTAACATTGGTAATCTATGAAATGACTTTTCTAAATACGGTTCAAAATGATCAAAGTCATCAGGAAGTTCGCCAAAAGAAAAATCATCAGGCACTCTTCCCGTCTCCCTAAATGCTGGTTTTGCATTTGGTTCAAAAATTCCAACAAGCATTTTTCCTGCATCTTCTTTCAAATATAAACAAGCATTATAATCTCTTAAAACAGGAAGATTTTGGGGTAAATCTTTCATTGGCTCAGTGATTATATAAAAATGTTCATTTGGGTATAAAGGAACACTAACATTAATTTCTTCACCTAATTGTCTTGACCACATTCCTGTAGCCATAACTACATACTCACAATCTATAATACCTTTTTCTGTTTCTACTCCACTTATTCTTGAATTCTTTGTAAGTATTTTTTTTACAGGAGTTTTTTCAAAAATTTGAGCACCTTCCATTCTTGCAGCTTTTGCAAGCACATTAGTAACTCCAACAGGATCTGCTTGTCCGTCTTTTGGCATGTAAACACCACCTACAAGATCTTCACTATGAATCACTGGATATAGTTCTTTTAGTCTTTTGTGATCTAAGACTTCTACCTCAACATCAGACAATTGTGCAGTCGTTGCTTGTCTTAACAATTCTTGCATTCTTTCTTTAGTAGATGCAACTGTAATTGCACCATTTTGCTTCATCCCGGTTGATAATCCTGTAGTCTTTTCTAATTCTTTATAAAGATCTAAAGAGTATTTTCTAATTTTGGTAATTGTAGATGATGCACCTAATTGACCTAGAAGACCTGCAGCGTGCCAAGTAGTTCCTGATGTTAATTGATCTCTTTCAAGTAATATTACATCTTTCCATCCAAATTTAGCTAAATGATAAGCGCAAGATGTACCTGCAACACCTCCGCCTATAACTATTACTTTAGTACTTTTTGGTAACTCCTTCATACTTGAAGTAATTTATACAATTAAATTTAAAAGCAAACAATATGATCGATATGGATGGGTCTTTTTATACCAAATTTTTCATCAACTTCATGTTGATGAATATGATGAGAATGCACAAAAACTGGTATTAATTTGTTACTTAATGTTTTTAATGTATAAATAAAATTTGAACCTCTGAATTTTCTATCTACTACTTCAAGTTTAAGATTACTTGCATCATCATGTTGTAAGTCTTCTGGCTGTATTAAAAGTTTTACTTTTGATCCTATTGGGAATGGTTTAGCAAAATTTCCTGTTATTGTTCCTAAATCCTCATTTTCCAGACTTTTGGGGCTAGTAACCTCAGCAGGTATTAAAATTCCTCTATTTAGAAAATTAACTACTTCAACTGAATTTGGTAAATGGTAGACATTATATGGATCATCATATTGCTTTAACTCACCGTCTAAAATTATTCCACATTTGCTACCCAGGTAAAAAGCTTCATATGAGTCGTGGGTAACAATAATTGTTGTGATTTTAGAATTTGTTAAAATTTGTTTTAATTCAACTTGAATTTCCTCTTTGAAACTTTGGTCTACATTTGATAACGGCTCGTCAAGCATTAATAAATCTGGTTGAGAGACCAAAGATCTTGCTAAAGAAGCTCTTTGTGCTTCGCCAGCACTTATTTCATGAGGAAATTTATTTAATATTTTGTTTAAATTTAAAAAATTAATTATTTCTTTAATTTCTATTTTCTTTTCATTTTTCACTCTATCGGAGCCAAGATTTATATTTTTTTCTATATTGTAATGAGGAAATAAACTGTTTTCTTGAAAAGATAGAGCTATATTTCGATTTTCTGGCTCAATATGAATATTTTGAGATGAAAGTGTTCTGCCTTTTAAATTAATTTTACCATTATTAATTTTTTCTAGACCTGCAATAGTCCTTAATATTGTAGTTTTGCCTATACCTGATGGACCAAGTAAACAAACAATATCTCCCTCATTTTCAATATTTAAAGTAACATTATTAACTTTATTTTTTCCACCAGCGGCAAAAGATACATTATCGATTTCAAAAAAATTATTAGCCATCAGTCTTTCAAAATAAATTTAGATGTGATCAAAATAAATGTACTTGCGATTAATATCAAGAATAATGATGGAACCGCTGCTGCTTCTAAAAGATCTTGAGATGCGAATATATATGCTGTTGTAGCAAAAGTTTCAAAGTTAAATGGTCTCAATATTAAAGTTATAGGTAATTCTTTTATTACTTCTATCGTAATCAATATTCCTATTAGAAATACAGAATTTTTTAAATAAGGAACGTGAATTCCTAAGAAAGTTTTTATTTTAGAGTAGCCAAGAAGATAAGAACTTTCGTCAATTGACCTGTTTATTCTTTCGTAGCCAGTTTTCAATCCGTTACAAGCTAATGAATAAAATCTTATAAAATAAACTATCACTAAACCAAAAATAGATCCTATAAATATTTTCTTTATCGAATTAAATTCAAAGGCTTTGACAAAAGTATTGTCAAACCAAGCAATAAAAGTTATGAATGCTACAGCTAAAATTACACCTGGGATTGCATATCCTGTAATTGAAAATGTCGTAAGAAAGTTTAAAAATTTACTTTTAGTTACTCTATTTCCATAATTTGAAATAAATGAAAAAACTACTAATACGATACTAGATAAAAAAACTAGATAAATAGTGTTTGAAAGCAATTGAAAGGTATTTAAATCAAATAAATTTTTTGGAAAAAGTATTGTCCAATAAAACATTTGTAAAACAGGAAATAGAAAACTTATAAAAAATACTACAAAACAAAACCCAAAAGCCAAAGTTCCTTTATAAAAATTTAGTTTAATTTTCTTCTTTTCTTTAATACCACCTTTAATTGGAGAGTGGTATTGAGCACGCTTTCTTGAGATATTTTCAATAAAAAAAAGTCCTAAAATAAATAACAGCAAAAAAAATGAGAGCTGGTTTGCAAAAGCTAAATCATCAAAAGATATCCATGAGTCATAGATACCTGTTGTAAGAGTTGCTATTCCAAAAAACGATACTGCACCAAAATCAGATAATGTTTCCATTGCAACTAAGGCTAATCCTGCAACAATTGCTGGTCTAGCTGATGGTAAAATAATCTTAAAAAAAGATTTATATTTCGAAAAACCTAGATTTTGTCCTAATTCTATTAAATTTTGAGATTGATAATGAAAAGATGCTCTAGTTAGAACGTATACGTATCCAAATAGAGAAAAAGAAACTGATAAGATAGCACCAAGCATACCATCAAATTTAGGTATTGATCTATTATATTCACCAGGTCCTAATAAAGATTTTAGAATTGAATACAGTGTTCCAAAGTTTTCAAAAAAAGCTGTTAATGAATAAGCATAAATGTAAGCAGGTACCGCAAAAGATAATATTAAGGCCCATTTAAAAAATTTAACACCTGGAAATTCATAAAATGAAACTACATAAGCACATCCAACACCTAAAAACAAAGTAAGTATTAATACTCCAATAAGTAAAGTTAAAGAGTTATAGATGTACTCGACTAGAAAAGTATTTTTTAATATATCGTAGTAATTTGTTGTTTCTTGAAAGAAACTTGCAAACACAGTTAAAATTGGGATTGCAACAATAAATGAAACTATAAAAGATGATAAGTACCAGGAATTAAATTTCATATATTATAATCCGCCTTATATTCATGAAAATCAAAAGTGCCCATGGTTTAGGAGACCAAACCATAGGCACAAACTTTAGAAAATCAAAAATTAAATACTTTTAGGATATGCGGAACCTCCTTAGTTTTAATTTCAGACAATTTTCTATTATTTACACGTTTATTGATTTTTTCACACTCCGAAGCACATGCAGGACAGGCTTTGGTAGATTTATTATAATCAACTTCCGTAGTAAATTTTTTTTTAAGAGCTGTCATTTACTTCCAACCAGCAGCTAACATTACTTCTAATGCATCTGCTTGTTTTGTACCGTATGACTTAACGCTTGTTTTAGTATCCATTACAAAGTTCATCTCTTTGCCTGGAACTAAATCATTAGGTGTTACACCGCCTATCATTGGATACTCAAAAGTATTATTTACAATGTGATTTTGAGCCTCTGTTGATAATAAAAACTCAACTAATCTTACAGCATTAGCTTTGTTTGGTGCATGTTTAAGCATACCAGCTCCACTAATATTAATGTGCGTTCCTCTATCTTGTTGATTAGGGAAAAAAGGCATTACTTTTTTTGCTGCTTCTTGTTGTTCAGCACCTTTTTTTCCAGATAACATCAACGCATGATAGTACGTGTTTGCAACAGCAATATCAGCTTCTCCTGCAGCAACAGCCATGATTTGAGCACGGTCATTACCTTTTGGAGTTCTGGCCATGTTTGCTACAACAGCTTTAGACCATTCTGCAGTTTTTGCTTTACCATTATTTTTAACAAGTGAAGCAACTAAAGATTGGTTATAAATGTTGTTAGATTTTCTTATTACTAATCTGCCTTTCCATTTTGGATCAGCTAGACCTTCGTAAGTCATGCCATTAAGTTCGTTTGCATTTACTCTTTCAGGTGAATAATAAATTATTCTTGCTCTTTTAGCTATTCCAGTCCATTTTGCAGATCTAAATTGTGCAGGCACGGCATCCTTAATAGCTTTTGACCAACCTGCATTTTGCATCATTCCTTTTGCTGCAAATGCACCTAGTCTTCCAGCATCAGCTGTGATGTATAAATCTCCAACACAGTCTGCTCCCTCTTCAGTAATTCTTTTCTGTAGGGCTTTATCTTTACCTGATACTACGTTTACTTTAATTCCTGTTGCTGCTGTGAACTTTTCATATAATTGAATGTCAGAATCATAGTGTCTTGCACTAAAAATATTGACCTCAGCAGCAATCGTAAAACTTGAAATTAAAGCAAAAAACAATGAAATTATTGTTAATTTTCTCATTCTATTCCTTAAATTTATATTTATATTAAACGTAATTTATCCTGCAATGCGGATGATAACTATTCTCAATGAAAATGATTATCAATTGCAATATTGTCGCAATTGATAATCAATCGCAATTATAGTTGTTTTTTAGATAATTTTATTAAAATTCCCACTCAGAAATTTTACTATAAAGGAAATTTCTAAAAGCTTGAACTCTAGCAACATTTTTAAGTGATTGAGGATACACAAAGTGCGCCTCTGTAGTTGGACCTTGAACGCTTGGTAATACTTTTACAATATTTGGTTGTTTGACAGTTAAGTAATCTGGAATTGCGGCTAATCCTACGCCGCTTTGAACGGCCAATAGTAAACCATAAACACTATTCACTCTCATTACAGTTTTTCTTTTTTTATTATCTTTCATTCCAAGTTTTAAGGCCCAATCTGGATTGTAAACTGGTGATGGAGCTCCTCTACCAAATGAAATAAAGTTGTGCTTATTTAAGTCATTAACTGTCTTAGGATATCCATGTTTTTCTAAGTATTTTGGTGATCCGTAGATGTGATAATTGATATCTATAAGCTTTTTTTGAATATAGTTTAGCTGTTTTGGTCTTCTCATAAATATTCCAATATCTGCTTGTCTTGTACTTAAATCTAGTTCTCTATCATCAAATATCAGCTCAACCTCAATTTCAGGATTAAGTTGCATAAATTCTTGGATTCTTGGTGTTAACCAGGTTGTTCCAAAACTAACTACTGTTGTTACTGACAGTTTTCCAGAAGGTTTGTGTTTTTTATCTCCTAAGGTTGTTTCTACCTCTTTTAATTTAGAGATAACTTCATGTGCTGTTTTAAATACATATTCGCCATTTTCTGTTAGTGTTAAACCTCTAGCATGACGTTCAAATAATTTAACTTTTAAATCTTCTTCTAAAGATTGAATTTGTCTACTAATTGCAGATTGGCTAAGGTTTAGAATAACAGTTGCGCTTGTAAAACTACCTGCCTCAGCAACTGCATGAAATATCTTTAATTTATCCCAATCCATTATTTATTTACATCCACTACAATTTTATTTTTTAAATTACCTTTTAATATATCAGGATAGACGTTTAATAATTCATCTAATCCAATAGTATTTACTGATTTTTCTAAAATATTAAAATCTAGCAAAGCAGGAAATTCTCCCCATACAAACTCTTTTCTTTTTTTACTGATATTAACCGAGTCTACTCCCCATAATTTGACTGCTCTTAAAATAAATGGAATTACTGATGTATTTAATTTATTGCCACTAGCATTTCCACATATGGCAACAATTCCTTTTGGTTTAGTTTGAGCTATTGCATTAGATAAAATGTTACCACCCACGGTATCTACAACACCATCCCATGTTCCTTTATCTATTAGTCTTGCTTCACCCTCAAATTCTTTACGATCTATAACGTTTTTAGCACCAAGCTCTTTTAAATAATCTGCTTTATCTGGTTTACCAGTTATTGCTGTTACATTAATTCCCATTTTAGCAAGAACCATTACTGCTACCATACCAACACCACCTGTCGACCCAGTTACTAACACGTCATTAACTTTTGATTGCATCAATAGTTCCTCTCTTGCTTTAACTGCAAAGGCGCACAACAAACCTGTAAGACCAGCTGTTCCTAAAATCATTGCTTGTTTATTTGTCATTCCCTCAGGTGTTTTTGTAATATGATCTTTTTTAACTTTTGCATATTGAGAATATCCACCATCAAAAAGTTCACCCGCCCTACAACCTGTTAAAATAACTCTGTCTCCTTCTTTAAATTCTTCACCATCGCCTTGTGCAACTGTTCCAGAAAAATCAATACCTGGTATTCTTGGATACTCCTTAACTAATTTACCACCATCTTTTAGTATCATTGCATCTTTCCAATTAAGATCAGAATAATCTATCTTAACTAGCACCTCTCCATCTTTAAAATGGTCTAAACTTAATTCTTTGACTTCTCTTGTAAAATTTTCGTTCTGATTGTTTATTACAACTGCTTTAAATGAGTCCGCCATGTTTATCAGTAAATATTATTTTGCAATAAATCGCAAATATCTATTTTGATAACTTAAATCGTCTTTAAACTGTCCAAGATAAAAATTTGTAACTGTGGTAGCTTGCTCTTTTTTTATACCTCTCATAGTCATACACTGATGAGTTGAATCTATTGTAACCGCAACACCTTTTGCATCCAACGACTCCATCAAAGTATTGGCAATCTGAACAGTTAATCTTTCTTGTGTTTGTAATCTTTTTGAAAATACTTCTACAACTCTTGCTATTTTACTTAATCCCACAACTCTTTGATTTGGAATGTATGCTACATGAGCAATTCCTATAATTGGTGCCATGTGATGTTCACAATGACTTTGTACTGAAATATTTTTTTGAACAACCATATCGCTATAGCCTTCAACATCACCAAATGTTTTATCTAAAACTGCTTTAGGATCTTCTTTGTAGCCTTTGAAATATTCTTTAAATGCTTTTGTAACTCTTTTTGGAGTTTCCAGTAAACCTTCTCTAGTAGGATCTTCACCTAGCCATTTAAGGATTTTGACAAAAGCTTCTTCAGCTTCTTTATCAGTTACTTCATTAATTTTTTTTTCGTTTTCGTTTTTTACTAATTTCATGACGTGCTTTTATATATATAAAACCTTAATTTTAAAATATTTAATATATTTATTATTATGTTAGATAATTCCACATATATGTTTAAAAAAAGAGAAAATGTAGCAGAAATAGAAGAAGGTAAGCTTTTGTCTCCTAAATTCGACAATGATGGATTGATTCCAGTCATTACAACATGCTCAAAAACAAAAGAAATATTAATGCATGGGTATATGAATGTCGAAGCCTTCAAGTTAACTATTGAAACTAAAGAAGCTCATTACTGGAGCAGATCAAGACAATCCATTTGGCATAAAGGAAAAACAAGTGGGTTTGTTCAAAAAGTAAAAGAGATTCGAATTGATGATGATCAAGATGCTGTTTGGATGACTGTAGATATTGGTGAAGGTTCTAGTTGCCACGTTGGCTACAGATCCTGTTTTTATAGATCTGTGCCTTTAGGTAAAATTGATAATGCAAGAAAAATCGAAATGAAATTTGAAGAAGAAGAAAAAAAATTTGACCCAGAAGTTGTTTATAAAGGACAACCTAATCCAACAAAAATATAAAAAATTAATGAAAGTTTTAAGTCCTTTTGGACCAAAAATTGCTGTTGTTAAAATTCCATTAAACTTGGTAAAAAAAATTAATGACGAAGTTGAAAGTATTATTAAAGATAAAAAAAAATTGAAATCAAATGACTATTCAAAAAAGTTAGTAGGTCAAGTTGAGCAAGAAATCGAATTAAAAAATAAATTTATTAAAAAAAATTTAAAAAGTTTTATTTCTAAAAGTGTAAATCAATATTTAACAAAAAATCTTAATAAAAAGTCAAAAAATATTAAAATTAAGAATTTATGGGTCGTAAGACAATTTAAAAATGATTATAACCCTGTACATTTTCATGATGGCAATGTTTCTGGAGTTGGTTATTTAAAAATTCCAAACAATTTAACAAAGGGACATAAAAAAATTAAAACTAACGGAACAATTGATTTTATTTATGGTTCTAAATCTTTTTTAAATAATTCTATATTTAATCATAAACCAAGAGTTGGTGATCTTATCTTATTCCCAAATAATTTAATGCATACTGCATATCCATTTAAATCTGATGGTGAAAGAAGATCATTTTCTTTTAACATAGATATTGATAAAAAATTAACAAGATTGTTTCATGGCTGATAAACAAAAAAACGTTTTAAACGAAGACTTGGAGTTATGTTCTACTGATCCTTTAACAGGATGGTATAGAGACGGATGTTGCAATACAGATGAAAATGATCATGGTGTGCACACTGTTTGTGCAAAAGTAAATACTGAATTTTTAGAATGGTGTAAAGAAGCAGGGAATGATTTAATTACACCTCATCCTGAGTTTGGTTTTCCGGGTTTAAAAGATGGTGATAGTTGGTGTGTTTGTGCAGGTTGGTATGCTAGAGCTTTAGAAGCGGGAAAAGGATGTCCAATTTATTTAAAGAAAACTCATAAAAACACTTTGAAACTTATTCCAATTGAAACTTTAAAAAAGTTTGCAATCGATTTATCCTAACTACATATTTCCATATTTAGGTCCACCCCCACCTTCTGGAGTGACCCAAGTAATATTTTGAGATGGCTCTTTAATATCACAAGTTTTACAGTGTATGCAATTTTGTGCATTTATCACAAACTTTTGAACAGAATTTACTTCTTGAACTTCGTAAACTCCTGCTGGACAATATCTTTGTGCAGGCTCATCAAATTTTTCTAAAGTATATTTTATAGGCAAATCTGGATCTTTAAGTTTTAAGTGGACTGGTTGATTATCATCATGAATTGTACCTGTTAAATAAACCGAACTAGTTTTATCAAAAGTAATAACGTTATCAGGCTTAGGATAATCAATTTTTGGCATTTTATCTGCTGGTTTTAAAGCTTCATGATCTGCATGTTTATGCTTTAATGTGAAAGGAAGCTTTCCTCTAAATAAAATCTGGTCAATTCCAGTAAATAATATACCCAAAATTAATCCCCAAGAGAAACTTGGTTTTACATTTCTTGCCTCATGTAATTCTTTGTGAACCCAACTTTCTTTAAATTTTTGTTCATATGTAGATAAATTTAAATTTTTTGTAAGATGCTCATAAATTGTTTCAGCAGCGATCATTCCACTCTTCATTGCAGTATGAGACCCTTTTATTTTAGGCATATTTAATGTTCCTGCATCACATCCAACTAACAGAGCACCTGGCATAAACATCTGAGGTAAACTCTGTATACCACCCTCAATTAAAGCTCTTGCGCCATAAGAAATTCTTTTTCCACCTTCAATTATTTTTTTTATATCTGGATGAGTTTTAAATCTTTGAAATTCATCGAAAGGTGAGAGATGAGGATTTTGGTAATCTAATCCAATTACGTAACCTAGAAAAACTTGTTTATTTTCTGCATGATACATAAAACTTCCACCGTAGGTGTTATTGTCCAAAGGCCATCCAGCAGTATGCATTACTAACCCTTCTGTATGATTTTTTTCATCTATCTCCCAAATTTCTTTAAAACCAATTCCATATTGTTGAGGGTTTTTACCTTTATCCAATTCAAACTTCTTTATTAATTCTTTTCCTAAGTGACCTCTGCATCCTTCTGCAAATACTGTAACTTTTGCATGCAATTCCATTCCTGGTTCATAAGTATCTTTTTTATTTCCCTCTTTGTCGATACCCATATCTTGGGTTGCAATACCTTTAACTGATCCATCATCATTATACAAAACTTCACTTGCTGGAAATCCTGGGAATATTTCAATTCCTAATCCTTCAGCCTGTTCTGCTAACCATCTACAAAGATTTGCAAGACTTATAATATAGTTGTTATGATTTTGTTGAACCTTAGGAAGTAACCAAGTTGGCCAACTTAATGATTTTTGTTTTCCTAAAAATAAAAATTTTTCTTTTGTAACTTTTGTTTTAATGGGAGCATTTAATTCTTTCCAATTAGGTATTAGTTCGTCTAAAGCACGTGTTTCAAACACGTTCCCTGACAAAATATGTGCACCTATCTCAGATGCTTTTTCTAAAAGGCAGACATTAATATCTGGATTTAACTGCTTTAATTTAATTGCAGTTGAAAGTCCTGATGGTCCGCCACCTACGATAACAACATCGTATTCCATCACTTCTCTGGACATAATGATATTTTCTTACAGTATTTGCTATTTTTGTATAGTGTTTAATTTGTTCAATTCTGACAAAAACTGAGGAAGCGCCTCAAAAAGATCTGCTTCTAATCCGTAATCTGCGACACTAAAAATTGGAGCTTCACCGTCTTTATTTATAGCTACAATAACTTTACTTTCTTTCATTCCTGCTAAGTGCTGTATCGCACCTGAAATTCCAACTGCAATATATAAATCTGGGACTACTACTTTACCCGTTTGTCCTACTTGATGATCATTCGTAATATAACCTGCATCAACAGCTGCTCTAGATGCACCAATTGCTGCATTAAGTTTATCCGCAATATCACTTATTAATTTGAAATTTTCGCCATTTTGCATTCCTCTTCCACCAGAAATAACTATTCTAGCTGTACCAAGTTCTGGCCTGTCAGACTTAACTTCTTCTTTTTTTAGAAATTTAGTAGATGAACTAGCTTCTGCTGGATCAGATTTTGTAATTTCAGCTGATCCACCGCTTTTATCCGCAGGATCAAATGAAGTTGGTCTTATTGTAACACATTTTTTCTTATCATTACTTTTAACCGTAGCAAAAGCATTTCCTGCATAAATTGGTCTTAAGAAAGTATCTTCAGAAATAACTTTAATTATATCACTTACTTGCGAAGTATCTAGTAATGCTGCAATTCTTGGCATTAAATTTTTACCAAATGTATTTGCCGAGCTTACAATATGTGAATAATTTTCTGCATGCTTAATTATCGCTGATGTATAATTTTCAGCAATGTAGTTTTCATAAATCTCATTATCAACATGAATAACTTTTTTTACATTCGGAACTTCAGATAAAGATTTTGCAACATCATCAGCTTGGTGGCCTAAAACCAAAACATGAAGATTCTCATTTATTTGAGAAGCTGCTGTTATAGCATTGTATGTAAATGGTCTTACTTCTTTATTATTATGTTCTGCAATTAATAATACTGACATTTATATTACTTTAGCCTCATTTTTTAATTTTTGCACTAATTCTTCAACACTAGCGACTTTTATTCCAGCTTTTCTTTTTGGTGGCTCTTCAACTTTAATTTGTTCGATTCTAGGATTAATATCAACTCCTAAATCTGAAGCATTTATCTGTTCTATTGGTTTTTTCTTAGCTTTCATAATATTTGGAAGCGAAGCATATCTTGGTTCATTTAATCTTAAATCACATGTAACAATTGCTGGAACATTTACTTCGATAGTTTCTAAACCTTCGTCAATTTCACGAGTTACTTCTAATGCATTGTCTTTAACTTCAATTTTAGATGCAAAAGTTGCTTGAGGCCAATTTAATAAAGCTGCAAGCATCTGGCCCGTTTGATTGCAATCGTCGTCAATTGCTTGTTTTCCCATAAATACTAAATCAGGATTTTCTTTTTCTACAATTTTTTTTAAAATTTTTGAAACTGCTAATGGCTCAATCACATTATCAACTTTGACATGTATTCCCCTATCCGCTCCTACTGCTAATGCTTTTCTAACTGTTTCTTGAGCTTTTTCTTCACCAATTGTAATTGCAACTATTTCTTTAGCTTTGCCAGCCTCTTTAATTTTTACTGCTTCTTCTATTGCATTATCATCTGGTGGATTTGTTGACATTTTAACGTTATCAGTAACAACACCAGAACCATCTTCTTTAACTCTTATTTGAACATTGTAATCAATAACTCTTTTAACTGCGACTAATATTTTCATTAAGCTCTTAATAAATTGTTTTCTGGATCGTAAGGACTTTCATCTAAAATTGTAGCGTCATATTTCTCACCTAATATTTCAATTTTAAGTTTTTGTCCAACATTTGCTAATTCTGGTTTAACCATTCCTAATGCCAATGATTTTCCAATTCTAAAACCAAAGTCTCCACCTGTTGCTCTTCCAATAACACTTCCATTTTCATAAATTGGATTGTTGCCTAATACATCTGCATCTTTTGGATTATGAACCTCCAAGGTAACAAGCTTGTTATCAAAGCCTTTTTCTCTCCATTTGTTCAATGCTTCAAGTCCAATAAAACTTCCTTTATTAGGGTGTATAAATCTATCAAGACCACTTTCATAAGGTGAATATTCTATTGATAATTCTGTTCCAACTAATTTATACGATTTTTCTACTCTCAAACTATTCATTGCTCTAATACCATAAGGTTTTAGTCCGAGATCTTGTCCCGCTTCAATAAGCTTATCAAAAATGTGATTTTGATATTCAATTGGATGATGAAGTTCCCATCCTAATTCACCAACAAAATTAACTCTCATAGCATTTACTGGTGCGTACCCTACATCAACCATTTTTGCACTTAGCCATTTAAAGTTTTCATTTGAAAAATCATCTTTTGAAACTCTTTGCATTAACTCTCTTGCTTTTGGACCTGAAACAACCAAAACTCCATTACTATTAGTTAAATTTTCAAACTGGACTGAACCATCTGAAGGCATCCATTTTAAAATCCAATCATGATCTAATCTTTGGAAAGCTCCTGCTGATACTAAATAAAAGCTATCATGCGACTCTCTCATAATAGTAAATTCAGAATGAACTCCCCCTTTAGTATTTAAAGCGTGACATAAATTAATTCTTCCAACTTTTTTTGGTAATTTGTTTGCAACTAAATTATCTAAAAATTCCTCAGCACCAGGTCCTTTAATTCTACATTTTGCAAATGCAGTCATATCCAAAAAACCAACATTTTCTTTTACGTTTTTGCATTCTTTTTCCATTGCATTGAACCATTTTGATCTTCTAAATGACCAATCATCTTTTTGCTCCATTCCATCAGTTGCAAAAAAGTTAGGTCGTTCCCATCCAAATTTTTGACCAAATACTGCTCCTAAATTTTTCATTCTGTCATAACATGGTGCTGTTCTTAATGGTCTTGCTGCTGGTCTTTCTTCATCAGGAAAGTGAGTTATGAAAACGTGACTGTAGGCTTCCTCATTTTTAGCTTTTAAATATGATTTAGAGCAATAATCTCCATACCTTCTTGGTTCAACACCAAGCATATCAATTGTGGGTTCACCATCTACGATCCATTCAGCAAGTTGCCATCCTGCTCCACCTGCTGCAGTGATACCAAAGCTATGACCTTCATTTATCCAAAAATTTTTCAATCCCCAAGCAGGACCAACAATTGGGTTACCATCAGGTGTATAACAAATTGCACCGTTATAAACTTTCTTAACTCCCACTTCTCCAAACGCAGGAACTCTATGTATTGCACCTTCAATGTGTGGAGCCAATCTATCCAAATCTTCCTGAAATAATTCATACTCAGAGTCTTTTGATGGTCCATCTACATAACAAGCTGGTGCACCATCTTCATATGGTCCTAAAATTAATCCACCTGCTTCTTCTCTCATATACCATCTACTATCACTATCCCTTAAAACTCCCATCTCTGGTAATCCATCTTTTTTTCTTTTTTGAATTTCTGGATGGGGTTCAGTAACAATGTATTGATGTTCTACTGGAATAACTGGAATATCTAATCCAACCATCTTTCCGGTTTGTCTTGCAAAATTTCCTGAACAAGAAATAATATGTTCACATTCTATGGACCCTTTATCTGTTTCAACAACCCAGCCATCTCTAGTTTGTTTCATTCCAACAACATTTGTATTTCTATAAATTTCTGCTCCTCTATTTCTTGCGCCTGTTGCAAGTGCTTGAGTTAAATCTGCTGGTTGAATATATCCATCTTCAGGGTGTTGTATTGCACCAACTAAATCTGATGTATTACATAATGGCCATATTTCCTTAACTTGATCTGGAGTTAAAAATTTTACATCAACACCTATTGTTTGAGCAACACCAGCGTATTGAAAGTATTCATCCATTCTATCTTTAGTGCTTGCTAATCTAATATTAGATACAACGCTGAAACCTACATTCTTGCCTGTCTCTTCTTCTAAAGTTTTATACAAATTGACAGCATACTTATGAAGTTGTCCCACAGAATAACTCATATTAAATAGTGGTAATAAGCCAGCTGCATGCCAAGTTGAGCCTGATGTTAGTTCTTTTCTTTCAATTAAAACAACATCTGACCAACCTTTTTTTGCTAAGTGATAGAGTGCACTAACTCCTACTACTCCACCACCAACTACAACAACTTTTGCTTTGGATTTCATTATCAGATTCCTACTAAATTTTAATTACTAACGAAACAAAATTCTATTATTCATCATCTGCGTCACGCCAGCCCATTCTGAACATTAAATAAGCGGCAACTATAACGGAAATTGTACCTACTACCATACCAATATTAATCCCAACTTCACTTCCCCAAAAATACCATCCAAGTTGAGTGGATGAAATTGTTGGAAAGCATAATATAAACATCAGAATTGCGTACCTAATATACATTGGAGGCTTTTTCATTATATTGATGATCCCATTGGTATTGGTTGTGAAACTGCTGTTGTTAGCCAGCAATCTAAAAGATTGCCTTCTTTATTATTCTTTTCAACTTTCCATTTAAATTTAAAATATTGTTTGTCCTTATCCAAGACAACAACTTCATAAGTTGCCATTGTGCTTGATTTGTAAATTTCAGTTACTGTATTTTCTTTGTGATCAATCAGCATCGAGTATGAAGCCCCTTTTAACATTCTTTTAAATCTATCTAGTGGACCTGTCATCCTTTGATTATTTGGATGTGCAAATTCCCATGTTTGCTCAATCCCTCTATCTTTATATGGACTGTCATTTTTCATTAACGCCTTTAATTGAATTAAAACAACTTGTTTTGGATCTATATTCACACTTGGTTTTAAAACATCGGCAAATGAAGAATTAAAATAAAAAAATGTAATTAAAAAAAATAAAATTTTGAATTTCATATTTTAAATTTATCTTAAATTTAAAATGAAATAAAAGGTCTTAATATCACACTTAATAATTTGACATTATATAGTTTTGAATAATCTATCGT
>CACIFV010000002.1 GCA_902586025.1 uncultured Pelagibacteraceae bacterium
CCACCAATAGACCCCGCTCCAAATATACAAATTTTAGTCATCAGTTCACTAATCCAAACTTTTTAGCTAAAGTATTTCTTTGTAGTTTACCTGTTGCACCTTTAGGAATTTCATTTACAAAAAATATTTTCTTTGGAATTTTAAATTTTGCAAGTTTTTCATTTGCATAAATTTTTATATCATCTTCAGTACACTTCATGCCTTCTTTTATGATTATTGCGGTAGCTATATCTTCTCCAAGCATTTTATCCTCATATCCAAAGCAAACGGCTTGCTCAATATTTGGATGATCCATAAGAATATTATCGACTTCTAAAGGTGAAATCTTTTCGCCACCTTTATTTATTATTTCCTTTAATCTTCCAGAGATTTTTAGATAACCATCTTTATCAAAATATCCCTGATCGCCTGTTCTAAACCAACCATTTGAAAAGCTATTTTTATTTGCATCTGGATTATTTTCATATCCGGAAGTAACATTTTCACCCCTAATGCAAACTTCTCCCTCTTCTCCTTGATTTAAAATCTTGTTATTAGTATCCATAATACAAACTTCTGGCCCAGCAGGAATTCCGACAAATCCAGGTTTTTGGGACTTAGGCGGTAATGGATTTGAGGTCATCTGATGAGTAGCTTCCGTCATCCCATATGCTTCTATCACTGGACAATTAAATACTTTATTTAGTTTTTCAAATACAGCCGGAGGTAGAGATGCTGATGATGATCTCAAAAATCTAAGATTTAATTGTTTAGCAGTTTCTAGATTTTTATCTGCTCTCATCAATATTGCTTGATGCATTGTTGGTACTCCAGAATACCAAGTTATTTTCTCTCTTTTTGCATTATCTAAAAATTTTAATGCATTAAATCCACTACTTGCACATACAGATGCCCCTACCTTCATAGATGCTGCAAGAACCGCAATTAAGCCATGTATATGAAATAATGGCATAATATTTAGACAATGATCTTTATCAGTTAAATTAAGACTTTTGGAGATATTATCTGCCGAAGAAAAAATATTTTTATTTGTTAATGGAACAATCTTAGGTCTTGATGTAGTGCCCGAAGTATGCAGCACAAGAGCTTCATGATCTTCGCCTGGCAAAACATAATTACTGCTTTTTTCAAAAAGATTGAAATCTCCGCTTAAATTATTTCCGTCTGATTTTATTTCGCAAACAGGAATTTTTAATTTATTTGCGACTTCTACTACTGGATTTTTAGAATTTTTCTCTACAATCACTATCTTTGGCTTTAAATCCTCTAGGTAAAATTCGAATTCTTCAGATTTATAGTTAGGGTTTAAGGGTGCAGCAGACATGTAGCTTGAAATCGCCAAAAAACTAGTTGCCATGTAAGGGCCGTTTGGCAAAACTATTGCTGCACGATCTTTATTATTAATACCATTACCTGATAATTGTTTTGAAATTCTTTCTATTAATGATTTTAAATCTACAAATTTTAGTGGAGAACTACTTTCAGATGTTATTGAAATTCGATTATCATTTTGTGATTCTATAATATTCCTAACAATTTTAGAGTTCATTTAAATTAATAACCTTTTGCGTATCCATCTTTTCTTGGATCTGAACCGCCAACTAAATTTCCTTTTTCTCTGTCTATTTGAATTGCTTGTCCACCTCCATGAGTACCATCTATATACTCAACATTATGACCGACTTCTTTTAAATTATTAAAAATTTTTTCATCAATACTTTTCTCTAATTTATAAATGTTATTGAAATGGAAAGCTCTAGGAAATGAAATGGCTTGTTGAGGAGTTAAGTTATAATCAATAATGCTATTTAAAACATGAACTTGTCCAACAGGTTGATATTGTCCTCCCATTACTCCATAAGATAATTCACATTCTCCTTTGTTGTTCATAACTATTCCAGGAATTATGGTATGTAGTGGTCTTTTTAATCCTTGAATACAATTAGGATGACCTTCTTCAACTCTAAAATTAGTTCCTCTATTGTGAAGAACCACTCCAGATTTATCACCTGTTATTCCAGATCCAAAAGCATAGCAAACAGAATTTATTATTGAAACTACATTTAAATCTCTGTCTACTACACTTAAATAAACTGTTTCAGGATGGTTTGGAATATTTAGATCTCCTACATCTGCGCAGCCATTAATAGATATATTTTTTGAGATATTATCTATGTTTTGTTCACTTAATATTTTTTTTAAATCTAAATCTACAAATTCTGGATCACCAATATTTTCCTCTTTAAGTTTATAAGCCTGCTTTGTAACTTCTGCTTCAAGATGGAACCTTTCAAATGAATTCACATCATATTTTTCAATACCTAACTTTTCTAATAATTTCATCATTACTAAAACTGTTATTCCAGGGCCACTCGGAGGACATTGATGAATGATAATATCTCTATATCTATCTGATAAAGTGTCTGATTTAATAGTTTTTTGCTTATGGAAATCTTCAATTGTATGCAAGCCCCCAAACTCTTTTAAGGTTTTAACTAAATCTTCAGCAATTGATCCTTCATAAAATTCTTTAACTCCATTTTTTGAAATTTTTTCAAGAGTATCTCCAAGTGCAGGATTTTTATTTACCTCGTTAAATTGATAACTCTTACCATTATTTAGCATATGTTTCCTAGAATATGGGTTATCGTTTAATTTATTAAATACGTTGCTCCAGGCGTTAGCAACAACTTTAGTAACTTTAAAACCATTCTTTGCAATATCTATACCTTTGTGAAACAACTCCTCAAAATCGAGTTTTCCAAAATCATTATGAATTGAATTCCAAGCATCTAATGCACCAGGAATAGTTACTGCGTGAGGACTTGTTAAACCGATTTTATCTATATTCTTTTCCTTGAAATAATCAAAATTTGCCTCTGCTGGAGCAATACCTGATCCATTATATGAAACAGGGTCTTTGCCATTCATTTTTATTATTGCAAAACAATCTCCACCTATACTTGTGGCATTAGGCTCTGCAACAGAGAGAACAACAGAAGCTGCAATAGCTGCATCCACTGCATTTCCACCTTTTTGCAATATTCTAAGAGCTTCTTCTGTAGCTATTGGATGTGATGTTGCGGCCATACCATTTGAAGAAATGGCATCTTTATCTTTTGTTGAATGATTATTCATAATAGAACTGTAATTTCATAAAAAATATAAATGATCAATAAAATAAATAAAAGTATTCTAATTTTTTCTGTATTTGCCTTTGGCTTTTTTATATCAAATTTACTAAGATCAATTACCGCAACATTAACACCCGCTCTTTCAACTGAATTCAATTTAAGTGCTGCAAATCTTGGACTTTTAGCTGGAGGATATTTTCTAGGGTTTTCGCTCATGCAAATTCCTACTGGTATGTTATTAGATAGATTTGGCCCAAAAAAAGTTATCGGATATTTATTAATCATTGCTCTTATTGGAACTATTTCATTTGCTTTTGCTAAAAGTTTTGCAGGTTTATTAATTTCTAGAATTTTCATTGGTGTAGGTGTTGCTGCTTGTTTAATGGGTCCTTTAACTGGTTACAGAGTATGGTTTGAAGAAAAATATCAACAACGTGCAAATTCATGGATGTTGATGGTTGCAAATTTTGGATTTGTTGCATCAACTCTACCAGTTCAAATTTTATTACCAATAATTGGTTGGCGATCTATTTTTTTAATTATAGCCTCTTTAATTTTGATAAGCATAATATTAATATCAATTTTAATACCTTCGTGGGAAACTAAAAGGGATGAAGACCAAAATAATAATCTTCAAAATCTTTCCCACATATGGAAAAATAAATTCTTTATTAGCTTAGTACCGCTTGCATTTTTTAATTATGGAGGTGTTCAAGCAATACAAACATTGTGGGCTGGCCCATGGATGCTAAATGTGACAGGTTATGATGCAATACAAAGTGCGACAGGTTTATTTTGGATAAATGTAACTATGCTTTTTTCCTTTTTAATATGGGGATATTTTTTGCCAAAACTATCTTCCAAGGGAATTGACAGTATGAGAATTGTAAAATTTACACTTCCTATAAGTTATATAATTTTATTTTTAATAGTCATAATGGGAGACAAAGCTGGTGCAACCATGTTAACTCTTTATATTTTATCATCAATAGTAATTTCTTTAACCCAACCAGCAATAGCATTAAATTTTCCTACTAAACTAGCAGGAAAATCTTTAACTTCATTCAATGTATTTTTATTTTCTGGTACTTTTTTTGTACAATGGATAATTGGTTTAATAATAGATTTTTCCAGAAATTTAGGTGCTACTATTGCAATGAGCTATCAAATTTCTTTTTCAATTTTTTTATTTTTATGCATTTTAAGTTACTTATTTTTTTTAATATTAAATAAAAATGAATAAAAATTTTATCGGATATTTTCTATTATTATTTCAACCACTTTTTATGGCTAGTAATTTAATTGTAGCAAGAGGTGGTGTTGATGATGTTCCTCCCATATCTTTATCTTTTTGGAGATGGTTTATTTTTTTTATTATTTTATTCGTCCTAAATTATAAGTATTTAGTTGATAATTTTCAGACTATTAAAAAAGAGAGTAAAAGAAGTTTTTTTCTAGGTTTGATGGGATGTGGTGTTTGTGGAATATTTCCATATATGGCTGGTTCATCTACAACCATTGTTAATATGGGAATCCTTTATACTTCTTCACCAATATTTATAATTTTAATCTCATATTTTCTTTTTAAAGATAAGATAAATATTTTCCAATTTATTGGCTTACTTTTTTGTCTAGTTGGAGTGTTTGCTGTAATTTTAAAGGGCGATATCAATTTACTTCTTGAATTAAAATTTGCTTCTGGAGATTTTTGGATGTTAGGAGCAGCATTAGGCTGGGCAATTTATACAGTTATGCTTTTTCAATGGAATTCAGAACTTAAATTTTTTCCAAGACTAACAATTATATCTTTCTTTGGTTTTTTATCTATTTTGCCTTTTTATTTTATAGAGCATTTTTATTTTGAAAAAACTTTATTCAAAGAAGAATTTTATTATTGGATTTTGTTTGCAGCAATTTCTCCAGGTATAATCGCTTTCTCACTATACACATTAACTATTAAATATTTAGGACCATCAACAACTGGTTTCACGCTATACCTCTATACAATTTATGGAGCTTTTTATGGAATAATATTTTTTTCAGAGATTTTGGAAAATTATCATTTAATAGGTACCATATTTGTGTTTTTTGGTATTTATTTGGTAAGAAGAAAAAGTAAAAATGAAATTAAAGCCTAAAATGTTATTTGCAAAAATTCTGTTTTATATTTTTATTATTTACTTTGGAGTTTCTCTAATAGTTTATTTTTATCAAAGAAAATTATTATACCATCCTGGAGAAAATAATTATTTAGATGAGGGACCTCTATCTCATAAAATCGAAAAAGTAACTATTCAATCTGATAATGATCTAGTTGGATGGTATTACAAAAAAAATAATAACTCTAAAACTTTGCTTTTTTTTCACGGAAATGCTGGAAAATTAGATAATAGAATTTATAAACTAAATGAGTTTGCAGATTTAGATTTAAACTATTTAATTTTTGCATATAGAGGCTTTAGTGGAAACAAAGGCAAACCAACAGAAATTGGACTTTACAAAGATGCAATTAAAGCCAAGGAATGGCTTAATCAAAACAATATAGAAGATAAAGATATTGTTCTCTATGGAGAGTCTCTTGGCACTGCTGTAGCAATAGAGACCGCAAGTAACAATTTATTTGCAGGTATAATATTAGAGTCTCCATTTACATCCATGGAGATTTTGGCACAAAAATATTACCCATATCTTCCTGCAAAAATTATTTTAAAAGATAAATACAAATCCATTGAAAAAATTAACAAAATAAAGTTTCCCATGCATGTGATGCACGGGAAAAAGGATAATATTGTGCCATTTTATATGGGCGAAGAAATATTTAATAAATATGATGGTGTTAAGTCAAATTACTTTAATGACAACGACGATCATATGATGGAATTTAATAAAGGTTTAATTCAATCAATTGACAATTTTATAAAAAGTTTAAATTAAGACATAATTTAAACAAATCCACATCACTTTTAAATTCTAATTTTAAATATGTTTAAACTTCTTTTATTACTTTTTTTATTAATATTGCCGACAAAACTTAGTTCAGAAATAAATAATGAGTACTATGATAACAATTATTTCCATATTGGAAAAATGAATTCTTACAATAGTGAGTTCACTCTATATTTTAAAACACGGAAGAAAGCTATTTTAGCAAAGGGAGAATTTTCTAATTATATCAATGATTTTCCACAGGACTTATACTTATATGATAAAAATTTAAATAAAGATTACCCTCTGATTTCATATGACTGGTTTCCAAAAAAAGTTAAAAAAATATCAAAAAAATATAATTACCCACTTTTCCCAGAGGATTTTGCTTACTATTTATTAAATGACAACAACACTTTAATTTTGATAAGTGCAAAAAAAAATTTTTATGAAAATTTAAAATATGACATAAAAAATAATAAGCTAGAAATTGCTAATACCTCTGGCAAATTAAATTTTATAATCTCTTCTTATGCTGAAAACTGTGGTTATAAATCTCTAAAAAATAATTTTGAGTGCAACATTTATAAACCTTTAATTTCTAAAAATTTGCTTAATTAACTTGGGTAAATGCACTTGCAAACTTCTCAGCTTCAAATATTTGTAAGTCATCCTCTTTTTCTCCAAGCCCGAGACCAACAATAGGTACTTTATATTTCTTTGAAATCGCAATTAATATTCCACCTTTTGCAGTTCCATCAAGTTTTGTCATTATGATGCCTGTGATTGGAAGTAATTTATTAAATTCTTCGAGTTGATTAATTATATTTTGTCCCGATGTTGCATCTAAAACTAAGATAACCTCGTGAGGTGCTGTTTCATCACTTTTTTTAATTACATTCCCTATTTTTTTTAATTCATCCATTAAATTCTTTTTATTTTGTAATCTTCCTGCCGTGTCTACTATTACTTGATTTATGTTTTGACTTTGAGCTATTTCCATTGCTTTAAAAGCAACTGAAGCTGGATCTGAACCAGGATCTGATTTTACAATTTTAGCATCAACCCTGTTAGCCCATTCTTCTAATTGATCAATAGCAGCTGCTCTAAATGTATCGCATGCTGAAAATAGAACTTTATTATTATTTTGTATAAATATTTTTCCTAATTTTCCAATAGTAGTTGTCTTACCAACTCCATTAACACCTGAAACTAATATTATATTTGTCTTTTCTTTTTTTAAGAAAAAATCTTTCTTTTCTAGGGGTTTCATTAGTTCTAAAATATAATTATTAAGTATTTCAAAAACTTCCTTTATTGGATCATTTTTTGGATCAATCTTTTTTTGAGCAATTATAGATTTTATCTCTGATGCTGCATCTATGCCCACGTCTGAGCCGATCAAGAATTCTTCTATTTTATCAAGAGTTGTATCGTCAATTTCTTTCTTAACTATTATTTCTTTAAGACCTGATGCTATATTACTTGCACTTCTTTTAAATCCGATTTTAAATTTTTCAAAAATACCCATTATATTTTGATATTAATTTTTTCAATTTCAGATACAGGACCTCTCATTTTTATATTTAATTCATTATCAATTTGAATATTTAAAATTCCTGTTGAAAATTCTATTTTTGAATTACTATTTTGTAGTTGATTTAAATTAGCTGCGACTGCCGTTGCACATGCTGCAGTCCCGCAAGCTTTTGTTAAACCAGCGCCCCTCTCCCAAACTTTAATTTTGTAATGTTGTTCACTAATTTTTTGAGCTATTGTGACATTACATTTTTCAGGGAAAACTTCATGATTTTCTATTAATGGTCCATACTTTTTTAAATTTATTTTTTCTATATCCTCGCAAAAATATATGACATGAGGGTTTCCAACATTCACTGCAATACCACCATTCATTTTATTTCCGTCAATATCAATCATACCAAGTGATAGATTTTTAGTATCAAGATCTTTACTTAAAGGAATTTTGTTCCACTCTAAATTTGGAGTTCCAATTATTGTTTCAACATCTTTATTATTAAGGACCTTAGATTTTAATATTTTTGAGGATACCGAAATTTCAATTTCTTTTTTATTTTTTTCAATACTTAGTAAATAAGCAACGCATCTAGTTCCATTTCCACATGCTTCTGAGCGGCTTCCATCCGAGTTAAAAAAAGCAACATCAGCATCAGCTTTTTGACTTTTTTTTATGTAGATCAACTGATCGCACCCTATGAAATCTCTGTCACAAATTTTTAAGATTTGGTCATTTGATAAGTTTAAATTATTTATTCTCTGATCAATAATAACAAAGTCGTTACCTAATCCATCCATTTTAAATGCTTCAAATTCCATATAAATAATACTTAACTTATTTATTGACTTTTTGAACCTCTAATATAATTTACGCGTACTTCCGCAAAATACAGCAATTTGCGGTGTCTTTGGAAACAAAGAGATCGACACCAGTCAGCGAGGGTTCGCCCACTGGTGCGATACTTGCTGTGCGAAATTATGTTTGAAAATTTAACTAATAAATTTGAAGAAATTTTTTCTTCATTAAAAAAAGCTCCTTCTCTTGATGAAAAGCAAGTTGATGAGGGTTTAAAAGGTATAAGGTTGGCCTTATTAGAAGCCGATGTTTCTTTAGACGTAGTTAAGGAGTTTATTAGCAGAGTTAAGCCTAAAGCGCTAGGTCAAGAAATTATAAGATCAACTTCTCCCGGGGATATGGTTGTAAAAATCGTTTATGACGAAATAGTATCTTTTTTAGGTGATAAGAATTCTGAAATCTCCCTTAATGCTGTCCCTCCAGTTCCAATCATGTTAGTTGGGTTGCAAGGTTCAGGAAAAACTACAACAACCTCAAAATTAGCGAAATTTTTAGAAAAAAATAATAAGAAAAAAGTTATGATGGCTAGTTTGGACGTTTACAGACCTGCCGCGCAAGAGCAATTGAGACTTTTGGGTGAACAAAATAATATTGAAACTTTGCCAATTATAGAAGGCCAGCTTCCTGCTGATATTTGTAGAAGAGCTTTAAGTGCTGCAAATTTAAATGGTTGTGAAGTAGTTTTATTTGATACTGCTGGAAGAACACAAATAGATTTTCAAATGATGAATGAAATCAAACAAATTGAAACTATTACTAATCCTGCAGAAACTATACTGGTAGCAGATTCTCTAACAGGTCAAGTTGCTGCTAATGTAGCAAAGGAATTTAAAAATACAGTAAATTTGAGCGGCATTATACTTACAAGAGCAGATGGAGATGGAAGAGGTGGAGCTGCATTGAGTATGAAATATGTTGCTGAGGTCCCCATAAAGTTTCTTGGTGTTGGAGAAAAAATAGAGAATTTTGAAGTTTTCCATCCTGATCGAATTGCAAATAGAATTTTGGGAATGGGAGATATCGTTTCCTTAGTCGAAAAAGCTTCAGAAGATTTAGATCAAGAAAATTTAAAGAAAACAGAAGAGAAACTTAAAAAAGGTCAATTCTCGATGGAAGATTATCTTTCTCAATTACGTCAAATGAAAAAGATGGGTGGAATAGAAGGCATAATGTCATTTCTCCCTGGAGTTTCAAAAATTAAATCACAAATGGACCAATCAGGAATAGATGAAAAAATTATAACTCAAAATGAAGCTGTTATTTTATCAATGACAAAGCAAGAAAGAGAAAATCCTAAAATTATAAATGGATCAAGAAAAAAAAGAATTGCTAATGGCTCAGGTACAGACATTGCCACTATCAATAAGTTGTTAAAACAATTTAAAATGATGTCAGAAATGATGAAAAAAATGTCTAAAGGAAACATGAAAGGAATGGCGGATAAAGGGATCCCGCCTGAACTATTTAATCAATTAAAATAAAGGAGATATAAGTAATGTTAAAAATGAGACTATCAATGGGAGGTACTAAAAAAAGGCCAGTATATAAAATTGTTGTGGCTGATAGTAGATTTCCAAGAGACGGAAGGTTTATAGAAAAATTAGGTTTTTATAATCCGTTATTACCGAAGGATAAAAAGGAAAGAATTGGCTTAGATTCTGAGCGAATTAAATATTGGTTAGGTCAAGGAGCTCAGCCAACAACAAGAGTTGCAAGGTTATTGGGAGAAAACGATATAATGCCAATGCCTGAAAAAGGAAACAATCCTCAAAAAGCAATTCCTAAAAAAGATAGAAAAAAAGCTGACGAAGGTGGAGAAGCGAAACCAGAAGGAGATGCATCTAAGCCAGCAGAAGCACCTAAGGAAGAAGCTAAGGCAGCAGAAGCACCTAAGGAAGAAGCTAAGGCAGCAGAAGCACCTAAGGAAGAAGAAAAAAAATAATGTTAGAAGCTCGTATATTCACACTCTATCCAGATTTTTTTCCAGGTTATTTAGGTCAAGGTATTTTTGGTAAAGCACTATCAGAGAATAAATGGAAAATAGATATTGTGGATATAAGAGAGTATGCTTTTGATAAACATAAAACTGTTGATGACACTCCCTATGGAGGAGGTGAAGGTATGTTAATGAAAGCAGATGTATTAGCAAAATCAATAGATAAGAATGTTAAAGATGGCGAAAAGATTATTTATCTAAGTCCGAAGGGTAAGTTGTTCAATCATCAGTTAGCAAAACAACTATCTCAAGAAAAAACAATAAATATAATTTGTGGACACTTTGAAGGAGTTGATGAAAGATTATTAAAAACAAGAAATATTGAGGAAGTAAGTATAGGAGACTTTGTTTTATCTGGAGGTGAAGGAGCTTCTTTTGTAATTCTTGATGCAATATTAAGATTTATTCCTGGTATTCTTGGCAATACAAATTCAGCTAAAGAAGAAAGTTTTGAAAACGGACTTTTAGAGTATCCTCAATTTACAAAACCGCAAATATGGGAGGAAAAAAGTGTTCCAGATGTGCTATTATCAGGCGATCACGCCAAAATTAAAGACTGGCGTTTATCTCAATCTGAGGCTATAACACGCGACCGAAGACCAGATTTGTGGCAATTATATAAAAAGACTAAAGAGAATTAAAATGAAGACAATTGAGGAAATTAATCAATCTAAGGTAAAAAAAATTATTTCTGAGAGAAAGCATCCAGAATTTTTCCCAGGGGACATTGTTAAAGTTGGAGTTAGAATAACTGAGGGAAAAAGAGATCGAATTCAATATTTTGAAGGTGTGTGTATTGCAAAAAAAAATAGAGATATCAATTCTTCTTTTACTGTAAGAAAAATTTCTTTTGGTGAGGGTGTGGAAAGAACATTTGCTTTATATAGTCCGATTGTAGATACAATTAAAGTTGTAAGGTCAGGAAAAGTTAGAAGAGCCAAGTTATATTATTTGAGAGATAGAACAGGTAAATCTGCAAGAATTGCAGAAAAAATTAAAAAGAAAATAGGTATAGATGTTGAAACTAAGATTCACGAAGTAACAGAAGAAAATGTTATGCCTGATACAGAACAAAAAACAGCAGATAGCCCACAAGATACCAATAAAGATGCTCCAAAAGTAGAAGCAAAAAAACCAGAAGAAAAAAAAGAAACTAAAGAAGAAACCCCATCAGTAGAAAAAAAAACTGATGAAAAAAAAGAAAATCCTGAAGTAAAAAAATAATTTTTTACAATGTCTCAAACTATATACGATAAAATATGGAATGATCATCTTGTTCATCAACAAGAGGATGGGACTTCACTTTTATTTGTTGATAGACATTTAATTCATGAAGTTACTAGTCCACAAGCATTTGAAGGTTTAAGAAATTCTAATAGAAAAGTTAGACAACCTTCTTTAACTTTAGCAGTAGCAGATCATAATGTTCCAACAACGGATAGATCAGTACCTATTACTGACGAAGATTCAAAAATACAAATTGAGACACTAGAAAAAAATTGTACAGAATTTGGAATAAATCTTTTTGGAATGAACGATAAAAGACAAGGAATAGTTCATATTATTGGTCCAGAACAAGGTTTCACACAACCTGGAACTATTATCGTTTGTGGTGATAGTCATACAGCCACTCACGGAGCATTCGGTGCACTAGCATTTGGAATCGGAACTTCAGAAGTAGAGCATGTATTGGCAACGCAGACTTTAGTTCAAAAAAAATCAAAAAATTTTAGAATAAACGTTAATGGTTCTCTTCCTGTTGGAGTAACATCAAAGGATGTAATATTACAAATAATTGGAAAAATTGGTACAGCTGGTGGAACTGGTTATGTAATTGAATATGCTGGAAACTTAATTTCTAATTTAAGTGTCGAACAAAGAATGACGATTTGCAATATGACAATTGAAGGTGGAGCAAGGGCTGGATTAATAGAACCAGATGAAAAAGTTTTTAATTATTTAAAAGGTAAACCAATGTCTCCAAAGAATTCAAATTGGGACAAAGCATTAGAATATTGGAGTAAATTAAAGTCTGATGGTGATGCAGTATTTGACAAAGAAATCAGTCTTGAGGGCAAAGATATTAAACCAATGGTAACTTGGGGAACTTCGCCTCAGGATGTGGTAGATATTGATGGAATTGTTCCTGATCCTGAAAATGAGCTAAACGAAGACAGAAAAAATTCTATCAATAGATCATTAAAATATATGGGTTTAAAGCCGAAAACTAAAATAAAAGATATTAGAATTGATAAAGTTTTTATTGGAAGTTGCACAAATGGAAGAATCGAAGATCTAAGAGAAGCTGCAAAAATCTTAAAAGATAAAAAAATTGCTTCTCATGTAAATGCAATGATAGTTCCTGGTTCAGGATTAGTAAAACAACAAGCAGAGCAAGAAGGTTTAGATGTAATATTTAAAAATTCTGGATTTGAATGGCGTGAGCCAGGTTGTTCAATGTGTTTAGCTATGAATGCAGATAAGTTGAAGCCAGAAGAAAGATGTGCATCAACATCAAATAGAAATTTCGAAGGAAGACAAGGACGAGGTGGAAGAACACATTTAGTTAGCCCAGCTATGGCTGCTGCAGCTGCTATATCTGGAAATTTAGATGACGTTAGAAAATACAATAGTTAAATGAACAAATTCTCAACATTAAAAAGTATTCCTGCATATTTACCAATTGTAAATATTGATACAGATATGATTATTCCAAAGCAATTTTTAAAAACAATAAAAAGAACAGGACTTGGAAAAAATTTATTTTATGAAATGAGATATGACGAAAAAGGTAAGGTAGTAGATGACTTTATCTTAAATAAATCCCCATATGATAATTCTAAGATTCTAATTGCAGGGAATAATTTTGGATGTGGATCATCTAGAGAACATGCGCCATGGGCACTTTTAGACTTTGGTATCACTTGCGTTATAAGCACTAGTTATGCAGATATATTTTATAATAATTGTTTTAAAAATGGAATATTGCCTATTAAAGTTAATGATGAACAGATAAAAGAACTTTCTGAATATTCTAAGAGACAAGAAGAAATTGCAATAAATTTACCAGATCAAAAAATAATTTTTGGAAATAAAGAAATCAAATTTGAATTAGATGAATTTAAAAAAAAATGTTTAATTGAGGGACTAGATGATATTGCACTGTCTTTAGAAAAGTCTAATAAAATAATTTCATTTGAAGAAAAATTAAAATCCGCAAAGCCTTGGATATTTAATGATTAAAGTCAAAAAAAGAAAATTCTTATTATTACCAGGTGATGGTATTGGTCCCGAGGTTATTGGTGAAGTTAAAAAAATTATAACTTGGTTTAATGTAAATAAATCTCTTGATTTTGATATGGAAGAAGCTTTAGTTGGAGGAGCATCTTACGACAAGCACGGAACACCGATTACAGATGAAGTATTTTATAAATCATTAGAATGTGAAGCAGTCATTTTAGGAGCTGTGGGTGGACCAAAATATGATAATTTAGATTTTTCCAAAAGACCTGAGAGAGCTCTTCTTAAGCTAAGAAAAGAATTAAAATTATTTGCAAATTTGAGGCCTGCAATTTGTTTTAAACAATTAGTTGAGGCATCTACTCTAAAACCTGAAATTGTATCAGGTTTAGACATCATGATTGTTAGAGAATTGACAGGTGGTATTTATTTTGGTGAACCAAGAGGTATCAAGCCAATTGATAATGGCGAACGTAAAGGAATAAATACTCATACTTATACTTCATCAGAAATTAAAAGAGTTGCTAGAGTTGCATTTGATTTAGCAAAGAAGAGAAACAATAAAGTTACTTCCTGTGAAAAATCGAATGTTATGGAAGCAGGTCAATTATGGAAAGAGGAAGTTCAAAATCTTCACGATAAAGAATTTAAAGATGTTGAGTTAAATCATATGCTTGCAGATAATTGTGCAATGCAACTTTTGAGAAATCCAAAGCAATTTGATGTAATTGTGACAGATAATTTGTTTGGTGATATGTTGTCAGATGAAGCATCTATGCTGACGGGATCTTTAGGTTTATTACCTTCGGCTTCTTTGGGTGCAAAAAATAAAGATGGCGAAATGAGAGCAATGTATGAACCTGTTCATGGATCTGCTCCAGATATTGCTGGAAAAGGGATTGCAAATCCTATTGCAACTATCTTGAGTTTTGCAATGGCCTTGAGGTACTCTCTTGATTTAGATAAAGAAGCTGATGATCTTGAAAAAGCAGTGCAAAATGTACTAGATGATGGGCTAAGAACTAAAGATATTGTGTCAAAAGGAACAAAAGAAATTTCAACTTCTGGTATGGGAGATGCGATTATTGCATATTTGCAAAATTAAAAAAATTAACTTAATTTGATACTATTAAATTTATGACTGTTTATTCCGCACCTGTGAAAGATATGATGTTCTTATTTGAACATCTAAAAGATAATAAAAATTATAACGAAATTGAAAAATATAAAGAAGTCACTTCTGATCTAGTAAAAGATATCTTAGAGGAAGCTGCAAAAATTAATGAAGAAATGCTTCTTCCTTTAGCAAAAGCTGGAGACGAAAACCCTTGTGTCTATGAGAATGGAGTAGTCAGAACCCCTCCAGGTTATAAAGAAGCATATTCAAAATTTATCGAAGATGGATGGGTATCTTTAACTTGTGATCCAAAATATGGTGGTCAAGGAATGCCTAAAACTGTAAGTGCTTTTTTTGATGAAATGCTTTCATCATCAAGTTTATCATTTAAATTATATAGTGAATTAAGTATAGGTGCGTATAACTGTATTTTGAGTCATGCAACTGAAGAGATTAAAAATACATATCTTCCTAAGATTGTTGAGGGTAAATGGAGTGGGACAATGTGTTTAACAGAACCACAGTGTGGAACTGATTTAGGATTAATTAAAACAAATGCAATTAAAAATGAAAATGGCACTTATAATATAAGTGGACAAAAAATTTTTATTACATCTGGCGATCACGATTTAACTGAAAATATTATACACCTTGTTTTAGCAAGAACTCAGGACGCTCCTAAAGGAACGAAAGGAATAAGTTTATTTTTAGTACCAAAATATGAAATTAATGATGACGGTTCAATTGGTCCAAGAAATGGAGTTAATACTGTTTCTATTGAATCAAAAATGGGTATTAAAGGTTCACCTGCATGTGTATTAAGTTTTGATGATGCCAAAGGTTATATGATCGGACCAGAGAACAAAGGCTTAAATTCTATGTTCACTATGATGAACTTAGAAAGAATCGTTGTCGGTATACAAGGACTAGGTCTATCTGAAACAGCTTATCAAACTGCTTTAAGTTATTCAAAAGAGAGAAAGCAAGGTAAATCAAATAATAATTCTAATGGAGAAACAGATTTAATCATTAAGCATGCAGATATAAGAAGAAGTTTATTAAATATGAAGTCTATAATTGAGGGAGAAAGATCCTTATCTTTTTGGATGGCTCAGCAAGTAGATGTAAGCTTAAGTCATAGTTCGGAGGAAGTAAAAAAAGATGCATCGGATATTGTAGGTCTTATGACGCCTGTTATTAAGTCATTTTTTACAGATATGGGTATGGAAATAACCAATGAAGCAATCCAGGTTTTTGGTGGCTATGGTTATACAAAAGACCAAGGGATAGAACAATTATTTAGAGATAATAGAATTACACCTATTTATGAAGGAACTAATTCAGTGCAGGCAATTGATTTTGTATTTAGAAAAATAAGTCAAAAAAAAGTTTTTGATAATTTTATGAAATATGTAGAAACAGAAATACAAAATTGTTCAAAAGTAGATAAATTAAATGAACATGTAAAAAAAATATCTGAATTAAAAAATATATTGTCAGATTTCACTGACTGGATATCTCCTAATGGTAACACACCAAAAGACGATATAAGCGCATCATGTAACGATTATTTAAGATTTTTTGGTTATTTTTGTCTTTCATTTATATGGCTAAAGACAATGAGAAAAAGCTATGAAAATTTGGAAAATAATAAAGAGTTTTATGAAGATAAATTAAATACAGGAAATTACTATTTTGATAAAATTTTGCCTAGAGCTGAGAGCCATTATAAATCTGCTATTTCTGGTAGTGAATATACTATGAGCGCAAAATTTAATTGATGAACAAATATAATCAGAACTTAGATAAAAATCCCTCAAATTATGTCCCTTTAACGCCGCTAAGCTTTCTAGAAAGAGCGAAAGATATTTATCCAAACTACGAAGCTTTAGTATATGAAACAAAATCTTTTACATGGACGGAAGTATTTAACAGGTGTATCAAATTTGCAAGTGCACTAGAGAAAATTGGTATTGTTGAAGGAGATACAGTTTCAGTTATGACCTTTAACACTCCAGAGATTTTCGAGGCACATTATTCTGTTCCTATGACAGGAGCTGTTTTAAATACAATTAATTCAAGACTTGATGCAAAAACTGTTGCTTATATTTTAGAACACAGTGAAGCAAAAGTATTAATAATAGACAGGCAATTACATGCTATTGCAGAAAAGGCTTTATCAACTTTAAAAGACAAACCAATTGTAATTGATGTTCAAGACGATTTTGCAGATCAATCCTTATTAAAAAAAATTGGTGATAGAGAATATGAGGAATTTTTAAATACTGGTGATGAAAATTATATTTGGAAAAAACCAAAGGATGAGTGGCAAGCGATTTCTTTAAGTTATACATCTGGAACAACTGGAAATCCAAAAGGTGTTGTTTATCATCATAGAGGTTCTTATTTAATGTCAACAGGTAGTGCCGTTGCTTGGAATATGCCAAATAGATTAAATTTTTTAACAGTTGTACCAATGTTCCACTGTAATGGATGGGGGTACCCGTGGACAATACCAATGTTAAATGGAAAAACAGTTTGTTTAAGAGCTATTGATGTAAAAAAAATATTTGAATTAATTGAAAAGCATGACATTACCCATTTTGGAGGCGCACCTATTGTACTTAATATGATAACAGGTGCATCACAAAATGATATCAAAGAATTAAAAAACAAAGTTTATGTTTTAACTGCTGGAGCACCACCTCCAAGTATTATTTTCAAAAAAATGAAAGCATTAGGATTTGAGGTAATGCATGTCTATGGTTTAACAGAAACATATGGACATGTTTTACAATGTGCTTGGAATGATGAATGGAATGGTTTTGAAGAAGATAAAATTAATGAAATTAAAGCAAGGCAAGGTGTGAGGTTTCCAAACACAGAAGGAGTGGTTGTTTTAGATCCAGAAACTATGAAACCCGTGCCTAAGGATGGAGAAACCATTGGCGAGATAATGATTAAAGGTAATGTTGTTATGAAAGGGTATTTTAAAGACAAAGAGGCCACTGAAAAGGCTATGAAAGATGGATGGTTTCACTCTGGCGATTTGGCAGTTATTTATGCAGATGGATACATCAAGGTTAAAGATAGGTCGAAAGATATTATTATTTCAGGTGGAGAGAATATTTCTTCTATCGAAATCGAAAACACACTTTCTAAGCACCCAGCTGTTTCAATTGTTGCTGTAGTAGCAAAACCAGATGAGAAATGGGGAGAAGTTCCATGCGCATTTATAGAGAAAGTGGCAGATAAAGAGACAAATGAAAAAGAATTAATCGATTTTTGTAGAGAAACTCTAGCAGGGTTCAAAATTCCAAAAAAAATAGACTTCTGTGAACTTCCAAAAACATCAACAGGCAAAATCCAAAAATTCGAATTGAGGAAAAGAGCAAAAGAGTTTAGCTAAAATTTTTAAAATTTATAACTTACTTTCTTTACAAACTCATAAAAAGATGACACTAAGCTAAAAAATATGAAAAATTTTTATATTGCAAAATCTAGACGGCTTAGAGGAACGAAATATACTTCAAGAGTAGAAAAACAAGGTGTAACTTCTTATACTGTTTATAACCATATGTTATTACCAGCCTCATTTGGAAGTATAGAAAGTCTATACCATCATTTAAAAGAAGATGTTCAAGTTTGGGACGCAGCTGTACAAAGACAACTTGAAATTTCTGGTAAAGATTCATCTAAATTGGTTCAGATGATGACTTGTAGAGATCTATCAAAAGCAAAAGAAGGAAGATGTTATTATTGTCCAATAATTGACAATAAAGGTGGAATAATAAATGATCCTGTTGTTTTAAAATTATCTGATGAAAAATGGTGGATATCTTTATCAGATTCAGATGTTGGGCTTTATGCGAAAGGTTTAGCAATTGGTTATAATTTTGAAGTAGAGATCTCAGAACCAGATGTGGATATTTTTTCAGTCCAAGGTCCAAAATCATTCCAATTAATGGAGAAAGTATTAGGTCCAAAAATAAATGAATTAAAATTTTTTGGGTTTGGATACTTCGAGTTTGGTGGTGCAGAACATTTAATTGCAAGATCTGGCTGGTCGAAACAAGGTGGATTTGAAGTTTATATGGAACATACAGAAGCTGGATTGGCTTTATATGATAAGTTATTTGAAGTTGGTGGAGAATTTAATGTTAAACCAGGATGTCCAAATTTAGTCGAAAGAATTGAAAGTTCTTTACTCTCGTGGGGAAATGATATTGACATCCATGATAATCCATTTGAGTGCGGATTTGATAAATATGTAAATTTAGATACTGGGATAGATTTTATTGGAAAAGATGCATTAAAAAAAATTAAAGCTGAAGGAATTAAGAAGAAATTAATGGGTGTAAAAATAAATGCTGAAGAAATAAGTGTTACAGGGTCAATGAATTTAACTGATGAAAAAAATAATATTATTGGAGACCTAAGGTCAGGTTGTTATAATCCTACATTTAAGCAAGTTATTGGCATTGCAATGGTCAAAAAACCGTATTTTGAAGCTTCGCAAACATTCAAAATTGATATAAATGGCAAAAGTTTTGATGGAACAGTTTGCGATTTACCTTTCATTTAGTATAAATCTTTAAATGACTAATATAGCTATCATCGGTGCAACCGGTAATGTTGGAAGAAAGACTCTAGAAGTTATAGAAAAAAAAGATATTAAATTTGATAACCTTTTTTTAGTAGCCTCTTCTAATAGTGCTGGAAAAAAAATAAGTTTTAAAGGTAAAGATTACGAAGTCCATGATCTTGAAAAATATGATTTTTCAAAAGCAAATATAACTTTTTTTGCAGCTGGCGGTAAAATTGCAGAACAATACGCAGAAAATGCAGCAAAATTAACAACTGTAATTGATAATTCCAGTTTTTTTAGAATGGACCCCGATGTTCCACTTATTGTGCCTCAAGTGAATGCAGAAAAAATTAATGAAATGAAAAAAAATATTGTGGCAAATCCTAACTGCTCAACAGCTCAGTTAGTATTAGCTCTTAAACCATTACATGATTTATATAAAATAAAAAGGGTGATAGTTTCTACCTATCAATCTGTTTCTGGAGGCGGAAAAGCACCTATGGATGAATTGATTGAACAAACTAAATCTTATCTTGATGGAAATTCTGTTCAATCTAAAAATTTTACTAAACAAATAGCTTTCAATATAATTCCTCAAATTGATGTTTTTTCGAATGATGGATACACAAAAGAAGAATTGAAAATGACTAATGAAACAAAAAAAATACTGGACAATAATATAGAGCTAACAGCTACGTGCGTTAGAATTCCTGTTCTTGTATCACATTCAGAGTCGGTAAATATAGAGTTTGAAAATCCTTATTCTCTAGAACAAATCAGAGAAGCATTAAATAATGCTGATGGTTGTAGAGTTATAGATAAAAGAGAAAATGGCGGATATAGTACACCAATAGAAGCAACTGGTAGTGATGAAACATTTATCTCAAGAATTAGAGATGATAAAACAAAAGAGAATTCAATTAACTTGTGGATCGTTTCAGATAACCTATTAAGAGGCGCCGCATTAAATTCTGTTGAAATTGCAGAAACAATAATGAAAGCACATCAAAATGGAAAATAATCCTTTATCTCCTCATATTCAAATTTATAGATGGCATGTTTCATCTTTGGTTTCAATATCTCATAGAATTACAGGAATAATAAATATATTAGCAATAACTTTAATTTGTATTTTTTTTATATTTTTTTCATTTAGCGAAGGAAGTCATGAATTTATAAAATTATTCCTCCAATCTATTATTGGAAAATTTTTCATATTGGGTATTACATGGTCTTTTAGTTTTCAAATCTTAAGTGAGATAAGACATTTAATAATGGATTTTGGTTATGGATTTGAATTAAAAACTACAAAGATTACTGGCTTGATTGTAATATTTGGATCTTTTGTATTAACCGTTTCAATTTATTTAATAGGAAGAAATTTATTGTAATGAGAGCAGTAACAAAAAAGTGGGTATTTCTAAAAGTGAGTTCTCTCATATTAGTACCTTTGATGTTATGGTTTGCTTTAAATTTGGTTAGTATTTACGATAAAAGTTACTTAGAGATATTAACTTTTCTAACTTCTCAACCTTCAAAGTTCATATTTAGTGTTTTTCTTATTTTTGCTTACTTTTTCTCGGCATTAAGCATAAGTGAGGTTTTTGAAGACTATATTAAGGACGAAAAAATCAAAAATGCCGCAAACAAAGCTATAAATTTTTTTGCTATAACAATTCCTTTAATTACAATATTTGCGGTATTTAAACTAACTATATGAAATCTTATAATATTATAGATCATGAATACGATGTCGTTGTGCTTGGTGCTGGAGGTTCTGGCCTAAGAGCTGCAGTTGGCTTAAGTGAAGCTGGATTAAAAACTGCATGCATTTCTAAAGTCTTTCCAACTAGAAGTCATACATCAGCTGCACAAGGTGGAATTTCAGCAGCCCTTGGAAATATGGGAGAAGATGATTGGCGTTGGCATATGTACGATACTGTAAAAGGAGCAGATTGGTTAGGCGATCAAGATAGTATTGAATACTTGTGTAAGGAAGCTCCAAAAGCAGTATTAGAATTAGAAAAGTATGGTGTTCCTTTTAGCAGAACTGAAGACGGAAAAATTTATCAAAGACCATTTGGAGGAATGACAAAAAATTATGGAAATGGAATTGTACAAAGAACTTGTGCTGCAGCAGACAGAACTGGTCATGCAATTCTTCATACATTGTATGGTCAAGCACTTAAACATAACACAGAATTTTTTATAGAATATTTTGCATTAGACTTAATTATGAAAGATGGACAATGTAAAGGTTTAATTGCTTGGAATTTAAATGACGGAACTATTCATCGTTTTAGATCTCACATAACAATTATAGCCACAGGAGGATATGGGAAAGTGTATTACTCAGCAACATCCGCACATACTTGTACTGGTGATGGTAATGCAATGGTATTAAGAGCTGGATTACCTCTTCAAGATATGGAGTTTGTACAATTTCACCCAACAGGAATATATGGACATGGAACACTTATTTCTGAAGGTGTAAGAGGTGAAGGTGGATATTTGGTAAACTCTAAAGGTGAGAGATTTATGGAAAGATATGCTCCTAACGCTAAAGATCTTGCATCAAGAGATGTAGTTAGCAGATCAATGTCAATTGAAATAAATGAGGGAAGAGGTGTTGGTAAAGATCAAGACCATGTTCATTTGTATTTAAGTCATTTAGATAAAAAAGTTATTGAAGATAGATTGCCAGGAATTACAGAAGCAGCAAGATTATTTGCAAATGTAGATGTAACTAAAGAGCCAATACCAGTTGTTCCAACAGTTCATTATAATATGGGCGGTATACCAACAAATTATAAAGCTGAAGTTTTAACAGTAAATGGGTCTCAAAAAACAGTCCCAGGTTTGATGGCGATTGGTGAGGCTGCGTGTGTATCTGTGCATGGAGCAAATAGATTAGGTTCAAATTCACTTATTGATTTGGTTGTTTTTGGAAGAGCTGCAGCTAAGAGAGCAGCGGAATCAGTAAAACCTGGTACGCCTCACGAAGAAGTTAGTGAAAGCGAAACTGAAAAATGTCTAAATAGATTTGATAAACTAAGGTATGCAGAGGGAGATAACGGAACCGCTGAACTTAGACTGGCGATGCAAAAAACAATGCAGTCTAAATGTGCTGTATTTAGAACTGAAAAGAATCTTAAAGAGGGTGTGGATGAGATCAGAAAAACTTATGACGGCATGGAGTCGATTTCTGTTAAAGATAAATCATTGGTATTCAATACTGATTTAGTTGAGACTTTAGAGTTTGATAATTTAATTAGACAAGCGATAACAACGGTAGATTCTGCATATCACAGAAAAGAAAGCAGAGGAGCTCATGCTCGTGAAGATTATCCGAAAAGAAATGATGAAAAATTTATGAAACATACATTATCTTGGTGTGATGGAAAAAATACTAAAATTGAATACAGAGATGTACATACTTCAACACTAACAAATGAAGTCCAATATTTTCCTCCTCAAGAAAGAGTGTATTAATGGTTCAATTAAATTTACCACAAAACTCAAAAGTTAATAAAGGTAAATATTTTAAAGACAAAACTGGTTCAAAGAATATTAGAAAAGTCAATGTTTATAGATGGGATCCATCCACTGGAGAGAACCCAAGGATAGACACATATGAAGTAGATATGGATAATTGTCCATCTAAAGTTTTAGATATACTAAATAAAATTAAAAACGAAATAGATCCAACACTTGCATATAGAAGATCTTGTGCGCATGGAGTTTGTGGTTCATGTGCAATGAATATGGGTGGAAAAAATGGTCTTGCATGCACTAAGCCACATGCAGAAATTAAGGGAGATATAGATATATACCCTTTGCCTCACTTAAAAGTAAAAAAAGATTTAATAGGAGACTTAAGTGGATTATATAAACAATACCAATCTATTGAGCCTTGGTTAAAAAATAATTCAAAAAGTGAAACAACAGAGATTCATCAATCTCAAGAAGATAGAGCTAAACTTGATGGAGCTTATGAATGTATAATGTGTGCTTGTTGTTCTACTTCATGTCCTAGTTATTGGTGGAATGGCGATAAGTATTTAGGTCCTGCAGTTTTATTACAAGCTTATAGATGGATAATGGATAGCAGAGACGAAGATAGAAAGGAAAGACTTCAAAAGGTTGCAGATGAACTTAAGCTTTATAGATGCCACACGATCTTGAACTGCACTAACGCATGTCCAAAAGGATTAAATCCAGCAAAAGCTATTGCTGAGATAAAGAAAATGCTTGCAACCACATAATTACTTATTTAAATACATCCATGAATTTAATTGAGCATTTTATCGATGGTAAAATTGTTTCAGGTACATCTGATAGAAAAGGAAAAGTATTTAATCCCGCTATAGGCAAACAAGAGTCTGAGGTAAGACTTGGTACAAAACAAGATCTTGATTTAGCAGTACAAAAAGCAAAAAAGGCATTTGAAACATGGTCAAATGTAACTCCAATACAAAGAGCTAGAATAATATTTAAATACAAAGAAATAATTGAAAAAAACTCTGACTTGCTAGCTAAGATGATTGTATCAGAGCATGGAAAAGTTTATGAAGATGCCAAAGGTTCTCTCACAAGAGGTTTAGAGGTAGTTGAATTTGCATGTGGAATTCCACAAATGCTAAAAGGTGACTTTACAGAAAATGTAGGTACAAACATTGATAGCTGGTCAGTGAGACAGCCATTAGGTGTATGTGCAGGTATTACACCATTTAATTTTCCTGCAATGGTTCCAATGTGGATGTTTCCAATGGCAATAGCTTGCGGAAATACATTTGTATTAAAACCTTCTGAAAAAGATCCATCTTGTCCATTAAAACTTGCAGAGCTATTTAGTGAAGCTGGTTTACCAGATGGGGTTTTGAATGTTGTTAATGGAGATAAAGAAGTTGTAGATGCAATTTTGGAACATAAAGATATATCCGCAGTTAGTTTTGTTGGATCAACACCTATTGCTAAATACATTTATGAAAATGCAGCCAAAAATGAAAAACGTGTTCAAGCTCTTGGAGGAGCTAAAAATCATTGTGTTGTCATGCCAGATTGTGATTTAGATCAAGCAGTAAACGGTCTAATGGGTGCAGCATATGGGTCTGCAGGAGAAAGATGTATGGCTCAATCTGTTGCTGTTGCTGTTGGTAATGTAGGTGACAAACTAGTCGATGAATTATCTAAAAAAGTGGAAGCTTTAAAAATTGGACCAGGCATGGATAAGAATTCTGAAATGGGTCCTTTAGTAACAAAAGAGCATCTTGAAAGAGTAAGAGGTTATGTTGATTTAGGTATTAAAGAAGGAGCAGACCTTGTGGTTGATGGAAGAGATATCAAACTTCAAGGTTATGAAGACGGTTATTATATTGGTGGTTGCTTATTCGATAATGTTAAAAAAGATATGAGAATTTATAAAGAGGAGATATTTGGACCTGTATTATCTGTTGTCAGAGCTAAAGATTTTAACGAAGCATTAAATTTAATTAATGACCATGAGTTTGGTAATGGAACAAGTATTTATACAAGAGATGGAGATGCAGGAAGAACATTTGCAAATCAAATTAAAGTAGGAATGGTTGGAATTAATATCCCTATCCCTGTGCCAGTTGCTTTTCATAGTTTTGGTGGATGGAAGAGATCATTATTTGGAGATCAACATATGCACGGGCCAGAAGGAGTTAGATTTTATACTAAATTAAAAACAATCACTTCAAGATGGCCTTCAGGTGTTAGATCAGATCCTGAATTTATAATGCCAACAATGAAATAATAAAATGTCAAAAATATCATTAATTGGAGCTGGACAAATAGGTGGAACTTTAGCGCATTTAATTGGACTAAAGGAGCTTGTTGATGAAGTAGTATTATTTGATGTAGCAAGTGGAATTGCTAAAGGTAAAGCATTAGATATTGCACAGTCTTCATCTGTTGATGGATTTAATGTAAAATTTTCAGGTACTGATAATTATGAAGATATAAAAAATTCAGATGTAATCATTATTACAGCTGGTGTTCCAAGAAAACCAGGAATGAGTAGAGATGATTTATTAGGAATAAATTTAAAAATTATAAAACAGGTTGCTGAAGGTATAAAGCAGCATGCACCAAATGCCTTTGTTATATGTATCACAAATCCATTAGATGTAATGGTTATGGCTTTTCAAAAATTTTCTGGACTATCACCTAACAAAGTTGTTGGAATGGCTGGAATATTAGACACATCAAGATTTAAACTATTTTTATCTCTAGAGTTAAATGTGCCTGTTAGAGAAATTGAGGCAATGGTAATGGGAGGTCATGGAGATACTATGGTTCCTCTACCAAGATTTACAAAAGTTTCAGGAAAACCATTATTAGATTTAGTTAAAGAAGGAAAAATTTCAAAAGATAAATTGGAAAGTATAAATCAAAGAACTAGAGATGGAGGTGCTGAAATTGTTAAATATTTAGAAAAAGGTTCAGCATTTTATGCACCAGCAGCGTCAGGTGTTGAAATGGCAGAAGCATACTTAAAAGATAGCAAAAAAATGCTCCCTTGTGCTGCACATTTAAATGGACAATACGGAATAAGCAATATTTATGCTGGAGTGCCAGTAATTGTTGGAAAGAACGGTATAGAAAAAATCGAAGAAATTGAGCTAGATGAAAATGAAAAATCTGAGTTTAATAACTCAGTAGATGCTGTAAAAAAATTATGGGAAGCTGCATCCAAAATTGATCCTAGTTTAAATAACTAGTTAATGAATATTCACGAACACCAAGCAAAGAATATACTTAGAAAATATGGAGCTAAAGTTCCGGATGGAGTTTATGCTCTAGATGTAAATGAATTACTGGAAAAAGCTAAAAATCTAAAAACTGATAAATATGTGTTGAAAGCACAAATTCATGCTGGAGGCAGAGGTAAAGCTGGTGGAGTTAAAATAGTAAATGATTTAAATAGTCTTGAAACAGAGGCAAAATCCTTGCTTGGAAAAAAATTAATCACTCATCAGACAGGACCTAGTGGAAGAATTGTTAAAAGATTATATGTCGAAGTTTCATCTAACATTGATAAAGAATTTTATTTGTCTTGCGTTGTAGATCGTGCGAGCTCAAAGATAGCTTTTATCTCAAGTGATCAAGGGGGTATGGATATAGAGGAAGTCGCAATCAATTCTCCTGAGAAAATTTTAACAACAAAAGTAGATTTAGATAACGAAATATCTGATGAAAATTGTAATAAAATAATAAGTATTTTTAATCTAGGTGAAGAAACAAAAGAACAAGGAATTAGTCTAATCAAGTCCATATACAAATTATTTATAGAAACGGATGCTAATCTAATTGAAATTAATCCTTTAATTTTAACAAAAGAAAAAGAGTTGATTTGTTTAGATGCAAAAATGAATTTTGACGGAAATGCTTTATTCAGACATCCAGAGCTAATTGAGTTGAGAGACCTCAATGAAGAAGAAGAAACAGAGATAGAAGCTAGCAAGCATGATTTAGCATATATTAAACTTGATGGAACAATTGGATGCATGGTTAATGGAGCTGGGCTTGCAATGGCAACTATGGACATAATTAAATTATATGGAAAGGAGCCAGCAAATTTTTTAGATGTTGGTGGTGGTGCTTCTAAAGAAAAAGTGGCGGCTGCTTTTAAAATAATTTTATCAGATAAAAATGTTAAAGGAATATTGATTAATATTTTTGGTGGAATAATGAGATGTGATGTTCTTGCCCAAGGTGTTGTGGATGCAGCAAAAGAAATAAAAATGAATGTTCCTTTAGTTGTAAGATTGGCCGGAACAAATTTTGAAGAGGGAAAAAAAATACTTGATAATTCAGGTCTCGAGTTAATTTCTGCATCTGATTTATCGGATGCTGCTAAAAAAATTGTAGAGGCTATTAAATAAATGTCAGTTTTAGTTAATAAAAACACGAAGTTAATTTGCCAGGGTTTTACAGGTAGTCACGGAACTTTTCATTCAGAGCAAGCAATTAAATATGGAACAAATTTAGTCGGAGGAGTTACACCAAAAAAAGGTGGTCAAACTCATCTAGATAGACCAGTATTTAATACAGTAAAGGAAGCAGTCGATGGAACTGGTGCCAACGCAACTATGATTTATGTTCCTGCGAAATTTGCATCTGCAGCAATCATAGAGGCCATTGAAGCTAACTTAGAATTAATCGTTTGTATCACTGAGGGTATACCAGTTCTTGATATGATTAAGGTCAAAAAAAAGTTACTTAATTCAAAATCAAGATTAATCGGTCCCAATTGTCCAGGGATAATTACGCCTGATGAATGCAAGATCGGAATAATGCCAGGAAATATACATAAAAAGGGTTCTGTTGGTATTGTATCAAGATCTGGAACTTTGACCTATGAGGCTGTCGCACAAACTACAGAGAATGATTTGGGACAATCAACATGTATAGGTATAGGTGGTGATCCAATAAATGGTACGAACTTCATTGATTGTTTAGATTTATTTTTAAAGGATGAGGAAACTAAATCAATTTTAATGATTGGTGAAATAGGAGGATCAGCTGAAGAAGAAGCAGCTGAATTTGTAAAAAATCATGAAATAAAAAAACCCATGGTTGGTTTTATTGCAGGTGTTACAGCACCGCCGGGTAGAAGAATGGGACATGCAGGCGCCATAATATCAGGTGGCAAAGGTGGGGCCAAAGATAAGATCAAAAAAATGGAAGATTGTGGTATAGAAGTTGCCACATCCCCTTCAGAAATTGGAAAAACATTGTTAAATAAATTGTCCAATTGAAAACAAAATTTAGTATTATATTAAAATAAAATGAGCTCTCCTAAAAATCTGGAATATAAAAAAACATCATTTCTAAATAAAGCTAATAGTGCATTTATTGAGGAAATGTATGTAAAATTTATAAATAAAGATCCATCTCTCTCTGAAAGTTGGATTGAATATTTCTCAAGTGTAGATGAGGATATGAAGATATTAGTCGACGAGATAAATGGACCGTCATGGAAACCTTTTTCAAAAAAAATTAATATTGAGGATGTCGAGAAAACAGCTAAAGAAAATGAAAAAAACAAAGATAATTCTAGCAAGTTTAATTTTCAAGTAATTGCAAATTCAAATAAAAATTCAATAAGTGCCGTAGCCCTGATAAGAGCTTATCGCTTAAGGGGACATCTATTATCAAAATTAGATCCTTTAGAATTGATGAAGTCAGAATATTTAGACGAATTACATCCTGAGTACTATGGTTTTAAAAAAGAAGATTATGACAAAGAAATTTTTCTAAACGGAATAATAAATAAAAAAAGTGCAAATATTAGAGAAATACTGAAGTTTTTAAAAAAAACTTATTGTGGTCCTATAGGTTATGAATATATGCATATTTCAAATCCAACTGAGAGAATGTGGTTTAGAGATAGGGTTGAAAAAGATGAAAATGCACTCAAGTTTACAAAAAATGGAAAGCAAGCGATTTTAAATAAACTAATACAAGCAGAGGGCTTTGAAAAATTTTTAAACACAAAATATGTTGGTACTAAAAGATTTGGTTTAGATGGCGGAGAAAGTCTAATACCTGCTCTTGAGCAAATTATAAAAATTGGAGGACAATCTAAAATAAAAGAAGTTAAAATAGGAATGTCACACAGAGGAAGACTAAATGTTTTAGCAAACGTTTTACAAAAATCTTATAAAAGAATTTTTAATGAATTTGCTGGTGAAATGGATGGATCAGAAGATGGCGCTGGAGATGTAAAATACCATTTAGGAGCTTCATCTGATAGAGAATTTGATGGAAATCCTGTACACGTAAGTTTAACAGATAATCCTTCACACTTAGAGGCGGTTAATCCTGTTGTTCTTGGGCAAACTAGAGCTAAACAATTTTTCCACAAAGACAAACAAAGAAATAAAGTTATACCAATATTAATTCACGGTGATGCAGCATTTGCAGGACAAGGAATAGTGGCAGAGTGCTTTGCAATGTCTGGACTCCCTGGTCATAACACTGGAGGGACAATCCATATTATTGTTAACAACCAAATTGGATTTACAACAAGTCCAAGATTTGCGCGATCCTCTCCTTATCCATCTGACGTAGGTAAAATGGTTGATGCACCAATCATCCATGTTAATGGAGATGACCCTGAAGCAGTAGTTTACGCAACTAGAATAGCAACTGAATTTAGATTAAAATTTAATCGCGATGTTGTAATTGATTTAATATGTTACAGAAGATTTGGACATAATGAGGGAGATGAGCCATCTTTCACCCAACCACTTATGTACAAAAAAATTAGATCTCATCCATCTACAATTAAAATTTATGGTCAAAAGCTTGTAAATGAAGGGCTTTTTTCGAAAAAAGATTTAGATCAGCAAATAGGTGATTTTAAAAATTTATTAGACGACCAATTTAAAAATGCGAAAGATTATAAACCTAAAATTAGATGGTTTGAGGGGACTTGGTCGAGATATAAACCCGAAAGAGGTAAAGATAAAAGAGGTGTGACTGGATCAGATTTAAAAATTTTAAATAATATTTCTGACAGAATACATGTTTTTCCAACTGATAAAAATATTCACAAAACCATTGCAAAAATCATGGAAAATAGAAAAAAAACTATTAATGAAGGTTCAGGTATTGATTGGGCAACAGCTGAGTCCTTGGCATTTGGTTCATTATTGGTTGAAGGTTATCCAGTAAGGTTAGTAGGTCAGGACTCTGGTAGAGGCACCTTTAGTCAAAGACACTCAGTTTTAAGAAATCAAATTGATAATTCAAGGTACATACCTTTAAACAATATATCTAGTAACCAAAAAAATTTTGAAATTGTAGATAGTTTTTTATCTGAACTTGCAGTTTTAGGATTTGAATATGGATACAGTTTAGTAGAACCGAATACATTGACAATTTGGGAAGCTCAATTTGGTGATTTTGCAAATGGTGCTCAAGTAATTATTGATCAATTTATATCATCTGGTGAAAGAAAGTGGAAACGAGCATCAGGACTAGTTATGTTATTACCCCATGGTTATGAAGGACAAGGTCCAGAACACTCCTCTGCAAGATTAGAGAGATTTTTACAATTATGTGCAAATGATAATTTACAAGTTATGAATTGCACTACACCTGCAAATTATTTTCATGCTTTAAGAAGACAGATGCACCGTGATTTTAGAAAACCATTAATCATAATGACACCTAAGTCACTTTTAAGAAACAAATATTGTGTATCAAATTTAGAGGATTTTAGTAAACAAAATTCTTTCCATAGAGTTCTATGGGATCATGCTAGCGATGCAAAGCAAAAAGGGTTTATTAAGTTAAAAGACGACAAAAAAATTAGAAAAGTTATATTGTGCTCTGGAAAAATTTATTTTGATCTTCTTGCGGCAAGAGAGAAACTAAAAATCAATGATGTGATTTTGTATAGAATTGAACAACTATATCCCTTCCCTGCAAAAAGTTTGGTTAAAGAACTAAAACCATTTGCAAAAAATGCAAAATTTTATTGGTGCCAAGAGGAGCCTAAAAATATGGGTGCTTGGTTTGCTGTTAGAGATTATATACAATGGACATTAGAGACTATTAAGGCTAAAAACAATTCAATTTCTTACATTGGAAGAAGTCCAGATGCTACACCTGCTACAGGTTATGCAAGAAGACACAATTCCGAACAACAAGAAATTATAAATAAAGTATTTGAATAAATGAGTGAAAAAATATTAGTTCCAGTTTTGGGAGAAAGTATTACAGAGGCTACAGTCACGAAATGGTTAAAGAAAAAAGGTGATAATGTAGTTGCTGATGAAGCAGTAGTAGAATTAGAGACTGACAAAGTAAACTTAGAAGTTCCTGCACCTGCAAGTGGTGTTATATCAGAGATCAACTCAAAAGATGGTGATACAGTTGAGGTTGGAACTGTATTAGGGATGATTTCAGAAGGTAGTGCTCTTAAAGAAGAAAAGAAAGCTGAGCCAATTAAAGAAAATGTTGAAAAAAATAATGTAATAAATTTAGAAATCGAAAAGAAAAAAGATGCAAAAAAAAATCAAGAGCCTTTATTGCTTGATGAAGAACCATTGGTATTAACTGATGAAGTTGAAGAAACCAAATCTATTAAACAGAATAAAACACTTTCTCCTGCCGTAAGAAAAATGGTTGTTGAAAATAAAATTAATTTAGATGAAGTAAAAGGGACAGGTAAAGATGGTAGAATTTTAAAAGGTGATTTAATAAGTTTAATGGGAACTAATCCTCAACCTAACGAAAGAAAAATTCAATACGGTGAAGAAGAACGAATTAAAATGTCAAGACTAAGACAAACGATTGCTAAACGTTTAAAAGAAGCTCAAAATAATGCCGCTATGCTCACAACGTTTAATGAAGTTGATATGTCAAATATAATTTCAATGAGAAAAGATAACCAGGAAGATTTCCAAAACAGTTATGGAATTAAACTTGGCTTTATGTCCTTTTTTGTAAAAGCTTGTATAGTTGGATTAAAATTATTTCCTGCAATAAATGCTGAAGTTGAAAATGAAGAAATGGTTTATAAAAACTATTATAATGTGAGCTTTGCAGTCGGAACTGAAAAAGGATTAGTAGTTCCGGTATTAAAAAATGCTGATGAAATGTCTTTTGCGGACATTGAAAAAAACATAAAAGATCTGTCAGACAAAGCAAAAAATGGTAGTCTTACTATAGAGGATCTTCAAGGGGGAACATTTACAATTAGCAACGGAGGTGTTTATGGATCAATGTTATCTACTCCTATTTTAAACCCTCCACAGTCAGCAGTTCTTGGAATGCATAATATTGTTGAAAGACCCGTTGTTGTTGATGGTGAGATAAAAGCTAGACCTGTAATGTTTTTAGCATTGTCTTATGATCATAGAATAATTGATGGAAAAGAGTCTGTAAGTTTTTTAAAAACTGTTAAAGAAAACTTAGAAGACCCAAGAAAGTTATTTTTAAATTTATAATATGCCAGAAAAATTTGACGTTACAGTAATTGGTGGTGGCCCTGGAGGATATGTTTGTGCAATTAGATTGTCTCAACTTGGTCTTAAAACAGCATGCATAGAGTCTAGAGGTTCTTTAGGAGGAACATGCTTAAATATAGGATGCATTCCATCAAAAAGTTTACTTAATTTATCTGAAAAATTTCACAGTGCTAAAAATTTTGAAAAAATTGGAATTGAGACTGGAGAAATAAAACTTAATTTAGATAAAATGATGAAAAATAAAGACAAAGCTGTAACAGTTTTGACTAAAGGAGTGGAATTTTTATTCAAAAAAAACAAAGTCACATATTTTAAAGGCAAAGGTTCATTTGAGAACGAAAATTCAATAAAAATTGAAGGCTCTGAAGGCACTAAAATAATTCAAACTGATAAAACAATAATCAGTACAGGATCAGAGCCAGTATCATTGCCTGGAGTAGATTTCGATGAAGAAAGAATTCTTTCTTCAACTGGAGCCCTATCTATTCCCAAGCTTCCTAATAAAATGATTGTTGTCGGAGGAGGATATATAGGATTAGAAATGGGATCAGTTTGGTCAAGACTTGGTACTGAAGTTACAGTTGTAGAATTTTTAGACCACATCACTCCCGGAATGGATCGAGATATTTCAAATGAATTTATGAAAATATTAAAGAAGCAAGGTATAAAATTCAACCTTAATACTAAAGTTGATAAAATAACTAAAAACTCTAATGGTGTAACGGTTGAGACTTCACAAAATGATGGCCAAAAAGTTAAACATGATGTTGATGTTGTTTTAATATCTGTTGGACGAAGACCTTATACTAAAAACTTAAATTTAGATAAAGTTGGTGTAGCTTTAGATGAAAAAGGAAGAGTTAATGTAAATAAAAATTTTGAGACAAATGTTAAAAATATATACGCAATAGGAGATGTTATTGATGGTCCTATGTTAGCCCATAAAGCAGAAGAAGAGGGAATTGCTGTTGCAGAACTTATAGCAGGCCAGTCAGGTCATGTGAATTATGATATTATTCCTGGAGTTGTTTATACATCCCCAGAGGTAGCTTATGTTGGTAAAACTGAGGAGCAATTAAAAAAAGAAAACATTGGTTATAAGATTGGTAAATTCCCTTTTATGGCAAATTCGAGAGCCAAAGCAATTGATGAGCCAGAGGGTTTTGTAAAAATTTTGGCAGACCAATTAACTGATAAAGTACTTGGTGTACATATAATTGGTCCACATGCAGGAGAAATGATAGCAGAAATGTCCGTTGCAATGGAGTTTGGGGCCAGTTCAGAAGATATCGCAAGAACATGCCACGCACACCCAACATTTTCAGAAGCTATAAAAGAAGCAGCATTATCAGTAGATAAAAGACAGATACACTCTTAATATATATCATAATTAATTTATGAAATATCCTGTTCTATTGCCTAATATATTTGATCATCCATTTACATATCTAAGTAATATTAAATTAAAACCAGGAGATTATGTAAAAGTACCTTTTGGTAAGAAAAATATTATTGGTGTAATTTGGGATATTTTTGAAGAAAAGAATAAGAAAGAATTTAAATTAAAATCTATAACTGAAAAAATTGAAATTGAACCACTAAGTAAAAATACAATCAATTTTCTAAAGTGGTTTTCTAACTACAATCTTGTGCCCTTAGGAATGTGTTTAAAACTACATTTGATTAATGACGAAAATTTAAAAATAAAAAATGACAAAGATCTATTAAAATACGATATATCAAATGAAAAAAAAATTTATCAACTTTCTGAAGAACAAAACAACGCTTATAAAGAATTATCAAAATATGATAGCGGTTTTAGAGTTCATTTACTTCAAGGAACAACAGGTTCAGGCAAAACAATAGTTTATTTTAAAGCTATTGAAAAAATTCTAAATATTGGATTACAGGCTTTAATTTTATTGCCCGAAATAGGGCTAACAAATGAATTTGAAAAAAAATTTAAATCTTATTTTGGATTCGAAGCTGCAGTTTGGCATTCAAAAATAAGTCCAAAAAAAAGAAAAATTATATGGAATGGTTTATCCTCTGGCAGAATAAAAGTAGCTATTGGAGCAAGATCATCTTTATTTCTACCATTCAAAAAATTGGGTTTAATTACCGTAGATGAAGAACACGATCAATCTTACAAACAAGATGAAGGAATCATCTATAATGCTAGAGATATGGCAATATCAAGAGCAAAACATGAAAATATTCCAATAAATTTAGTAACTGCAGTTCCATCAATTGAAACATATGAAAATATTAAAATTAAAAAATATAATTACTCAAGATTGCTTAATCGATATAAAGGTGCGAATTTACCCAAACACCATGTTATAGATCTTTATCAAAATCAGCTAGCAACCAAAAGTTCTATATCTCTCAAAACTATTGAAAAAGTAAAAGAACATTTAAATAAAAAAGATCAAATTCTATTCTTCATAAATAGAAGAGGTTTTGCGCCCTACGTTTTATGTAAAAAATGTTTAAATGTTTTTACATGCCCTAGGTGTTCTATAAATTTAGTATTTCACAAAAATAAAAAAATTCTTTTGTGTCATTACTGTGGATATAAATCAAAATTAAATAGAGATTGTAAAAAAGGAGATGTTTGTGAGTTTGTATTTAGTGGACCTGGAGTAGAAAAAATTGCGGAAGAGGTTAAAAACTTATTCCCTAATAAAAAAACAATAATTTTTTCCAGCGACACAATGAATAAAGCATCTGGTAAAGATAAATTGGATAAAATTATATCTGGTGAAATAGATATTCTTGTAGGTACTCAATTAATATCAAAAGGATTTCACTTTCCAAAATTGAATTGTATTGTTGTATTAGATATTGATTTAACTTCTCAAGGACACGATCTTAGGAGTACTGAAAAAAATTTACAACTTTACCACCAGTTATCAGGAAGAGCAGGCAGAACTGGCAAGCCAGCAAATATTTATTTCCAAACATATAACTTAAAACCAGAAGTTATAAATCAAATTACAAATGAAGATCCTTTTAAATTTTTAGAAAATGAATTAAATTTAAGAAAAAAGAATAATTTACCGCCCTACGAAAGATTTATCGCTTTAATTTTATCTTCATCAAATGAAAAAAAATTAGATATAGATGCCGCAAAACTTAAAAATATTTTATCAAAGTCTATAGATGCAAAAATTTTAGGACCCGTAAAAGCCCCAATATATAGAATTAATCAAAAATTCAGAAATAGACTATTAATAAGAGCAAAAAAAACATCTAGTATTCAGAAAAAATTGAAAGATGTATTGAAAGAATTTCAACTCTCCAAAGGAATGAAACTTTCAGTTGATGTTGACCCTATCAGCTTCAATTAGCCCATTAAATCTTACCATTTTTCACAATCTGAGCCTTGAAGACTGATAATTCGTATGTTATCTAAGCAAAATTTTAAACATCTTCACAATTGAGAGTATAAATTGAGCGAAAACAAAATATCAATAACTTCTAATAACAGTTACGCGCAAGCATTATTTGAGCTGGCTAATGAAGATAAATCTCTAGGAAAAGCAGAGGAACAAGTCGTTGCAATAATTAAACTCATAAATGAGAGTGAAGAATTTAGATATTTAATTAAAAATCCCACGACAAACATTGAAGATTTAACTAGAGTTATTGAAACAATTTCTGAAAAAAACAGTTTTGATAATCTTTTAAAAAGATTTCTGGTTTTTTTAATACAAAAAAGAAGATTTTTTTATTTAGAAAAAATTTTAAGTGATTTTATAGAGGTATGTTCGAAAGCTAGAGGCGAGATAAAAGCAGAGCTTTTTTCATCTAAAGAACTTAATGAAACAGATATTTCTAAAATTAAAGAAGAGCTATCTCAAAACTTTGGAGCAAAGATACAATTAAATTATAAATTTGACCCAAGTTTAATTGGTGGTTTGGTATTAAAAGTGGGAAGCACAATGGTAGATAATTCTATTAAAAATAAACTGCAACAAATTCAAAAACAAATGATAGAGGCATAAATGGAAATAAATCCTTCAGAAGTAACAAAAATACTAAAAGAACAGATAAAAAAACTTGGCGATAGAGCTGAAGTTTCAGAGGTCGGACAAGTATTGTCTGTTGGAGATGGAATTGCAAGAATTTACGGCTTGGATAATGTTCAAGCGGGAGAAATGGTTGAGTTTTCCGATGGCTCTAAAGGAATGGCATTAAACTTAGAGAGTGACAACGTTGGTGTTGTTATATTTGGTGATGATAGAGAAATTAAAGAGGGAGATACTGTAAAAAGAACTGGTGCGATTGTTGATGTACCAGTTGGAAAACAACTTTTAGGAAGAGTTGTAGATGGATTAGGAAATCCAATTGATGGAAAAGGAGCTTTAGATAAAAGTTTAGAGAGAAAAAGAGTTGAAGTTAAAGCGCCAGGAATTATTCCACGACAATCTGTTGGTGAACCAATGCAAACAGGTTTAAAAGCAATTGATAGCTTAATTCCCGTTGGAAGAGGGCAAAGGGAACTTATAATTGGAGATCGTCAAACAGGTAAAACTGCAGTAGCTATCGATACAATTATAAATCAAAAGAAAATTAATGAGTCAGACGATGAAAGTAAAAAACTTTATTGTATATATGTTGCAATTGGACAAAAAAGATCAACGGTTGCTCAGATTGTAAAAACTTTAGAAGATGCTGGTGCAATGGAATATACGACTATAGTTTCCGCAACAGCCTCAGACTCTGCGCCTCTTCAGTTTTTAGCTCCTTATACAGGATGTACTATGGGAGAGTATTTTAGAGATAATGGAATGCATGCTTTAATTATTTACGATGATTTATCCAAGCAAGCAGTTGCATATAGACAAATGTCATTATTATTAAGAAGACCACCGGGACGTGAAGCATACCCAGGAGATGTGTTTTATTTACATAGTAGATTATTAGAAAGGGCTGCTAAGTTAAGTGATGAAAACGGTGGAGGTTCTTTAACTGCGCTACCAATTATTGAAACACAAGCAGGTGATGTTTCTGCATATATTCCAACAAATGTAATATCTATTACAGATGGGCAAATATTTTTAGAAACTGAACTATTCAATCAAGGAATTAGACCAGCAGTAAACGTTGGATTATCCGTATCTAGAGTTGGATCAGCTGCACAAACTAAAGCTATGAAATCAGTGGCTGGATCAATTAAATTAGAGTTAGCTCAATACAGAGAAATGGCAGCTTTTGCTCAATTTGGATCTGATTTAGATGCATCTACACAGAAACTTTTAAATAGAGGTTCGAAGTTAACTGAACTTTTAAAACAAGGACAGTATTCTCCCATGACAGTTGCAGAACAAGTTATATCAATTTTCTGTGGTGTAAAAGGTTATTTGGATGATATTGAACTTAAAGATGTAGCCGACTTTGAAAATAAAGTTCTGCAAAAGTGTAAATCTGATAAGCCTGAGATTATGGAGTCTATAGCCAAAACTGGAAAGATTGAGGAAGACATTCAAAAACAATTAGTAGAATTAATTAAAGGAATTAAATAATTATAAATGCCAAGTTTAGACGATCTCAGAAAAAGAATTACGAGTGTTAAATCAACTCAGAAAATAACTAAAGCTATGAAAATGGTGGCTGCAGCTAAGTTGAGAAAAGCTCAAGAGAATGCTGAAAAAGGCAGACCTTATTCTAAAAAAATGAATAATGTAATTTTAAATCTTTCAAAAAGTATAACAGATAAAGAAAATGCCCCAAAGTTATTGGTTGGAACAGGTGAAGAGAAAGTTCATTTATGCATTGTCCTCACTGCTGATAGAGGTTTGTGTGGAGGTTTTAATACTAACATTATTAAAAAAGCAAAAAGTTATTTCGAAAAAATAATATCTAAAAACAAAACTTTAAAGATTATTACTGTTGGATCTAAAGGATATGATCAACTTAAAAGACAGTATAAAAGTTATATTATAGAAAATATTTCTTTCAAAGAGTCAAAAAATATAAATTACTTCGATGCAGATAAAGTAGGAAAAATTATAATTGAAAAATTTGAAAAAAATGAATTTGATGTTTGTGCAATATTTTATAATAAATTTAAAAATGTAATTACACAAATTCCACAAGAACAACAAATAGTTCCACTTAATGAAGATAAAGATGATAAAGATGACTCAGGTAATGATAATGACTATGAGTTTGAACCAGATGAAGATGAGATTTTAAGTAATTTATTGCCGAAAAATATTTCAACACAAATATTTAAAGCAATGTTAGAGAATTCTGCCAGCGAACAAGGTTCGAGGATGACAGCGATGGATAATGCAACCAGAAACGCAGGCGAATTGGTTGATAGGCTTACAATTGAGTATAATAGAAGCCGTCAAGCAGCAATAACAAAAGAGTTAATTGAAATTATATCAGGAGCAGAAAGTTTATAATTATGAGCAAAAAAGGAAATATAACACAAGTAATTGGTGCAGTCGTTGACGTAAAATTTGATGGAGAACTGCCAGAAATATTAACAGCTTTAGAGTGTGATAATGGAGGTAATAGATTAGTTTTAGAAGTTGCGCAGCACCTTGGAGAGTCAAGTGTTAGAACCATTGCTATGGATAGTACAGAGGGACTCAAAAGGGGTGATGAAGTAAAAGACACAGGTGCTCCAATTCAAGTTCCAGTAGGTCCAGAAACATTAGGAAGAATTGTAAATGTAATAGGTGAACCAATTGATGAGAAAGGACAAATTTCTACTAAAGAAAATTGGCCTATACACCGACAAGCTCCTTCTTTTAATGATCAGTCTACAGAAACAGAAATTTTAGTAACTGGAATAAAGGTAATCGACTTATTAGCACCTTATGCCAAAGGTGGAAAAATTGGATTGTTCGGTGGAGCAGGAGTTGGAAAAACTGTAATTATAATGGAACTTATAAATAATATAGCTAAGGCCCACGGTGGATTTTCAGTATTCGCTGGAGTGGGAGAGAGAACTAGAGAAGGGAACGATTTATATCACGAAATGATCGAGTCAGGAGTTATCAAGCCAGAGGGAACTGGATCTAAAGCAGCATTAGTTTATGGACAAATGAATGAGCCTCCAGGAGCTAGAGCTAGAGTAGCTTTGACTGGTCTTACTGTGGCAGAGTATTTTAGGGATCAAGAGGGTCAAGATGTTTTGTTCTTTGTTGATAACATTTTTAGATTTACTCAGGCAGGTTCAGAAGTATCAGCTCTTCTAGGAAGAATCCCTTCAGCGGTTGGTTATCAGCCTACTCTTGCAACAGATATGGGAAACCTACAAGAAAGAATTACAACTACTAATAAAGGATCAATCACATCTGTTCAGGCAATTTATGTACCTGCAGATGATTTAACAGATCCAGCTCCAGCAACTTCTTTTTCACACTTAGATGCAACGACTGTACTTTCAAGACAAATTGCTGAATTAGGTATTTACCCAGCTGTTGACCCTTTGGATTCTACTTCTAGAATTTTAGATCCAAGAGTTGTTGGTGATGAACACTATCGAGTAGCAAGATCTGTTCAGAAAATTTTACAAACATACAAATCTTTGCAAGATATTATTGCAATTCTAGGAATGGATGAGCTATCAGAGGATGATAAACTTACAGTCGCTAGAGCTAGAAAAATCCAAAGATTTTTATCACAACCTTTCTTTGTGGCTGAAGTATTTACAGGATCTCCAGGTAAACTAGTAGATTTAGAGTCAACAATTAAAGGGTTTGACGCAATATGCAAAGGAGAATATGACCATCTGCCTGAAGCTGCTTTTTATATGGTTGGCACAATAGAAGAAGCAATAGAAAAAGCTGAAAAAATGGCAAAAGATGCAGCTGCTTAATGAGTAATCTTTTTAATATAGATATTGTAAACCCAGATCAATCTTTTCTTTCTAAAGACAATGTATTTGAAGTTGTAATTCCTGCTGTAGAAGGAGAGATTGGTATTCTTAAAGACCATATTCCAATTATCTCATTTTTAAAACCAGGCATAATTAAAGTATTTTCAGAGACTGAAGAACAAAATTTCTATGTTGAAGATGGTATTGTCGAATTTAAAGATAATACGTTATCTGTATTAACTAGCTCAATTTTTGACTTAAAAGATGCTGATAAAAATTTTGTGTCTGAATCGATAAGCAGTGCTGAAGCAGAATTATCAAAAGATAATATTGATGATCAAAAAAGATTTCTTTTAAATCACAAAGTCGAAGTTTTAAAATCTATAAGTATTAATTAACTACTTTTTCTAGTTCTTTTTGAATTTCTTGGTAAACATGAAGTTTAAAATCTACAACTTTAGTTGTTAAATCTTTAATATCTATCCATTTCCAATCTAAAAATTCAGGATGTTTAGTTTTAATGTTAATCTCATTTTCCTCTCCATTAAACTTTACAATAAACCACTTTTGCTTTTGGCCTTTATATTTTCCTTTCCAAATAATCCCTAAGAGGCGATCAGGAAGATCATAAGTTGTATATTTGCTTATTTCTTTAATTAGTTCTACTGACTTTATGCTTGTTTCTTCTTTAAGTTCTCTCAATGCTGCATCAAAATAATTTTCACCTTCATCAATACCGCCTTGAGGCATCTGCCAAAAATCAGCGGGATTATCAATTCTTTTTGCGACAAATATCTTATTTTCTTTATTTAAGACTGCGATACCAACACCATTTCTTAATGGAAGTTTTTGAAATTTTTCTTTCATTCTTAACCATTTAATAATTTAAGAGCAAATTCCAACTGGTTATCAGTATTTGTATTTATTCTAAATTCATCTGAACCTTCAGCAATAACTATATCTGGATTTACACCTACTCTTGAAATCGATTTACCTGATGGGAGATAGTATTTAGAAACAGTAAGTCTTATGGCACCTTCATTTTCTAAAGGAATAATTGACTGGACTGACCCTTTTCCATATGTACTCTCTCCTACTAATATCGCTCTTTTGTGATCTTGTAGTGCTCCTGCAACAATTTCAGATGCTGATGCAGACCCATAATTAATCAAAATAACCATTGTTTCTCCATCAATAATATCTCCTTTTTTTGCAAACCATTTTCTATTTTCATACTTCCTTTTACTTTTTGTTGAAACTATTTCTCCATTTTCTAAAAAATAATCTGATATTTTTATTGCTTGAGATAACAATCCACCAGGATTGTTTCTTAAATCTAATATGTAATTTTTAATTTTCTTATTTTTCTTAAATTCTTTGATTTTATTTTTTATTTGTTTACTACTATTTTCATTGAATGATGTTAATCTTATATAAGCTGTTTGATCATCTTTAATTTCTGACTTTACAGATGCAACTTGTATTATTTCTCTCGTAATTGTAAATATAAGTGCTTTTCTTTCTCCCCTTCTTCTAACAGTAATCTCTATATCAGATCCAACTGGGCCTCTCATCAATTCTACAGCTTCAGAAAGAGTTTTTCCTTGAACTTGAATATCATCAATTTTAACGATGTAATCTCCGGCTTTAACACCAACCTCCTCAGCTGGCGAGTTATCAATTGGAGAAATTACTTTTACAACACCAGCCTCCATACTGACTTCAATGCCCAATCCTCCAAATTCTCCGCTAGTCTCAGTTTGCATATTTTTAAACGAGTCCGGAGACATATATGCTGAATAAGGATCCAAAGATTGCAATACACCGTTTATAGCAGCATCCATTGCTTCACTCTGATTTACCTCATCAACATATTCTTTATTAATTTTATCTAAGACTTCACTGAATAAATCAATTTTTTTGTAAATATCATTTTCATTACTCAAAATTGGATTTGTAAATACGAAAAAAAATAAAGAAGTTATTAAGTATACTTTTTTCATATGATCAGTTTTTCTTTAGGAATTAATTCTGACCACATTTTTTCTAATTCATAAAATTTTCTTTTCTCAGGATTGAAAATATGAATAATTAAGTCTATTCCATCTACGAGCTTCCAATCATTGCTATCTTTTCCTTCAATTTTACAATTATTCACACCGTTAATTTTTAATTTTTCAAAAACTTGTTCAGATAAAGCTTGAATATGTCTTGATGACGTACCACTAGCTATAATCATGAAGTCCGCAACTGATGATTTTCCTTCAAGATCTATTGAAACTATGTCTAAGGCTTTATTAATATCAAGCGTTTTGATTATTTCATCTTTAAGAGCTGATATTTTTTCCATTAATTATATTTAGAGTATCAAATTTTTCTTAATTGAGAAGATGAAATATTGACTTTATTAAACTTTATAAATTCAACTGCTTTTTTATTATATTTCTTAAATGATTTAGATCTAAAAGCCTTTGATTTGTATCCATTTCGATCAAATACCAATATTTTGCACATTTTAGTTATTGAGTTGTACCCCTTCCATTTATGAAAATTTATTAGGTTATCTGCCCCCATTAAAAAAAATATTTCTGAATGTTTAAATTTTTTTTTTAAATATTTAATTAAATCTACTGTACGATTAGATTTTATTATTTCTTCAAAACATTTAACTTTTATAAATTTATTATTTTTATTAATTTTTTTTGCGTAAGCTGTTCTCTTGTATAGATTATTTGGATTATTTTTTTTAAATGGATTTTGTTTTGTTATAGCCCATATAACTTGGCTCAAATCATAATTCTTTTTTGCTAATTTAGAAATTCTTACATGACCAACATGTGCGGGATCAAACGATCCACCGAGTATACCAATCTTTTTATTTTCTAATTTGCCCCGAACCATAAACTTCATATTTATAACTTACTAACTGATTTAAACCGACAGGACCTCTTGGTGGTAAGGTGTTTGTTGAAATTCCAACCTCTCCACCAAATCCAAATTCACCTCCGTCGGCGAATTGTGTTGATGAATTTTGAATAGCAATAGAGCTTTTTACATTCTTAATAAAGAATTTTGCTGTATTTTTGTTTTTGGTTACTATTGCATCTGTATGCATAGTTCCATATTTGTTGACATGGGCAACTGCTTCTTTGACATCATTCACTAATTTAACAGAAATAATGGATGAAAGATGTTCTTTTGACCAAGTATTATGATTTGCAGGATATGTTTTACCTTTAAATAATTTGCTTATTTTTCTATCAGCTAAAATTTTACAACCACTTTCAGCCAGTGAATTTAAAATTAAATTTACTGATTTCGATTTACTTTTATGTATTAAGAGAGTTTCGGTTGCACCACATATACTAGTATTTCTCAACTTAGCGTTTAACACTATTTTGTTTGCCATATTATCTTCTGCCTCTTTATCAATATATGTATGACAAATTCCTTCCAAATGACCAATAACTGGCACTTTTGAAAGTTGTTTAACTTTTTTTACTAAATTTTTTCCGCCTCGTGGTATTACAACATCAATGGAGTTTTCCATTTTTGATAATAAATAATCGACGAGTTTTCTGCTCTTATTGTTTATAAACTGGACATAATTTTCGTTTACTTTATTTTCTTTTAGAGCTTTCCTAAATAAATTTATTAAAATTTTATTACTATTATAGGCTTCGGAACCACCTCTTAATATAACAGCATTTCCAGATTTAAAACAGAGCGCTGATACATCCGAAGTAACATTGGGTCTACTTTCAAAAATTACACCTATAACTCCTATTGGTATTGTAACTCTTCTAATTTCAAGTCCATTTGGCCTTTTCCATTTGGAAGTTACTTGATTAACTGGATCTTTAAAAGAAGCAATAGTTTTAACAGAGTCAATTATACTTTTTAATTTATTATTATTAAGAGCAAGTCTTTGAATTAAGTTTTCTTTTAATTTTTTTCTTCTAGCATAAAAAATATCTTTCTTATTTTCACTAATAATTTTATTCTTATTAATCTCAATTAATTTTACAAAATCTTTTAAAACTTTATTTTTTTTTTTTGGACTAATACTTGAGTTCAAAGCCTTTCTAGAATTCAATCCAATTTTTTTAAGTAGTTTACTCATTAAATTTTAACCATATCATCTTTATGTATAACTTCAGACTTTGTAACATAGCCTAAAAGATTACTAATTTTGTTAGAATGTTCCCCTTTTATTTTGGATATCTCATCAGATGTAAAACTACTCAATCCTCTAGCAAATTCTTTGTTATTTTTATCTAAAATTCTAACATGATCACCTTTAACAAATTTTCCTGAAACTTTTCTAATACCTGCAGCTAATAAACTTTTTCCATTTTTTAAAGCACTTAAAGCGCCATCATCTATAATAATTTCTCCTTTTGGAGATATAGAACTAATTATCCATTTTTTTCTTGCATCTAGTTTAGAAACTTTTGGCAAAAACCATGTCCCAGAATTATATTTAAGTATATTTTTAATTGGTCTTTTAATTAAACCATTTGCAATAGCCATATAGCAACCAGAGACTTGACATACTTTTGCAGCATCAATTTTTGTTTTCATTCCACCAGTGCCATATTCGCTTGTGCTTTTATTTGGAAAATTTTCAATTTTAGAATCAATACTCTTTATTTCTTTAATCAATTTAGCATTTTTATGAATTTTTGGGTTTTTAGAATACAATCCATCAACATCAGACAATAATATTAAGCAATCTGCACCTGATATTTGTGCAACTCTTGATGCTAATCTGTCATTATCTCCGTATTTAATTTCAGAAGTTGCAATACTATCATTTTCATTAACAACAGGTACAAAATTAAGCTCAAATAAGTTTTCGAAAGTTCTTTTAGCATTTATAGCTCTTCTTCTTTGTTCAGTATCTTCTAAAGTAATTAGAATTTGAGAAATATTTATTTTATTTGAGCTAAATGTCTTTTTAAAAAGATTCATTAATTCTATTTGTCCAATTGATGCAACAGCTTGGCTTTTATCAAGCTTTAAAGTTTTTTTATTTAATTGTAATTTTTTACACCCTAAAGCAATTGCTCCAGAACTCACTATAACAACGTTCTTTTTAAGTTTTTGTAACTCTTTAATATCTTTAGCAAATTCTAAAAGCCATTTTTCTCTAATAATTTTATTGTCATTTATTAATAAAGATGAACCTATTTTTATTACTACAGTTTTGGAATCCTTAAGATACATAGTTTACCAACTTTGACTTTATATCTGATATTGATTTTTTATCCATTGTTGACATTAAAAAGATATTTTTTTTTAATTTATTCTTAAGTTTTTTTATCTTCTCTTTTTTTTCTTCTTCATCTATTAAGTCAGTTTTATTTAAAACTACTATTTCTTTTTTTTTAACTAAATCTTTACTGTATTTTGATAATTCTTTTCTGACTTGATTGTAAGAAATAAATAAATCATCTTCAGTTATATCTATTAAATGCAGCAAAGTTTTGCACCTTTCTATATGTTTTAAAAACTTTATCCCAAGACCAGTTCCGGTATGAGCGCCCTCAATTAAGCCTGGTATATCTGCTAAAGTAACTTCTTTGTCATCATAACTAGCAACACCAAGATTTGGATTAATTGTAGTAAATTTATAGTTTGCTATTTTTGGATTTGCACTCGTCATTGATGCAAGCAAGCTGGATTTCCCAGCATTGGGCAATCCTATGATACCGATATCAGCAATTGTTTTTAGTTGAAGCCAAATCCAAAATTCCTCTCCTTGACCCCCTTTTGTAAATTTCTTTGGGGCTCTATTGGTTGAGGACTTAAATCTTGTATTTCCAAATCCTCCTTTACCTCCGCTTGCTACTAAAAATTCCTCTTTCTGACTTTTAAAATCATAAATAAGTGTTTTATTATCTTCTTCAAATACTTGTGTTCCTAAAGGTACTTTTAAATATAAATCTTCACCACCTTTCCCAGTTTTGTTTTTTCCGCTGCCATCCTTTCCTCTTTCAGCTTTGAAGTGTTGTTGATACCTATAATCAATCAAAGTATTAAGATTTCTTTCACTTATAAGAATTACAGATCCTCCTTTCCCTCCATCGCCGCCATCAGGACCACCAAACTCTACAAATTTTTCCCTACGAAAGCTTGGAGATCCTGACCCTCCGTTGCCAGCTTTTACATATATCTTAACTTGATCTAGAAATTTCATATAACAACTATGTGAGTGTTGTATTTATTAATTGGGCTTTACAGAAACGTAAGTTCTATCAGATTTTGATTTTTTAAACTCTACTTTACCTTTAACAACTGAAAAAATCGAATGGTCTTTACCCATGCCAACATTTTCTCCAGGAAATATTTTAGTTCCCCTTTGTCTTACAATAATGTTGCCGGGCACAACCATCTCGCCACCATATTTTTTCACACCCAGTCTACGACCTGCACTATCTCTTCCGTTTCTTGACGATCCACCTGCTTTTTTCGTTGCCATAAATTACTTTTTATTTAGCTGCTTTCCTAGTTTCAACTGTTTTTTTTGATGGTATTTCTTTTCTTTTTTCTGCTTCAGAAATAACTTTACCATCTTTTGAATAGATTTTACTTATTTTTACCATTGTAAATTTTTGTCTATGACCATTTTTTCTTCTGGAATTTTGCCTTCTCCTTTTTTTAAAAATAAGAACTGTTCTATTTTTTCCATTTTTTATTAATTCAGCTTCAACTTTAGCTCCACTAATTGTCGGCTCTCCTAACTCTAAATTTTTATCATCTCCATAAGCTAGTATTTCATTAAACTCTATTTTTGAGTTTTCTTTTGAATCTTCGAGTTTTTCAATTTTAAGAATCTCTCCAGCTTTAACTTTATATTGTTTACCACCTGTTTGAATTACTGCGAATGACATAGTTAGACTTAATTTTTATAGTGAGCAATATAGTCCGGGTTGTATTATAGTCAAGTTTAATAACTTAAAAATTATCCTTTAAATCCCGCAATTTTTTGAAATTTTCTAGATCGTTTGACTTAAGAAAAATGTTACAATTAAGTTCTTCACCAATCGTCGATGGCATACTAGTTTTACCTTGTTTAATTTTTTCTTTAATTTCTCTAATTTTGTTTAATAATTCATTGTTATTGGAGTCTTGTGCTAAACAAAATTCAGAATTCTTTAAAGTATACTCATGTCCACAATAAATTTTTGTATCTTTATCTAAATTTTTTAAAACTTGTAATGAGTAATACATTTGCTCATAACTTCCTTCAAAAATTCTTCCACATCCCAAGGAGAATAAAGTATCTCCTGTAAAAATTAATTTATTTTTAAAAAAATGAAAACAGATGTGACCTATTGTATGACCTGGGACATGATAGATTTTTGCTTCAAAAATATCTTCTTTCCAAATTTCACCGTCATTCAAGCAAATATCAATTTGAGGTATTCTACTTTTATCTCCAATATAACCTACTACTTCTGCATGAAATTTTTTTTTTAATTCCTCATTCCCGCCAACATGGTCATTATGATGATGTGTATTTAATATATATTTTAAATTTAATTTATTTCTCTCTAAATAATTTATAATTGGATCTGCTTCACCAGGATCAATAACACAACAATTTCTATTAGCTTCATTAATTAAAATGTAAGAAAAATTATCTTCCAGACACTTTATAATTTCTACTTTCATTTAACTTTCTATTAAAAATATACCTAAGTGAGAGTCAAGATTTTTATAATTTAAATTTGATTTGTTTATTTCTGAAATTCGACTTTTTTTTAAAGCAATAGACTTATATATTTTAATATTCTTATTACTGCAAAAATTATAAAAATCTTTAATTGTGCACATATGTAAATTTGGTGTGTTGTACCACTCATGAGGTAAATTTTCTGTTACAGGCATTGTGCCTTTGAACAATAATTGTAGTCTAACTCTCCAGTAACCAAAATTAGGTATGGTAACAATTACTTTTTTTCCTACTTTAAGTAATTCATTAATTACTAATTCAGGATTCAGAAATGCTTGTAATGTTTGGCTTAAAATAACATAATCAAAAGACGATTTAGGAAATTGTTTTAAATCGCTTTCAGCATTTCCTTCTATAACAGTTAATCCTTTTGATAAACAATTTTGAACTTTTTCTTTAGAAATTTCTAATCCACGAATATCTTTAGTTTTGTTTTCTTGTAAAAATTTCATTAAGTCTCCATTGCCACAACCAACATCGAGGACTCTAGTATTTTCCTCTATCAAATTAGATATAATATTAAATTCTTCTTTCATTTATAATTTTGTAGGTTGAATTAATATAATCGCCAAGTGTCTTTAGGAAACTTGGAACATCAAGCAAAAATGAGTCATGTCCCTTATCAGATTCTATTTCAACAAATCCGACATCTGCACCAATAGAATTTAATGCAATAACTATTTCTCTATTCTCCGATGTTGGATACAACCAATCTGATGTAAATGATATTACAAAAAATTTTGTTTTAGTTTTTTTGAATGCATCAGATAAATTTCCTTTGTATTGTTTGGATAAGTCAAAATAATCCATTGCACGAGTTATATATAGATAACTATTAGCATCAAATCTATCAACAAACACAGATCCTTGGTATCTAAGATAACTCTCAATTTGAAAATCTGCCTCAAATCCATATCTTAGGCTATCCCTATCTTGCAATTTTCTTCCAAATTTTTCCTGCAATCCTTTTTCAGATAGATAAGTAATATGTGCTGCCATTCTTGCTACTGCTAAACCTTTGTCAGGATTTAATTTGTAATTACTATAAAATCCATTTTCCCACTTACTGTCAGCCATAATTGCTTGTCTTCCTAATTCATTAAACGCTATGTTTTGTGCCGAGTGACTAGATGTGCAAGCAATCGGTATTGCGAGTTTTGCTTTATCTGGAAAATTGGCAACAAATTGTAGTACTTGCATTCCACCCATTGAACCACCTACTACAGCAAAAAGTTTTTCAATTTCTAAATATTTAACTAGCTCATATTGAGCGTTAACCATGTCGTTAATAGTTATAATTGGAAAATCAGTTCCTATTTGTTTACCAGTGGACTCATTTATTGTACTAGGTCCGTAAGATCCCATGCAGCCTCCCATAACGTTTGCACAAATCACAAAAAATTTATTTGTATCAATTGGCTTATTTTCTCCAACAACATAACTCCACCAACCATCTTTATTTGTTATTGGGTTTTTTCCAGAAACATATTGATCTCCAGTCAAAGCATGGAAAACTAATATTGCATTACTTTTTTCATTGTTTAATTTCCCATATGTCTCATATGCTATTGGAAAGTTATTAATTTCCTTACCACAATCCAATTTAAGGGGATTAGATATAATTATTTTTTTTGTATCAATATTCTTATTCATAATAATTGTGCTGATTGAATTGTGAGAAAAAAAACATTTTAGCGGTTTTTTTATAGCGCTCGCAATTCAGTATAAATCAGCGCATGCAGCTTTTACTTCAAAGGAATTTATATGTCAAATATTGCTCAATTAATTATTGTTTTATCTAGTTAAAAGACTATTTATAGTGAAATATTTATTATGACATTGCTAAGATTTAAAAACATAAAGTTACAGAGTTACAAACCAGGAAAATCCTTATTGGCTGGTAATAAAAATATTATTAAATTATCTGCAAATGAATCTGCTTTAGGTGTTAGTAAAAATGTCGAAAAAATTGTTAAGTCTAAATTTGATATATCAAAATATCCAGACAGTAAATTTTTGGAGTTAACACAAAAAATATCAAAGAAGTATGGTTGTGATAAATCTAAGATAATTTGTGGCTCTGGCTCTGATGAAGTAATTCAAATGCTTTGTCAATTATTCCTTAGAGAAAATGATGAAGTTGTTGTTCCTCAGTACAGTTTCCTCATGTATAGGATATACTCCAAAATCGTTGGGGCAAATGTAAAATTAGCTAAAGAAATTAATTTTAAAGTTTCAGTTAAAGAAATTCTTAAAAAGACATCAAAAAAAACAAAAATTGTTTTTATTGCAAATCCAAATAATCCAACAGGCACTTATTTAACAAAAAACGAGCTATTAGACTTAAGGAGAAAATTAAATAAAAATATTTTATTGGTTGTTGATGATGCATATTTTGAATATATGAAGAATAAGGATTACAAATCAGGAATTGATTTATTTAAAAACTCTAAAAATGTATTTATTTTAAGAACATTTTCAAAAATCTATGGTCTAGCTTCATTAAGGATAGGCTGGGGATACGGTGATAAATCTATAATTAAAGAATTATATAAAATTAAACCACCTTTTAACGTAAATAAATTTGCTCAAATTTGTGCTGTTGAGTCACTTAAAGACAATAAATTTGTTAAAAAGTCAGTAATACATAATCTTAAATGGTGCAAAAAAATTAAAAATGAGATGTTAAAATATAATATTAGTACAAACAAAATATCTGGAAATTTCTTTTTATTAGATTTCAAAAAAGCAAAATTTACCGCAGATACAACTTTAAAAAAATTACAGAAATATGGAATTATACTAAGAGAAATGAATTCATATGGCATAGAAAACTGTCTAAGACTTACAATTGGCAACACAAAAGAAAACCAAATATTCCTTAAAAGAATGAATACTATTTTTAAAAATGTTTAATAATATTCTTATTATTGGTTGTGGATTGATAGGCTCGTCAATATTAAAGGCGTCAATACAAAAAAAAATTTCTAAAAATTTTTTTGTATTTGAAAAATCTAAAAAATATAAATCTATTATTAAAAAATTTAACAAAAAAATTAAATTTTTAACAAGGTTAGATAAAAATTTAAAACAAATTGATCTTGTGATTTTAAGCACTCCTATGAGTGAATATCCTAAATTTTTTTCGCCATTAAATAAAAATCTCAATCATAATTCAATTATAACTGACGTTGGTTCAACAAAAAAAAATCTAATTTCTTTAAAAAAAAAAAAATTATCAAAAAATCTTGATTGGGTGATGGGTCATCCTATCTCAGGATCCGAAGTTAGTGGGCCAAAATATGGTAATGCCAATTTGTTCAAAAACAAGTGGTGCATAATAATAAAAGATAAAAATGTTCTAAAACAAAAAAAAGTAGAGAGATTTTGGAAATCTTTAGGATCTAAAATAATTATTATGAACCCTGATGATCATGATAAAATTTTTTCAGTCACTAGCCATCTACCTCACTTGATTGCATACAATTTAATAAAAACTGCTCAGGATTTTCAGAAAAAAAAGAATAAAAATTTGATTAAATTTAGTGCTGGTGGATTAAGAGATTTCTCAAGAATTGCTGCATCCAACGAAATAATGTGGAGAGATATATTTTTCGAGAATAAAACTAATATGATTGAAGCAATAAATCTTTTTATGAAAAATTTAAAAGATTTTAAGAAGAATATAAGCAAGAAAGAAAATTCAAAGATAATAAAAAAATTAATCAATTCGAAAGTAGTAAGAAAACAAATAATTTCTCAAAAACAAGATATTTCTAAACCTGATTTTGGTCGAGAATAATTCAGATCCTTGTTATTTTCTTTACATCTAATTTCGCAGTTTCTTTAATTAGTTTTATCGTTTTTTTAATTGGCATTATGATCACTCTTTTTTTTGGACCATAAGCGTGAATAAGATCATTTGTATTGATGCATATAGCAACATGTCCTTTCCAAAAAATAATATCACCTTTTTTAAATTTTTTTTTGGATCCTACACCTTTTTTTAATTTAACTTGATCAATCGTATCTCTTGGAAAAAAATTATTATTAAATTTATAAAATATTTGTAATAGAGCTGAACAATCAATTCCTTCGAATGTTTTTCCACCCCATTTATATTTACAATTTAGAAAATTTTTAAATATCTTTACAAAATCAGAATTTTTTTTTTGGATTGGAAATACGTCTTTTGATCTTAGCCATTTATCTTTTTTATACATAATGAAATTTTGATTTGTTTTTAAAATTTGTATTTTGCTCGTAAATGGTAAAAACTTATTTGATTTTTCTCTTTTATTACCCAAATAAATTCTAGCTTTTAAAATTCCAACTTTGTGAGTTGGATTGAATTTTTTGTAGCTATCAATTTTTTTTATAAAGCCCGAATATTTGTCATATGAAGTCTTTATTTTAAAATAATTTTTTTTTTTACTAATTATTTTAAAACTCTCACCATAGATAAGTTGAGAGCTAATATTAGAGTTCTTCTTTGGTTTCTCTAATATATCAACAAAAGGCTCTTTTAAAAAAAAACTATTTTGCACCAATTTTAATTTTATTCCTTATAAACCATAAACAAATTAAAGATGGGATAACCATTAAAGTGGTAATTATAAAAAAAGTTCCCCAGTCTCCATTTAGCCAATCAACTAAAGCACCGGATGAAGAAGCAAGGGTCGTTCTTCCTGCAGTTCCAATTGAAGCTAGAAGTGCATACTGTGTAGCGGTATAAGTCCTATCCACTAAAAGAGAGATAAAGGCCACAAAAGCAACAGTTGCAAATGCTGCAGATATATCATCAGCGATAACCGCTAAAGCAAACAACCACTCAGATTTTCCTGACCACGCGAGAGCAGCAAATAATAAATTTGTTGCTGCCATAAATCCACCTGCAACAAACATTGTTTTTATTGTGCCAGCTCTCATAGCAAATATTCCACCTAATAATGTAAATACAACTGTCGTTATCCAGCCTAAAGTTTTTGAGTATATGGCTATTTCACCTTTTGAAAATCCAATTTCTTTATAAAAAACTATGGACATTCTTCCAAGAAAGGCTTCTCCAATTTTAAAAAGAAAGACAAACCCTAGGATTCCAACTGCAATTGAGAAACCATTTTTTTTGAAGAAACTAATTATTGGACCTCCTATTGTACCAGTAATATAAGCAATAAATTTTGTTATTATATTATTTGATCCAAGTTTTGATTGTATTACTTCGTCTGTTTCTTTTTGTTTGTTTTGCCTATCTGTTGTTATAGGCTCATGTATGAACATTAAACCTATATTCATTAGGATTACCACAACACCAAGAACTAAAAAAGTAGTTTGCCAGTAATCTTCAATTCCAATGTTTTGAAAAAATTCAGCAGTAAACAATGCTATAACACCACCTAATTTATATCCGGTCCACCATCCAACTACAGCCATAGCAGCACCTGCTGCCATAGATTTTTCTTCATCAGCATTGATTTGTTCAATTCTCAACGCATCAACCGTAATATCTTGTGTAGCTGAAGCAATCGCTATAACTAATCCAACACTAATTAGTAACGCCAAATTTTCTGTAGGGTTAATTAAACTCCAAACAATTAAACTAAATAAAATTATAATTTGCATAAGGACAATCCAGCCTCGTCGATGCCCTAATCTTTTTGTTAAAAATGGAATTTGTATTCTATCAATTATTGGTGCCCACAAATAATTAAAGGCGTACACCCCAAATATTAAACCTGCCCATCCAATAGTTGATCTACTTAAACCTTCTTCTTTTAGCCAAAGGCTTAAACTGCTGGCAATTAAAACCCAAGGAAATCCACTAATTGCACCAAGAAGTAATATTCTTAGCATTCGAATATCCTTGTAAACTAAAATAGATTCTGACCAGGTTTGTTTTTTTTCAAACATTAATATTTTCTCCAAAAAGATGGAATAAATAATACTAGAATTGCAAATAATTCCAACCTTCCAAGTATCATTGCAGCACTGAGAACCCATTTAGAAAAATCAGACAGGCTTGAAAAACTTCCATTTGGACCAATAATATCACCTAAACCTGGACCAACATTTGAAATTGACGTGGCAGCTGCTGAAATTGCAGTAATAAAATTTAATCCATCAAGCGATAAAAGCGCAGTCACAACAAAAAATATTAATATATAAAGAAATATAAAAGAAATTATTGAGTCCATAAATTTTTCATCCACATTATTATTTTGATATTTAATTTTGAAAATTCCTCGAGGGTAAATTATTTTTTTCAGCTGGTTTGATATGAATTGATACAAAATTTGAACTCTAAAAATCTTTATTCCACAAGTTGTAGAGCCTGCACAGCCTCCAATGAACATTAAAATTATGAAATATACTAATGGAAATTGACCCCAATTACTAAAATTTTCTGTAGCATATCCTGTTCCAGTTAAAATAGAAATTATATTAAAGCTAACAGATAAAAAACTTATCTCGGTTAAGCTTTTATTTATAACAGATAAATAAAAAAACATTAAAAGAATTGAGATAATAACCAAAATTATAAAAGTTTTTATTTGTGTATCTTTAAAAAATATTTTCTTATCTCCAGCCAAGTATTTGATGTAACTAATAAAAGGTATACTTCCAAGAATAATAAATAGTATTGCATTAATTTCTATTAACGAGCTGTTAAAATAACCTATAGATTCATTATAATTTGCAAAACCTCCAGTCGCTATTGTTGTCATGGCATGCACGATGCTATCAAAAAAACTCATCCCAAATATAAAATAAAAAAAAGCACAGGTTAAAGTTAATAAGGAATATATAGACAATAATCTCAAAGAAACTTCTTTAGTTTTAGGAAAAATTTTTTCAGAAGTATCATTAGATGAAATATTGAAAAGTTGCATACCCCCTATATTCATTAAAGGCATTAAAGTGATTGCCATTACGATAATTCCAATACCACCAAACCACTGCAACATTCCTCTCCAAAGTAATATCGCTTTAGATGTTTCATTTAGATTCGTGATAATTGTAGATCCTGTTGTTGTAATACCAGACATGCTCTCAAAAAACGCATCTGTAAAACTCAAATCCGTACTAGAAAAAATTAAAGGTAAAGAACCAAATATAGCAATACTTAACCATGAAAGCGCTGTGAGCAAAAAAGCTTGAGGTAAACTTATCTTTTTATCGTGATCATAATTAGAAATGAAAAATAAAAATCCAAAAACAATAGTAACAATCATTGATCCGATAAATCCTGCATCAATTTGATCAAATATTAATTGAACCAAAATAGGTACAATCATTGAAAGACCTAAAATAATTTGCAAAACCCCTAATGTAAAAAAGACAGTTTTATAATTGGACATTTTGAATGGACATTATTTTATGGTAAATAAATTTCAACTCTATATGAATTATTAAAAAGGCTTATATTAAGGATATTTAAGTAGTTGTGATAGATAAAACAAATTTTGACAAAACAAACGCTTGGCCATTTGTTGAGGCTAAAAAGCTATTAAGAGAGAGAAAATCGAACATAGAAAAAAAAAATAAAATAGTTTTACAAACTGGTTATGGTCCTAGTGGTCTACCACATATAGGTACATTTGGAGAAGTTGCAAGGACGACAATGATTGTCAACGCTCTTGATCATTTAACAGATATTCCAAAGGAAATTATTACATTTTCTGATGATATGGATGGTCTTAGAAAAGTACCTGAAAATGTTCCAAATCAAGAAAATCTCAAAAATAATCTTCACAAACCTTTAACAGATGTCCCTGATCCATTTGAAAAGTTTAGTAGTTTTGGAGAACATAATAATAATATGTTGAAACAATTTCTTGATAATTTTAAATTTAAATATTCATTTAAAAGTTCTACAGAACTCTACAAGTCTGGTTATTTTAATGACACCCTAAAATTAGTTTTAGAAAATTATGAAAAAATTATGGAAATAATTCTTCCAACTTTAGGCAAAGAAAGACAGAAAACCTATTCCCCCTTTTTACCAATATGCCCAGAAACTGGAAAAGTTCTTGAAATACCTGTTTTAGAAATTGATTCTAAATCTTCTAAAATCATATTTGATAATAATGGATCAAAATTGGAAAAAAGTATTTTAGACGGGAACTGCAAATTGCAATGGAAAGTTGATTGGGCAATGAGATGGTACGCATTAGATGTTGATTTTGAAATGTATGGAAAGGATTTAATTGAGAGTGCAATTCTTTCAACTAAGATTATTAAAACATTAGGTAAATCTAACCCATCTGGTTTTGCTTATGAACTTTTTTTGGACGAAAAAGGTGAAAAAATATCTAAATCAAAAGGTAATGGGGTAACTATAGATGAATGGCTGAATTATGCATCTCCTCAAAGTCTATCTCTTTACATGTATCAAAATCCAAAAAGAGCAAAAAAATTGTACAGAGAAGTTGTTCCAAAAGCCGTTGATGAATATCTAGATTTTATAGAAAAAGGAAAAACTCAAAATGATTTACAGAAGTTAATGAATCCAGTTTGGCATGTACATAATGGATCAATGCCAGAGGAAAATACAATTATGACTTTTTCAATGCTTTTAAATTTAGTCGAAACAAGTAATGCGGACAGCAAACAATTACTTTGGAAATTTGTAAAAAAATACAAGTCAGAAATTAATGAAAATGATCATCCAATTTTTGATAATTTAATTGAATATGCAATAAAATATTTCAATGATGTTATAAAAACAAAAAAAATTTACAAAACTCCAAATGAAAAAGAGAAAGTTGCACTGAAAGCATTAATTAAGTCTTTAGATAATTGTAATGATAAAATGGCTCCTGAAGATATTCAGACAAATATTTTTACCGTAGGAAAAGAAAATGGTTATAAAGAAAATTTAAGAGAATGGTTTAAGCTTATCTATGAGGTTGTATTTGGTGACGAAAATGGACCCAGAATGGGCTTCTTCATTAGTTTTTTTGGAGTAAATGAAACTAAAGAATTGATAAGAAAAAAGGTTGAAAATGTTTAATCTTATAAGACCTTTTATATTTAAATTTAGCCCTGAAGTTGCACACTCACTAGCAATAAAGGCTTTAAAGTTAAATCAGATACCAGCTATAGATAAAATAACCAGATTTACTATCCAAACTAAATTTTTAAACAAAACCTTAAATTCTCCTCTAGGTGTAGCTGCTGGATTTGATAAAAATGCAGAAGTTTATAATCCTTTATACAAACTAGGATTTGGTTTTGTTGAGGTAGGTACAATTACTCCCAAACCACAAATAGGAAATCCAAAGCCAAGAGTGTTCAGATTGGAAGAAGATGAGGCTTTAATTAATAGACTTGGATTTAACAATATCGGATCAGAAGAAAGTAAAAAAAATATTGAAAATAATTCTCCTAATGGATTACTTGGTATTAATATAGGACCTAATAAAGATACCGAGAACAGAGTTGAAGATTATTTAATTTGTTTCAGAAAATTTCACAATTTAGCTGACTATATTACAATTAATATCTCTTCTCCTAACACAGAAAATTTAAGAAACTTTCACAAAAATGAAGAGTTAGATAATCTTTTAAAATGCATAAATGAAGAAAAGAAAAATTTAAATTCAAATGTACCAATAGCAGTCAAAGTTTCTCCTGATATCGATGAAAAAAGTATTGATGAAGTCTCAGAACTTTTTTTAAAATATAATGTTCAAATAGTTATAGTTTCAAATACGACAGATAGAAATAGAGAAAATATATCTAATATAAATAAATTAGAGAAAGGCGGTTTGTCTGGAAAACCACTTGAAAACATCTCTAATGAATTAATTAATAAATTTTTTAAATTAGTTGGAAAAAAGATCTTAATAATTGGAGTTGGAGGCGTTGACTCTGCCGAAGGTGTTTTTAATAAAATTGTAAGCGGTGCAACTCTTGTGCAATTGTATACAGGCATGGTTTATAAAGGACCAACTATTGCTTCAAAGATCAATAAAGATCTCGACGAAATTGTAAAAAGAGAAGGTTTTAAAAATATTTCCGAAGCTATTGGAACAAAAAATTAATCTTGACTGGTATTCTTTAAGACCATATACATCTTGAAAATTTATGTCTAAAAAATGCGAACTTACTGGTAAAATCCCTTTAAAAGGTCATAATGTTAGTCACGCTAACAATAAGACTAAGAGAAGATTTCTTCCAAATTTAAAGAAAGTAAAATTTAAAAGTGAACTTTTAAAAAAATCTCTAAAATTAACAGTTTCAAATGCAGGTGTTAGATCTGTAGATAAAAAAGGTAGTTTTGATAATTTCTTAAAATCTGCAAAATCAAGAGATTTATCGTTGAGATTAAAAAAGCTTAAAAAATCAATAATTGCAAAAACAGCATAATGAATAAAGTTTTCCTCACTCTCTCATTTTTAATGGGATTGGTTGTGCTAGCATCTAATTATTTAGTTCAATTTCCTATAAAATATTACGGTTTAGAGGAAATTTTAACCTATGGCGCATTTAGTTATCCAATTGCATTCTTAATTACAGATTTAGCCAACAGATCCTTTGGAAAATTAGTAGCAAGAAAAATTGTTTATATAGGCTTCACAATTGGAATTTTGTTTACTTTAATATTTTCTACTAATTTTACTGATCTTATTTCTATAAGAATAGCAATTGGTTCAGGAACAGCTTTTATAATTGCTCAACTTTTAGATGTTCAGATATTTGATCAATTAAGACAAAAGAAGTGGTTTATAGCACCTTTAACATCTTCTTTGATAGGTTCAACAATTGATACTTTTTTATTTTTCTCAATATCATTTTATGGAACAGGAATTCCATGGGTAACTTTATCGTTAGGAGATCTTGCGGTAAAAATATTTGTTGCTCTTGTAATGTTGATACCTTTTAGATTATTACTTGGCACACTAAAAGCAGCATAACTAAATTTTAGGTTCTTGTTGGGTCATGCAATGTATTGCACCAAATCCCCATATCAACTTGCTACAGTCAACTGTTTCGATTTTTCTATTTCTAAAGTAATTTTTGAAAATTTTAATTGCAATATTGTCTTCTTTTACTCTGAATATTGGAAGAATTATTTTTTTATTACAAATATAAAAATTCATATAACTTGCAGGAACTCTTGTATTCTCAATATAAATTGGTGAAGGCATAGGAACTTTTATAATTTTGAATTTCTTTCCTTTCTCACATTTACTTTGTTTCAATATATTTAAATTCTTATTTAGGTTTTTGTAATTTATATCTTTTTTATTATTTTCAAATGCAGTCATAATCGTATTTCTTGAGACAAATCTTGTTATGTCATCAACATGTCCATGTGTATCATCACCTGCAATTCCTTTTTTAAGCCATATAAAGTTTTTTATATTTAAGTATTTATTAAACATTTTTTCATAGTCTTTTTTTTTAAAATTTTTATTTCTTTCTTGAATTTTGCTTAACAAACATTCCTCAGTTAATAGAATTGAACCTGAGCCATTTACATCAAACGCCCCTCCTTCCATGATTATTTTTCTAATTCTGCCTTTTTTTTTGATTATTGGATCAATGATTTTAAAGTTAGCAATTTTACTAATACTATTATTGATTTTATTGTCATTTTTATAATTATTATACTTTGACCATCCGTTAAAACCAAAATTTAGTAATATTTTTTTCTTTTCAACCTTATTTGTAATAAATATAGGTCCAGAATCTCTTAACCATATTCTATCAGTTTTAATATCGTAGAATTTGATATTTTTAATTTTATTAAGTTTTATTAATTTTCTTATATTTTTTATATTTTTGCTAACGATTAAGTTAATTTTCTGATTTTTTGAAATTTTTTTTATAATCTTTAAAATTACTTCAGGAATAAATTGATATAATCCAGGCCAATCATTTTTATTGTAAGGCCAAGCAATCCAAACTGAATTTTGAGGCTCCCATTCAGCCGGCATTCTAAATCCATTAAAGTTTTCATTCATCTGCAGGATTTTTTAGTATGCCTTTATAAAAATCAATTCTTCTATCCCTTAAAAAGGGCCAATGCTCTCTGGCTGAATCAATTTTTTTATAGTTTATTTCACGAATTAAAATTTCTTCTTTTTTATTCCCAAGTTTTCCAATTATTTGCCCACTAGGATCTATGATCATTGAGTTTCCCCAGAATTCTATTTTCTTCTTACCTTTTTTTTCTGTTCCAACTCTATTTATAGCAACCACATAAGTACCATTTGCGATTGCATGAGATTTTTGCATTGTTATCCAAGAGTCTAGTTGAGATTTTCCAAATTTCTTTTTCTCTTTAGGATGCCATCCAATAGCAGTAGGGTAAAAGATTATTTGTGCACCTTTAAGTGCAGTCAATCTTGCAGCTTCTGGGAACCATTGATCCCAACAAATTAAAGGTCCAATTTTACCAAATTTTGTTTTAACAGATTTAAAACCTAAATCTCCAGGAGTAAAATAAAATTTTTCATAATAACCAGGATCATCTGGTATATGCATTTTTCTATATTTCGATAAAATTTTACCTTTCTCGCTAATAACGATACTAGTATTATGATAGAAGCCATGTGTTTTTTTTTCAAATAATGAAATCAATAATACTACTTGTAGATCTTTGGCTAATTCACAAAATATTTTAGTAGTTCTGCCAGGTATTTTTTCTGCTAGCTTAAAGTTGGAATGACTTTCTGTTTGACAAAAATAATTTGATAAAAATAGTTCTGGCACACAAATTATTTTCGCTTTTTTTGATGCTGCTTTTTTTATATTTTTAATAGCTGAATTTATATTTTTTTGAATATTATCTGAAATTTTACTTTGAATAATTCCAATTTTTACTTTTTTGATCATCAATCAAAATATTTTGGAAAAGTTTTTTCTGTCTCTATTTTTCCACTCTCCAGTATGATAGGCGTCACTTGCTATTAATGGTAAAACACTGGTAGCTTCAGCAAATACCATTTGTTCTTTGGTAGTGTCAACCTTACCCCATGAACTTGCTTCTTTTAATGTTGAACTACTGCAAGCTCCATCTCTTGAGTCAGCAACAGTAATTTGTATTGCATATTTGTGCATATCGACATTTTTTCCCAAAAGTTCAGCACAAATTACCGTGTCTTGTATAAAGTTTTTAGGAACTCCACCACCAATCATAAATAATCCCGATCCTTTAGATTTAATTTTAATCTCTGTTAATTCTCTAAATTCTCTAATTGAGTCTATTGTAATATGATTTTTTGGATTTCTCTCTTGATGCATGACCAATCCAAAACCTGCACTTGAGTCTGTAAATGCAGGACAGAATATAGGTACATCGTTATCAAAAGCTGTTTCAATTAAAGAACCTTTCTTTTTAGAATTAGTTTTTAGATATTTACCAATCTCTTTAATAAATTCTCTAGATGTATAAGTCTTTGGCTCAAGTTTGTCTGCTATTTCTCCTATTGTTTTATCACAAACTTGGAGCTCCTCTTCATCTATATAAGTATCATAAATTCTATCTATATAATTGTCTCTAAGTTCATTATCATTTTGATATTGTGATCCTTGGTAATGTTTAAATCCAAGCGCTTCAAAAAAATCCATATCTATTATAGATGCTCCAGTTGCTACAATTGCATCTACCATGTTGTATTTAACCATGTCTCTATAAATATGCATACATCCAGCTGCAGAAGTAGACCCAGCAAGAGTTAAGAATATTGTGCAATCTTTATCTTTAAGCATTTCATTATATATCTTGGATGCATTAGCAGTTTCTCTTGAAACAAAAGACATTTTTTCCATAGAAGATATAATTTTTCTAGAGTCAAAAGATGTAATATCAATATGTTCAACCTCTTTACTTAAAAAGTCTTTTTTTCTGTTATGATTAAGATTTTTTGTATCTGACATTATGCAACAAGAAACTCTTTATTTGTCTCTTTGTCATACATCGTCATTATTGGATCATCACAAACTTCGTAAATACTATCAGAATAATATCCATTAAATTGAGTTCTAAACGTCAAACCGTATGCTCCTAATTGACCTAGTTCAATGTAATCACCTTCTTTAATATTATTAGGTAGAATGAAAGGTCCCTTCATATAATCCATGCTATCACATGTTGGTCCATAAAAATCAAATGAAGTCAATTTTTTTGAAATAATTCTTCCACTTGTAATTATTCTCGATGGATAAACTATATTAGGCACTCCTGCATCAAATAAAGTTCCGTATGTTCCATCATTAATATATAGCTTTTGTTTTTTCCTCAAGTTTACTCTCACAATTGTTGAACCACTTTCCGCTACAATTGCCCGACCTGGTTCACATATAATTTCTGGTTGTTCTTCTAATTTTAAATTATTTAATGAATTTTTTATTTCCTCAAAATAGGAGTCTAATGATTGAGGAACTAGGTCTGGATAGATTGTTGGAAATCCTCCACCTATATTTATAACATCTGGAACTATTTTTGTTTTTTTTATTATATATTTAATTTCGTTAATCCCTTTTGAATAGGATATTGGATGCATGCATTGCGAACCCACATGAAAACTTAATCCTATTTTTTTTGCATATTGTTTTGTTAATCTATAAAGCCCTATCGCTTCAGAAGTTTGTGCGCCAAATTTTTTAGATAAATCTATTTCTGCATGTTCATTAGAAACTGCAACTCTTACAAATAACTCCAAATCCTTAGCTTGATTAGTACTATTAAGAATTTTTATTAATTCATCTTTTGTATCTATTGAAAAAGTCTTAATATTATATTTGAAATATGCTTCGTTTATACTTTCCTTGCTTTTTACAGTATGCATGTAGGAGCATTTTGCATCTGGACTAACATTTCTAATTGCCTCAACTTCTTTAATTGAAGCGATATCAAAATCATTAATTCCACTTTCCACGATAGTTTTCAATACTAATGGATGTGGGTTAGTTTTAACTGCATATAGGATTTTGCCAGGAAATTTATTCTGAAAAAATTTAGAAGCTAAATTTATAGAATTTCTTCTAATACAATAAACTGGTTCTGTTGGTTTCAGTTGATTAACTAGTTTATCAACTGATTTAAATTTTTGCATTTAAAGCTCCAAAAAAAAATTTAACAAAAAAAACCGGCATAACTGCTATGCAAGTTTATATAAAACGAGCATTTATGCAGAAAATGAGCCAATGTAAAGTAAAAATGTACCCTTGAAATAATTTAGAATGTTTCCATATAAGGCACATGCCAGAAGTAGAAGTATTAAAAAAAATAACAGAATTTGAGGATAAATCTCTACTTATAGTAGATGATGATAACCCTTTTAGAGAAAGACTAGCTCGAGCGATGGAAAAAAAGGGCTTTTCTGTTTCACAAGCAGAGGGTGTAAAAATTGGAATAGAGTCTGTGAAATCAAAGAAACCTGCTTTCGCAGTTGTTGACTTGAGACTTAACGATGGAAACGGACTAGAAGTTGTAAAAGAAATCCAGAAAAATAACTCAGAGAGCAGAATAGTGATGCTTACTGGTTATGGAAATATACCAACTGCAGTAGCAGCTATTAAAGAGGGTGCAATTGATTATTTGGCTAAACCAGCAGATGCAGATGACGTAGAAAAGGCACTTTTAGCTGATCCAAATAAAAAAGCTGCTCCACCAGAAAATCCAATGTCCGCTGATAGAGTTAAATGGGAACATATTCACAGAGTCTTCGAATTATGTAATAGAAATGTATCTGAGACTGCAAGAAGACTTAAAATGCATCGAAGAACACTTCAAAGAATTCTATCAAAAAGATCTCCAAGGTAATTCTAAATATATTTTCTAAGTTTAATAATTTTATTAACTATAGCTGTTAGTAATAATATCTTAAATAATTCAGCATAAAGAAATGGGTAAACACCAAATTCTAATATTGGTTTATCCCAACCGATTAAATTTCCAAGCCACAAAATACCCAAAATATATATTACTGATGTTGCAATTATTATTTTTAAAAAATTTAATATATGGTTTTTATCGTATGTAAATATGCCTGCTATCAGACATGCAAATATAAAACCTATTAAATATCCCATTGTGGGACCAACAAAATAAGCTAATCCTATTCCTTTTTCTGGTGAGTTAGAAAATACCGGTAATCCAATAATTCCTTCTATCAAATAAAAAACTACCGAAAGTACTCCAACTTTATATCCAAAGGAAATTCCTAAAAACAAAACTATAAATGTTTGCATAGTCATAGGGACTGGATAAAAAGGTATTTTAATTTTTGCAGATATTGTCAATAAAATAGAACCTATTAATGCAAGTATTACAATTTTAATTATTTTATTATTAGAAATTGAATTTACTAATTCCATTAGCTTTAAATTACTATTTTAATAAAGTTTAATCCACTAATATTTATTAACAGGATGTTTTATTCTTACTATAATACGTCAATATATTATAAATTAAATTATGGGTAAAATTAAAAAAACAGATCATTTCTATCTTATTGATGGGTCGGGATACATATTTAGAGCCTATTATGCATTGCCACCATTAACACGAAAAAGTGACGGTTTGCCAGTAGGAGCGGTAAGTGGATTTTGTAACATGCTGTTTAAATTATTAGAGGACTCTAAATCTAGCGAAAATTTAGAAAAACCAACTCATTTTGCAGTAATCTTTGACTCTGCAAGAAAGAATTTCCGAAACGAAATATATTCAGATTATAAAGGAAATAGGTCTGATGCTCCCGATGATCTTATTCCACAATTCGATTACATTAGAAAATCAGTATTAGCATTCAATTTACCCTCTATAGAAATGTTAAATTATGAGGCTGATGATTTGATAGCCACCTATGTGGAGCAAATATTAAACGAAGGTGCCAAGGTTACAATTGTATCATCTGACAAAGATTTAATGCAACTTTTCAAAAAAAAGGTTCGTATATACGATCCAATGAAGAATAAATTTATATCTAACGACGATGTAATCAATAAATTTGGGGTTGGTCCGGATAAAGTAATTGATGTTCAATCACTAGCAGGGGATAGTACAGATAATGTACCTGGAGTTCCAGGTATTGGTGTAAAAACAGCAGCAGAATTAATTAAGGAATATGGAAATTTAGAAAACCTTCTTAAAAACGCAAATAAAATAAAACAGAATAAAAGAAGAGAAACACTTTTAGAAAATAAAGATAAGGCTCTGGTAAGTAAAAAACTGGTCACATTAAAAAATGATGTTCCAGTGAAAGACAAATTGACTGACTTTACCCTAAAAAAAGTAGATGTAAACAAGCTATACAATTTTTTGAGAGAAATGGAATTTAATAGATTATTGAGTTCAGCAATTTCGACATATGGTCAATCTAAATTTAGTGATGAAATAGAAGTAAAAAAAGAAACATCTAAAATATCAAAAGATAAATATGTTTTGATTAAAAATTTATCTGAAATAAAAGATTGGATGCAAGAAGCCGAAGAAGCTGGTGAATTTTCTATTGATACTGAAACAGACTCTCTTGATCCACATCAGGCAAATTTAGTTGGTATCTCAATTTCTAGCAAAATAGGTAAAGCTTGTTACATTCCAACAGGTCATATTGATAAAAATAATCTAAATGAAAAAGATGTTTTGAGAATTTTAAAACCATACTTAGAGGACAAAAGTTTAAAAAAAATTGGGCAAAATATTAAATTCGATTACATAATATTTCGTAAAAGGGATATAGATATTCAAAGCATGGAAGATACGATGTTGATGTCATATGTTTTAGATGCCGGAAAAAATAGACATAACATGGATACCCTTTCAGATATTCATCTAGGTCACAAAACAATTAAATATAAAGATCTCGTTGGATCTGGAAAAAAAGAAATTAAATTCAGTCAAGTAGAGTTAAATATTGCAAAAGATTATGCGGCAGAAGATGCTGATATAACCTATCGTTTATATAAAATATTTCTGAAATCGCTTAAATCAGAAAAATTACTAAATATTTATGAAATTTTTGAAAAACCTTTAATTAAAATTTTAGCATCAATGGAAATCAATGGCATAAAATTGGATAATAATTTTCTTAAAAAATTATCTGTTAAGTTTGAAAAAAAACTTCAAGATTTAGAAAAACAAATTTTTAAAATTTCAAAAAAAAAATTTAATATTGCATCGACTAAACAGTTGGGTGAAATAATGTATAATGATCTCAAAATTGCTTCGCTAAAAAAGACTAAAAAAGGGAGTTTTGCAACTGGTGCAGCAGTTCTAGAGGATTTAGCTTACAAAGGGAATGAATTTCCAAAATTGGTTTTAGAATGGAGGCAATCTAGTAAATTAAAAAATACGTATTCAGATTCTTTGCCAGAGCATTTAAATCCCAATACAAAAAGAGTGCATACATCTTTTCTGTTAGCAGCAACTACAACAGGTAGACTTGCATCTAGCGAACCAAATTTACAAAATATTCCTATTAAAACTGATGAGGGCAAAGATATTCGTAAAGCCTTCATATCAGAAAAAGATAAAAAACTTATATCAGCAGACTATAATCAGATCGAAATGCGAATTTTGGCTGATCTAGCCGATGTAAAAGAACTAAAAAAAGCTTTTAAAAATAATGAGGATATTCACTCATTAACTGCTAGCCAGGTATTTGGTGCAGACATAAAAAAAATTGATGCTGATATGAGGAGAAAAGCGAAAGCTATTAATTTTGGAATAATTTATGGAATATCCCAGTATGGTTTGGCTAAACAAATTGGTGTATCAAACAATGAAGCTGAAGAATTCTTAAATTCATATTTTATTAAATTTCCAGAAATTAAAGAATATATGAATAACACAATCAAATTCTGTAGAAAAAGTGGATATGTAAGAAATATTTTTGGTCGAAAAACTCATATTCCTGGAATCAATGACAAGAATTTTAATGTTAGAAATTTTCAAGAAAGAGCAGCCATAAATGCACCTATCCAAGGATCTGCTTCAGAAATAATGAGGCTTGCTATGATAAGAATCAATGATGAGCTTGATACTAAAAAAACAAATGAATTGAATATGTTGCTTCAAATTCATGATGAATTGATTTTTGAGGTAAGTAATAATGGTACTAAATCTGCCTCGAAAAAAATCAAAGATATTATGACAAGTGTGAAAGATAGTGAATTGCATTCTTTTTCAATACCATTATCCGTAGACGTAAATATAGGAGAAAACTGGGGCGAGCTTCATTAATTAACATTTAATTGCCCAAATTTAAACATTTTAGTATTTTTATAGTTAAACATGAAACAAACAGTTGCTCTTGTTGATGATGATAGAAATATATTAACTAGTTTAAGTATTGCTTTAGAGAAAGAAGGTTTTAATATTCAAACTTATTTGGATGGAGAAAGTGCCTTAATAGGTTTATCAAGAAATCCCCCAGACCTTGCAGTTATTGATGTTAAAATGCCGAGAATGGATGGTGAGGAATTGCTAAAAAAATTGAGAAAAAAAACGTCCATGCCAGTAATATTTTTAACCTCAAAAGATGAAGAGGTGGATGAGCTTTTAGGATTAAAACTTGGTGCAGATGATTTTGTAAAAAAATCAGGTGGCTTTTCAACTAAAGTTCTTATTGAAAGAATTCGTGTGCAACTTAGAAAAAAAGATAATAATTTAGAGGATAATAGAAATATAATTTCACATGGAAAATTAAAACTTGATCCTTCACAGCTGGAGTGTGAATGGGATGGCAAGCAATTACCAGATAAATTAACAACAACAGAATTCTTAATTGTAAAGGAATTAGCAAAAAGACCTGGAATTATTAAAGAAAGATCTCAATTAATGGATGTTGCTTACAGAGAAGACACAGATATTGAAGATAGAACAATAGACAGTCACGTAAAAAGGATTAGAAAAAAGTTTAAAAAAGTAGATAATAACTTTTCAGCGATAGAAACCAGATATGGTAGTGGTTATCGTTGGAATGTTAAATAATGGCTACTTCAAAATCTAATAATCAATCAATTTTAAAAAAATTTTTAGTTATAAATTTTATTGTTTTTTTAGTGATAGGTGTATTAACATTATTTTACCTTAACACAGTAAAGCCTACGCTCATTAAAAATAAAACTGCCTCGCACATAAAAATTATTGATAATACAACAGAAAATATTGATCGTTTAAAAATAAATTTCTCATCTGAAGATATCAGAGAGTTTCTGTTTTCCACTAAATTTTTATTTCAAAGTATAGATAGAGTACAGATATTTGATAGTGAATTTAATCTATTAGGAGATACCGATACCTTAGACTTAGATCCAAATGCTTTCTCAAGAAGTCTAAACATAATTGAAATGAGTGACTTAAATAATCAAAGTATTCAAAATAAGAATTTGGAAGAGAGTAATAAAAGTTTTGAAAGTAAAGAAATATTTGAAGATTTAAAAAAGTACTCATATTCATCAGATTACGGAAAACCGTTAACTTACTCTAAAGAAAACTATGATCAATTTTTGTTAGTCACTATTAAAAATGTAGTTAGTGAAAACAAAACAATAGGCTATTTAGCTATTACTGAAAATGCCAATGAAATAAAGGTTGCAATAGATGAAAGAAGAAATTTTATAATCAGAACAGCTTTGCTTGTTGCATTGGTAATTTTAATTTTTTCATATGTATTAAATAGATACTTCTTAAAACCAATTAAAAATTTGGTTCAATATACAAATATTATAAAAAACAAAAGTAAAGAAAAGACCAATATTGGAAATATAAAAAAAAGAAATGACGAATTGGGAAAATTATCAAATTCACTTGACGAAATGACTAATGAATTAAATAAAAGAATTTCTACAGCAGAGAATTATTCAACAGATCTTTTGCATGAAATCAGAAATCCTTTAGCATCTCTAAAAAGTGCATCAGAAATAATTTCTGAAACAAATGATAAATCTCAAAGAAACAAACTAATTAATATAATATCACATGACGTAGAAAGAATTGAAAGATTAATAACTGATTACTCTCAAATGCTAAGAGATGAGGCTGCAATTTCCTCTGAGAAAATGCAAAAATTAAATTTAAAAGATATTGCTCAATCTGTTGTTGATGATTTTAATAGTATCTATGAAACAAAAAAATCTATTGGGATTAAATTGAAATCTAATGGAATTAAAAATTATAGTATCTTAGGGATAGAAAATAGAATTGAACAAATTATTGCAAACTTATTAGAAAACTCAATTTCTTTTAGTGAAAATAATCAAGAAATTACCGTTGAAATATCAAAAGATAAAAATGACAAAATTAAATTAGTTGTCGTTGATCAGGGATCTGGATTTAGTGAAAAGGATACAAATAAGATATTTAATAGATTTTATAGTAATAGACCTGAAAACTTTGGAGAACATTCGGGTTTGGGATTGAATATTGTCAAAAATTTAGTTGAAATTCATGGTGGTGAAATCAACGCATCTAATAATAAAGATAAAGGGGCAAGAATTGAAATAATTTTCCCAGAAGCATAAATCTTTGTTGATATATTAAGTGAAATTGTTAAAAGCCTCTTTCTATGGAAGATTTTAAAGTAAAAGATTTATCCCAAGCGGAATTTGGAAGAAAAGAAATTTCACTGGCTGAAACTGAAATGCCAGGATTAATGGCTCTTAGAGAAGAATATAAGGGTAAAAAACCTTTAAATGGAGCTCGGATTGTTGGTTGTTTACACATGACAATACAAACAGCTGTCTTAATAGAAACTTTAGTTGAGTTAGGAGCCGAAGTAAGATGGTCCTCATGTAATATTTTTTCGACACAAGACCATGCAGCAGCAGCAGTTGCAAAAGCTGGCATTCCTGTATTTGCTTGGAAAGGCGAAACAGAAGAAGAATATTGGTGGTGTGTAAAGCAAACTATTGAAGGAAAAGATGGCTGGAAACCAAATATGATACTTGATGATGGTGGTGATCTTACAGCACTGATGCACAAAGATTATAAAGAATTATTAAATGATGTTAAAGGTTTATCAGAAGAGACAACTACAGGAGTTTTAGCATTAAAAAAAATGGAAAGTGAAGGCAATTTACTTGTACCAGCAATAAATGTTAATGACTCAGTAACAAAATCTAAGTTCGACAATTTATATGGTTGCAGAGAAAGTTTAGTTGATGGAATTAAAAGAGCTACTGACGTCATGATGTCAGGTAAGGTAGCTATTGTAGCTGGATTTGGAGATGTTGGAAAGGGAAGCGCTGCTTCTCTTCGTCAAAGCGGTGCAAGAGTTATGGTTACAGAAACAGACCCAATTTGTGCTCTCCAAGCTGCAATGGAAGGTTATGAAGTAGTTTTAATGGATGAGATGATAAAAGAAGCCGATATTGTTGTTACGGCAACAGGAAATAAAGATATTGTGACAGCTGACCATATGAGAGAAATGAAAGATAGAGCAATTTTATGCAATATTGGTCACTTTGATAATGAGATCCAAGTAGATGCTCTTAAAAATTATAAATGGGATGAAATAAAACCACAAGTTCACGAAATTACATTGCCGGATGGAAAGAGAATTATTTTATTAGCAGAAGGTAGATTGGTTAATCTTGGATGTGCAACAGGACACCCAAGTTTTGTAATGAGTGCTTCTTTTACAAATCAAGTAACAGCTCAGATAGAATTATGGAATAACTCAGATAAATATGAGAAAAAAGTATATGTTTTACCTAAACATTTAGATGAGAAAGTAGCCAGACTTCATTTAGAAAAAGTTGGAGCTAAATTAACTAAATTATCAGATGATCAAGCAAAATATATAAGTGTAACACCAGAAGGACCTTATAAACCAGATGCCTATCGCTACTAAAAGTAGCAAAATAGATATTTCAAAAGAAATTATCACACAAAAAATTGCTGAAAAAATTGCAAGTAAAGTTAGCAAAAATACAACTTTGCTTTTTTATGGAAACATAGGAGTCGGTAAGACTACATTTATTAAGTATCTAATTAATTATCTTCAAACAAAAAATGGTTTAGAAAAAACAGAAATACCTAGTCCAACTTTTAATATTATAAATGAATATAAGATTAATTCTTTGATTGTGAGACATTTTGATCTTTACAGAATTAAAGATAAAAAAGATTTAAATAACTTAGGAATTAATGAAAACTCAGAAGATTATGCTAGATTAATTGAATGGCCTGAAATCTTGGGTCAAAATATAGAAAGTACTTTTACATTAAAATTTGAATATGATGAAAAGCTTGAAAATAGGTACTTAATTATATCTAATAATATTGATTTTAATTTTAATGAATTTGAAAAAATTTAAAAAACTATCAGGAGATGCATCTTTTAGACAATTTTATAGAACAAATAATTCAGTATTAGTTTATAGCAAAATTCAAAAGCGATCAAACCTGTTAAATTATGATGCGGTTAACAAAATATTGATTAAAAATAAAATATTAGCACCAGGTTTAATTAGACAAAATTATAAAAAAAATTTTATAGAAATTGAGGATTTCGGCAATAAAAACATGTTGGATAAAATTAAATCCTCAAAAAACAAATTAAATGAATACAAAAAAATACTAAAAATTTTATATCAAATTCAAAAAATTAAAAATTTTAAAACTCAAAATTTTCTTAAAAAAAAATTTAATTTATCAAACTATTCAAAAGCTAAAATACTAAAGGAGTCATACCTTTTTTTGGATTGGTACTTACAAGCAAATAAATTAATTATTCAAAAAGGACATTTAAAAAAAAATCTCAAAAAAATAATAGATAATTTGTATTTAAATTTAAAAATCAAACACAAAGTGTTTGTACATAGAGATTTTCATGTTTCAAACATGATGTTTTATAAAAATAAAATCGCTTTAATAGATAGTCAAGATGCTGTCCAAGGAAATCCAGCATATGATTTGGCCTCACTTATAGATGATGTAAGAATTAAAACTTCAAATAGTTTTAAGTCAAATATTTTAAAAGTATTTTTTAGTAAATTTAAGTATAAAAATGAATCTCAATTTATTAATGATTTTGAAATTTTATCTGTTTTAAGAAATCTAAAAATAATTGGTATATTCACAAGACTTGCAAAAAGAGATAAAAAAAGAAAATATCTAAAATTAATACCTTATGCGTGGAAATTAATCGATAACCGTATTAAAAATAATCCAAATTTTTATGATTTAAAAAATTTTCTACAAAAAAACCCAAGAATAAAAAAAATATGAAAATTAAAACAGCAATAATTTTATGTGCAGGATTTGGAAAAAGATTAATGCCATTAACTGAGAAAACACCAAAACCACTCTTAAAAATTAATGAGATTAGCTTATTAGAAAATACTATAAACTTGATAAAAGTATTAGAAATAAATTCTTTAAAAATTAATACTTTCTATTTAAGTGATAAAATAAAAGATTTTATTTTTTCAAATAATTTTGGTTTAGAAATTCAAATTATAGAAGATGGTAAACAAATATTAGATACAGGGGGCGGTCTTTTAAATGTAGTAAATAATTCAGTTGAAACAGATTTTATAGTTTTTAATCCTGATACTATTTGGAACGTTGAATATGTAAATGAAATTAAGCAGATGGAAAATATATATTTTAAAAATAACTTAGAAAATATTTTAATGGTTGTAAAAAAAAATTTAAGTTTTGATAAAAGATTTAAAGGCGATTTTTCTCTGGATGGCAATAATTTAAAAAAGAACAATGATAAAAATTATATTTATACAGGGTGTCAAATTATAAATAAAAAAATATTTAAAAATTTATCAAAAAAAATATTTTCAATGAATGAGATTTGGGATAATTACATTAAAAAAGAAAATTTGTATGGTTTCGAGAGTAGTATTGAGTTTCTTCATTTAACAGATAAAGATATTTACAAAAAACTTATTCAAAAAGGTTAGAATTTAATTAAATCTCTAGATCTACTCTGATCTAGGTATTTAGCTTCTTTTATATTCTTTTTTTCAAATTTCAAAAGTAAAGGATTTCCTGTTGGTATTTCAAGTTTAGAAATTTCATTGTCATCAATTTTAAATAAATATTTTAAAAGTGATCTAATAGAATTACCATGAGCAGATATAATTATATTATCCTGCAAATTTTTCTCTATGTTTTCAACAAAATAGGGCACAACTCTTTCATAAGTATCTTTAAGAGACTCTGTATCTGGAATTAGGTTACGGGGTATATCATTGTAAATACTTATATTTTTTGGATGGTATGGACTATTTATATTTAAAGGTTTTGGTGGATTATCCCAAGATCTTCTGAATTTGTGAACTTCTTCTTCTCCTAATTTTTTTCTCATTTCATCTTTGTTTAATCCTGTCAGCGACCCGTAGTGTCTTTCATTTAATTGCCAGGCTTTAATCATATTATCTGGTTTTACTCTGATTGTATTTAAAATGAGTTTTAAAGTATCAATCGATCTTAGTTGATAAGAAGTATAAAAATGTTTGATTTCTAAATTTAATTTTTTTATTAACTCTCCAGCTTTACAGGCTTCCAATTTTCCTTGTGGTGCAAGCTCAACGTCGACCCATCCTGTAAATTTGTTTTCCAAATTCCATTCGCTTTGACCATGCCTAACAAGTATTAAGTGACTCATTTACGATTTTGAATATAGATTAACTATGAATATCATAAAACAATTATTTTACTTATCTACTATTAATTTTTTATTATTTTGCAATTCTACTATTTAATAATTTTCTAAAGATGATTTGAAATAAATGATATGTTTGGTAATATATATGTTCTTATATCATTTTTAATTTTTGAAATAATATAATAGGGTAGAAAGCAATGAGTTCATTTGACGAAAGAAAAAAAGGTTTTGAAAAAAAATTTGCTCATGATGAGGAAAAGCAATTCAAAATCAATGCAAAAAAAAACAAATATTTAGGTGAGTGGGCTTCACAAATTCTTGGATATGACGAGGAAAAAAAAAATCAATATATTCAAGATGTAATTAAAGCAGATTTTGCTGAGGCAGGTGATGAAGATGTTTATAGAAAGCTTTATGAAGATTTAAAAAACAAAAATATATCCGAAGATCAAATTAGAAAAAAAATGCAAGAATGTAATGAAAAAGCAACTACTGAAGTTAGTTAGTTTTCTATTTTTATTTACATTTGTAGCAACAAATTACTTACTGTCAGAAACAATCCTAATTTCAGATAACGTTAAAATAATTGATGGTGATACAATCTTATTAGATAATAAAAAAATTCGTTTTTCAGGAATAGATGCACCAGAAACTAAATTTAAAGGAAAGCAACAGTTTTGCCTAAAAAATAAAAAAAAACTTAATTGTGGAAAAATTTCAAAAAATTCGCTTACAGAAAAAATTATAAATAAAAAATTAAAATGTTTAATCGAGCCCCAAAAAGACTATTTTGGAAGGTATTTAGGTGAGTGTTTTATCAATAATGAGAGTGTTTCAGCTTACATGGTAAGAAATGGATTGGCCTTTGATTATCCAAAATATTCAAAAAAAAAATATTCTAAAGATCAAATTTATGCAAAAAACAATAAGCTAGGTTTATGGAGTATGGAATTTGATTATCCATGGATATGGAGAAAAAATAATAGATAATTTATATTAAACTGTGATTCTTTTTAGAAAGTATTTTTTATTTTTTGGTCTATTATTCTTAACTGCTTGCTCATCAATACCTCAAAATACATCAGATGGTTGTTCAATATTTTCTGATAGGTATCTTTGGTATAAACACGCGAAAAAAACCGAAAAAAAGTGGGGAACACCAATCAACTTACAATTAGCAATAATAAAAATGGAATCTGATTTTGACTGGCTTGCTAAGCCTGCGCGTCAAAAATTATTTAAAGTTATACCTTATAAAAGACCTTCTAGTTCATTTGGATACTCACAAGCTATTAAAGGTACTTGGAAACAATATAAAGATGAGACTGGAAATAAATATGCTTTAAGAACTAGATTTAAAGATAGTGTTGATTTTATCGGCTGGTATACAAATAAAACAGAAAAAATTTTAAAAGTTTCAAAAAAAGATGCTTTCAAACAATATATTGCTTATCATGAAGGCTGGGGAAATTATAAAAATTATAAAAGTAATCAGAAAGTTATTGTATTGGCAAAAAAAGTAGAGGGATATTCAAATAAATTCAAGAAACAGCTTAATAAATGTAGTCAATCTTTAACTACTAAAAAATATATTATTTTTTAATCAATTGCTTTTCTAGCTCCAGATCTACTGCATCTATTCTCTTTGTATTTTTTGCTAGTGTTAAATACATAGTTGGCGTTACATATAATGTAAAGAATGTAGAAATAATCATTCCACCAAAGATTGTTGATCCAACTGCTAATCTAGATGCCTCACCTGCGCCCGGACCTATGTTACCTACTATAAGAGGTAACATTGCAATCATGGTGCTTAATGAAGTCATTATAATTGGTCTTATTCTTAATTTACAAGCTTCCATCAATGCTTCCTCAATTTTTGCACCTGTTGTTCGAATTTGATTAGTATAGTCAACGATAAGAATACTATTTTTAGTGGATATACCGATTAATATAATCAAGGCGATTTGTGAAAATATATTTATTGAACTATTTAGAAATAAAATGAATACAAGACCTCCAAAAACTGCAAGAGGCACAGTCAATATAATAATAAAAGGATGGACAAACGAATTAAAAGTAGCAGCCATGACTAAATATGCGGTTATTAATGCTAAAGCGAAAATAAGAAATATTTCGTTACTAGTCTCTTTTAGTTCTTCGGACTTACCTTTCCAAGTTATTTGATTTTGAGGGGCAACTCTCAACATTACGTCTTCTAAATATTTTATAGCTTCAGACAATGTGTATTCTTCAGATAAAGCTGCCGATATAGTTACTGCGCGTTGTCTATTATATCTAGGTAATGACTCAGCAGTTCCTTTCTCTTCAAATTCTACCAGACTTGCAACAGACACTAATTTTCCTGTAGTTTCAGATCTTACAAAAATCTTTGATAAGCCATCTTTATCTCTTCTATCCGCTAAATACTGCTGAAGAATAATGGGGTATTCTCTTCCTTCTTTATTATATGTTGTAACCCTCTTTCCACCGTATAATGTTTCGAGAGTTCTACCAATATTTTCTATTGAAACTCCTAAATCATTTGCTCGATTTTTATTTGTGATTAATTTTACTTCAGGTTTATTTTTTGTGTAATCACTTTCAATTCTAAACATATTTCTATTTCTTCTTAGTTCTCTTAAAACTTGACTTTGAATTTGTTCTAACTCTTCATAATTTGTTCCATAAATCACCATTTGAACTGGTTTATTATAGCTAGAAACTCTTATAGATTGAGGTGATATAGGAAACGCAAACGTTTCAGGCACACTAACAACTTTTCCAATAGCTTCTCTTAAAACAACTTGTGTACTCTTTTCCCTATTTTTCCATTCATCTAAAAGTGCAATTATAATAAAGGTATTATATGAAGTTGCGGACTTACCGAAACCAGGTACCCTCATAATTAATCTTTGGTAAGGGCTGTCTTCTGCTTGTAACAATTTTAATATTCTTCCCTCAATTATTTGGGCCTTTTCTTGTGTGTACTCGAATGAACTTCCTTCATCTGTAGAACCAATTATTAAATAAGCCCCTCTATCTTCTAATGGTATCAATTCTTTTTTAGTAAAGTTAAATAAATAAACTGAAGCTGCAATTAATAGAATTATAAATATTGAAACTGTTTTCTGTTTATTAATCCAAAATTTTAAGGTATCGGTATAAAATTCTGTAAAAGATTTAAATCCATTATTGAATTTTTTTACAAAAAAATTAATTTTTTCTTTTTTATTTAAAAACTTACTTCCTAACATCGGTGAAAGTGTTAAAGCCACAAATGAAGAAACAACTATTGAAAAAGATAGTGCTATTGCAGTTTCTTTAAACAAGGTACCAGCTATACCCTTAATAAAAATTAAAGGTAAAAAAACTGCGACTAAAATTAAAGTTGTAGCTATTATTGCAAATGTTATTTGTCTTGAGCCTTTATAAGCAGCTACAAGTGGCGTTTCTCCTTTTTCAATTCTTGTATAAATTGCATCTGTCATTATTACAGAATCATCAGTTATTATTCCAATTGCTAAAATAAAACTTAGGAGGACAAATATATTTATAGAAAGATCAAATATATATAAACCTAAAAACGAACCAATTAAACTTACTGGCAAAGCTACAGCTGGTACAATTACAGCTTTAAGGTTTCCTAAAAATAAGTAAATTATTACCACGACCAAAATAAAAGCAATAATTAAACTTTTATAAACTTCCTGTATTGCAGTTCCTACGTAAGTTGCTCTATTAAATGCTATTTCTAACTTTAAACCATCTGGTAAAGATTGATTTAAAACGTTTATTTTCTCTTTAATTTGATTTGAAAGTTCGACAGTTGATGCTCCACTTTTTGCGTATATTCCAATCCCAACTGTTTTTAAATTTGCTGCATTTTTTCTTTGAGCTTTAAATAAAGTTTTCTCAGAAACTGGACCAAGTTCAACATTTGCAATATCAGAAAGGGTTGTGACTTTATCTTTGTTTTTCTTAAGAGGAAGCTGCTTGATTGTTTCAATGTTAGAGTAAGACTTATCAATATTAAGAGTTAAATCTTTGTTACTAGCTTCCAAAGTTCCAGCGGGGATGTTTATATTTTCATTTCTTAATGCTCTCTCGACTTCCTGAATAGTAAGATTATTGGCTGCTAATTTGATAGGATCTACCCAAACTCTTACACTTAGCTCTCTTAATCCACCGACTAAAATTCTACCAACATTTGGTACACTCGAAAAGGCATCTATAAGATATCTTTCAGCATAGTCACCCAAATCTAAATCATTCCAAGTTGGTGACGATAGCGCAACCCACATTGTAGTTGTAAAACCTGCTGCTTGTTTCAAAATTTGAGGCGGGTTTGCTTGATCTGGCAAATTGTCCGCAACTCTTGATACTCTTTCTCTTATGTCATTTGCTGCATCATCTAAATCTATATTTGTATTAAAATAAATATTAATTCTACTTCTTCCATTAAGCGAACTAGAATCAATGTTCTTAATTCCTTCCGCTCCTCCTATAACATCTTCTATTTTTTGTGTTATCTCTTCATCAACAATTTCAGCTGAAGCAGATTTATAATCAGTTTGTACCTGTACCACTGGAGGCTGAATGCCATCTGGTAATTCCCTCACAGGTAATTCCCAAAATACAAAAATTCCAAAAATAATTAGTATCATTGACATTACCCATGCAACGACAGGTCTTTTAATACTAACTTCAGTTATATACATGTATTAATTATTTTTTATTTTCTTGTTTTTCAGAGTCAGACTTTTTAAATATATTTAATTTTTGTAACCACGCAAACATACTATTCTTGTTTTCTTCATTATCTTTTTTCTTTTTTCCACCCCAACTAGATTTATTTTGATTAGCTACTTTAGCTCCCTTTTTTATAGGTCTTATTATTAAATTTGGTCTGACTTTTTTTGTACCCTCAGCAACAACTTTGTCACCAACTTTTAGACCATTTAAAACTTCAACAAAACCCAAGTATCTATCGCCGGTATCAATATTTGTTTTTAATACTTTATTTTTTTCGTCAACTTTATAGATAAATATGTTATCACCTTCTACTATTGTGCTGGTATCTGGGATACTTAAACTTTCTCTTGTATCATATTTTATTGAAATTTCTAAAAATGAGCCAGGTAAAATTTCACCGGATGTGTTGTCCATTTTTATCCTTGTTGGTAATGATCTAGTATCCTCACTAATTCGACTAGCTAACGAGTCAACTTCACCTTTATAGGTTTTATCTTTGTATCCAGAAAATTTTATATCAACAGGCAAACCAACTTTAATAAATGGCACAAACATTTCAGGTATATCTACATCACAATAGATAATACTGGTATTTTCAAGATTAACTAAGATTGAAGATTTTGAAACCTCGATGTCTTCTGAAAACTCTCTTTTTCCAATCGTTCCATCAAACTGAGCGGTAATTTTTCTATTTTTAAGTTCTGCAATTACATCACCTTTTTTTACTTTTTGATTAAAGTTGATAGGTTTCAGTATTTCATACTTCTCAATTTTATAAGATTGTGTTTTAAATGGTCTTGCTGTTCCGTATGTGCTTATTAAATTTTCAAAAACTCTGTTTTCAGCTGCAGTAACAATTATCCCTGGAGGTGGTCTTTTACTAAATTTCTTCTTAAAATGATTTCCAATCATTGTTCTACCAACAATCACTGTAGCTATAATTAAAAAGAAAATTATTATTATGCTTGTAATTTTTGTTGATCTTTTCATATTTTATATTTTACCATATTCAGCCCATGAGCCATCATAAATGACTGGAAGATACTTATTATTTACTTGAGAATATGCAAGTGCCAAAACACATGCTGTGATCCCAGAACCGCACGAAAACACAACATTTATTGGGTCATTTAAAGATAAATCGTTAAAATAAGAGGAAATTTCAGATTTACTTTTAAAAGTAAAATCGTCATTGATAAGGGTTTTAAACGGTAAGCAAGTTGAATTAGGTATTGAACCACTTCTTACATTTTTTCTTGGGTCTGCAGTTGTACCATTAAAACGATCTTTGCTTCTCGCATCAACTAAATCAAATTTTTTTTTAATTATATTTTGGTCAATCTGATCTTTGCTCTTAACCATTCCATTATTTTCTTTTGCTTTATAGCTAGTTGTTTGAATAATTATACTATTAGTAGAAGTTATTCTTTTTTCTTTTTTCCACTTATTAAAACCTCCATCTAAAACATGTACTTTTTTTTTATCATGGCCAAAGTAAATTAAATTAAACCATACTCTACAAGCACTTAAAACATCAGAATTATCATAAATCACAATTTCGTCTTCGTTAGATATACCTATAGATGATAGTATATTTTCCCACGAAATAATGTCTGCTAACATATGTGGCAAGTCGGTTGATTTATTACAATTTTCGTCAATATCAAAAAAAATTGCATTTGGTATATGCTCTTTATCAAATTCTTCTCTACCACTTCTTTTTGTTGCAGGCATATGCCAAGAGCCATCAATAATTTTTACATTTGAGAGATTTTTTTCTAGCCACTCAGTTGATATAAGTGACATTAGAAACTTTTTTCCAAGTATTTCTGATGATAATCTTCAGCTTTGTTGTAATTTTTTGATTTTGATATTTTAGTAACTATTTTACCTTTGAATTTTTCGTTAATTTCTTTCAATACTTTGTTAGCAATTTTATTTTGATTCTCGTCATGAACAAATATTTCACTTCTATACTGAGTGCCAACGTCTGGGCCTTGTCGGTTTAAGGTAGTTGGATCATGAAATTCAAAAAAGTTTCTTATTATTTCCTCATAAGAAATTTTAGTATTGTCAAATTCAACCTTAACTACTTCTGCGTGATTTGTGTCACCATAACATACTTCTTTATAAGATGTCTTCTCAGTATTACCTCCACAATATCCAACCTCTGTGTTAATTACTCCATCTAACTTGCTAAATTTTATTTCGGGTCCCCAAAAACATCCAAGTGCTAAAGTTGCTATTTCCATTGCTAAAAATTTTAATTAATCTAAAGTTATTATCATGCTTTCCAAAAATCAATTAGGCTTTTTTTACATGTTTTTATCAATATGTGCCTTTTCATTTATGGATGTAATAGTCAAATGGTCTTCAGATTATCCAATTGGACAAGTTATGTTCTTTAGAGGTCTATTTGGTATTTTGCCAATTATTTTTTTAGTTCCTAAGACAAGATTTAAAGATTTTTATAAAACAAATAGACCTGGATTACATTTAATTAGATGTGGTTCAGGATTGATAGCTTTAGCTGCAATATTTTTGGCACTAAGAAACCTACCACTTGCAACAGTGACAAGTATTTCATTTGCTGCACCCATATTTACAACTTTGCTATCAATATTTTTATTAAGTGAGAAAGTAGGAGTATATAGATGGGCCGCAGTATTTGTAGGTTTTATTGGTGTTTTAGTAATTACCCAACCAGGATTTTCTAGCTTAAATATTTATTATTTATTTCCAATAATCTTTTGTATTGGAATGTCTTACGTTGCAATTACAATTAGAAAACTTTCATCCACAGAACCAGTCTGGTTGATCTCATTTTTTTTTTCTTTTGCAATTACAATTGTTGGAGTTTTATCCATACCATTTGGTTGGATCATGCCAACTTTCAATGATTTCTTACTTTTATGTACAATTGGCTTGTTGGGAGGAACAGCTAATTTATTATTAAGTCAATCATATAAATTATCTGAGGTTTCTCTGGTTACACCTCTTAAATATTTAGGATTAATATTTGCAATATCTTTTGGATACTTTATTTGGGATGAAATTCCCACAATTAAAACATTGATGGGCGCTTCACTGGTAATAATATCATCAATCATTATATTTCGAAGAGAAATATATTTAAATAAACAAGTAACGGTAAGTAGAAATGAGTAAGGCACCACCATATTGGACAAAAGCTAGAACATATCTTTCAAAAAAAGATAGTATTATGAGATCATTGATAAAAAAATATAAAGATAATAATTTAACTACTAGAAAAGATGTCTTTTATTCTTTATGTAAAAGTATAATAGGACAACAAATAAGTGTTGCTGCCGCAAACTCTGTCTTCAAAAAATTTGAATTAGCATGTAAAAAAAAAATTAATCCAAAAATTGTTTCCAAGCTTAAAACTTCACAACTTAAAAAATGTGGTCTTAGTCGGCAAAAAATAAGGGGCATCTTGGAAATGTCTCAAAAATTTAAAGATAAAACTTTTAATCCAAGATTAATTTCGAAAATGAGCGATGAAGAAGCGATTATATATCTATCAACTTTAAGACAGATAGGAAGATGGTCAGCAGAGATGATTTTGTTATTTACTTATAATAGGTCTAATATCTGGCCAGTTCAGGATATTGGATTATTAAGAGCAATATCAAACAACTATAAAAAAAAATATTTTCCACCTGAAATTTTTATAAAAAAACTTCAAAAAAGATTTTCTCCATACTGTTCTGTTGCAACTTGGTATTTGTGGCGTTCAATTGATGACGATACTATTCAGTATTAGCACCCTCCACGATAAACATATGTCTTTTTGTAGTTTGTTCTGCATAAGACCAAGCTTTTAAATAATCTTCTGAGTCATGACAAGATATGGCGTTATCATAACTGGGAAATTCCCAAATGACAGTTCTTAATATTTTGTCACCACTATAATATTTTAGTTTGCCTCCTCTAACTACAGGAGTACCACCAAATTTTTTTATAACTGGTATTGCATTTTCACCATATTTTTTTAGGTTATCTTGGTCTAAAATCTCTGTATACAAACTTACCCAATATGCCTTCATATTTGCTCCTTTGCTAAGTTATTCCATTCCTTCAAATATCATATGTTCTCTAATTACATTGTCTTTAAGATATGTTCTTGCCTCAACATATTCTTCAGAATCGTAACATTTTTTGGCAGTTTCCACGTCTGGGAATTCTGCAAGTGCTATTCTAACCATTTCTCTACCTTCAAGTGCAATGTTATTAGCGCTCCGAGCTAAAATTTTTCCAGAATGTTTTAATACAGCTTCTTTTGCTTTATCTGCATATTTTTTCATTCTTTCAGGGTCTTTAATTTCACTGTAAGTTGCAATCCAGTAACCTTTCATAATTCTCCTTTTTAATTTTTTTTTTTTATGTTACCAAATTTTATGGCAGAAAAATTAATAATCAATTATGAAGATTATAAATTAGCAGTTGAAAAGTTAGCTCTTACAATCGAAAAAAATTACAAACCATCTGTTTTAGTCGGAATAATGAGGGGTGCAGCACCTATAATTGATATGCTATCAAGAATATTTAAATTGCCCACTGCTTATGTTGTTATTCAAAGTTATTCTGGAGAAACTGTAGAAAATAAACAGGGCGAACTTATTTTTGCAAGAGACATAAGCTCAATAGCTAAAAACGAAGACTTTAAAAATGTTTTATTAGTGGATGATTTATCTGATACTGGTCTTACATTAAATGAAAGTATTAAATGGTTAAAAAATTATGCTCCAGTGAAAAACTATATTCAAGAAATAAAAACAGCTTGTCTTTGGAAAAAAAAATCTTCTTCTTTTACTCCAGATTTTTGTCCAATTTTACTAGATGGAGATCCTTGGATAGTTCAACCCTCAGAATATTATGATGAAATAGATATTAATGGCTTAAAGAAAAAACATTCATAGAAAAAGGCCAACTTATATAGTTGGCCTTTTAAATTTTTTTTTAAAAATTATTTTGGAATATCTCCTTCAACACCTTTTACATAAACGCTCATTCCAGCTAACATTCCATCATCAGCAACTTTTCCTTCGGCAACTAATATATTACCTTTTTGGTCGTATATAGGACCTGTGAACGAATGAACTTTTCCTGATGCTAGATCTTTTTGAAGCTGTTCTACTTCTTTAACTAAGTCAGCACCCATTGCAGAATTATATGGTCCCATAGCAACCATACCTTCCTTTAATCCATGCCATGTATCTTGTTGATTCCATGAACCATCTCTTGCAGCAATTGCTCTTTCAACATAATATGGTGCCCAATCATCAATAATTGAAGTCAAAATTGATTTAGGAGCAAATCTCTGCATGTCACTTGCTTGACCAAATGACCAAACACCTGCCTTCTCTGCTGTTTGAACTGGTGCTGTACTATCTGTATGTTGCATAATTACATCTGCACCTTGATCGATTAAAGCTTGCGCTGCTTCAGCTTCTTTACCTGGATCATACCAAGTAAATACCCATACAATTTTAGTTTTAATATTTGGATTCACTTTTTGTGCAGCAAGAGTCATTGCATTAATTCCTCTTATTACTTCAGGAATTGGAAAAGATGCAATATAGCCAATCGTGTTAGTTTTGGTCATTTTTCCAGCAATATGGCCTAAAAGAGTTCTTCCTTCGTAAAATCTTGCAGAATAGGTAGAAACATTTGAGTGCTCTCTTTTATAACCTGTTGCGTGTTCAAATTTTACGTTTGGAAAATCTTTTGCAACTTTGTTAGTTGGATCCATATATCCAAAACTAGTTGTAAAAATTAAGTCGTGGCCAGATTGAGCCAGTTGTCTTATTACTCTTTCTGCATCAGCACCTTCTGGAACACTTTCAACAAATGTTGTTTTTATTCCAGCTGCCTCTACAGCGTTTCTACCTTCGTGATGTTGAAATGTCCATCCATGGTCACCAGTTGGACCAACATAGACAAAACCAACTTTAAAATCCGCATTTGAGTTTACACTAAACCCAAGTAGAAAAATTGCAGAAATTAAATATCTAAAAAAGTTTTTATACATTTTGAATTTCCCCTCTAAATTTTTTTTGTGAAGCTTTAAGTTAATCAAAATTCAAAAAAAAAAAATAATTATTTTCGAATAGCTAACATTACTTTTCCTTATAGAATATTCTTCCTAAGGAGGTTGGAGTATTCAGTTTTATTTTTCTACTGTCACGAGAGATTACAACTAAAACTATTATTGTCATTAAATAAGGTAATGCACTTAAAAATTGAACTGGTATTCTAAACCCAATTGCTTGCATATGTAATTGTAGAATTGTAATCCCACCAAAAATTAAAGCACCAATTAATACTTTTATAGGACTCCAGGTTGCAAATACAACCAAAGCCAAAGCTATCCATCCTCTTCCAGCTGTCATATTTTCAATCCACTGTGGAGTGTATATTAAGGATAGATATGCACCTGCCAAGCCACACATGGCTCCTCCATAAAGAATACAACAGTATCTAACTATAATAACATTTATACCTTGATTAGATGCCGAAACAGGCGAATCACCAACAGCTCTAACAACTAAACCTAATTTAGTTTTTTTCAAAAAATAATTAGTTAAAAATGGTAAAGCAAAAGCAAAATACAATACTATAGAGTGTCCAAATAATATTGGTCCAAAAAACGGAATACTTTCTCTTAAACTTGAAAATAAAATTGGAAATTCTTTTCCAGGGATACCAACAAAATTTTTTCCTAACATTGCGGATAAACCAATACCAAAAATAGTTAATGCCAAACCTGTTGCAACATGGTTTGTAAGAAGAGATTGCGTTAAAAATCCAAAGATTAGTGAAATTATAACTCCTGATAACATAGAGCCTACGATTGCTATAAAAAGGTTATCTGTTATTACCATTAAAGCAAATCCAGATATTGCTCCGATTATCATCATTCCTTCGACACCTAAATTTAAAACGCCCGATCTTTCAGTAATTAATTCACCTGAAGCAGCAAGTATTAATGGCACAGATGAAGCCATTATCGATCCTATCAGAATTCCTATAAAACTAATGTCTAAGGTCATTTTTTTTTAAATTTAAATTTTTAACTTTGAAAAAAAGCAAGTAATCAGATGCGAGCAAAAAAAATAAGATCATACCCTGAAAGACTTGGCCAGTATATTTTGGTATTTGTAAAAAAATTTGAGCTGTTTCAGCACCGAGGTATGTCAATGCAACAACCAAAGATGCAAAAATTATGCCAAAAGGATTAAGACGACCTAAAAAAGCAACAATAATTGCAGTAAAACCGTAATCGGGGGATATCATTCTATGCAGTTGTCCAATAGGCCCAGTAATTTCACCAACTCCAGCTAATCCCGCACAAGCACCACTAATCATAAAAACAACCAAAATCATGGTTTTTCCTTTAAACCCAGCATACTTAGCGGTTTTTAAACTTAGACCAGATACTTTAATCTGAAAGCCTAAATAGGTTTTATAAAGAATAAACCAACTCAGCATAACTGCTCCAAGAGCTAAAAAAATACCAGCATGAATTCTCAAACCCTCAAATAATAATGGCATTCTAGATGAGTCACTAAATTGTCTTGTTTCAGGAAAATTAAAACCTTCAGGATTACTCCATGGCCCAACTACTAAGTAATCTAATAGTAGCTTTGAAACGTAAACCAACATAAGACTAACTAAAATCTCATTTGTATTAAAATATGTTTTAAGGATTGCTGGGATAAGTGCAAAGATCATTCCCCCGATTGCTCCAGCAAGTATAACTAAAGGAAGTATATGAAAACCTTCTTGATTATAAAATAAAAGAGCAACTCCACCTCCAACAATTGCACCAAAAGTTAATTGTCCCTCTGCACCAATATTCCAATTGTTACTTTTAAAACAAAATGATAAACCAATAGCAATTAAGCAAAGGGGTGTTGCTTTGAGTAACAATTCACTGAGTCCATATAAATTTGAAACTGGAGTTATAAAGTAAAACTTAAGTGCTTCTATTGGATTAAAACCTAAAATATAAAAAATTATACCACCACCTAAAATTGTAAGTATGATTGCAATAAAAGGAGTAAAAAAATATAATGCCATTGGTACATCATTTCTTTTTTCAATTTTAATCAATGGAACCTCCTCCCATTAGAAGTCCTAATTTTTCTGGAGTCACTTCCTCTGAAGGCATTATTTTTGAGAGCTTGCCTTTGTAAATAACTGCAATTCTATCACTGAGTTTTAATAACTCCTCCGTGTCTGTAGAAATCAAAATCGTTGATTTTTCTTGATCATTAATTTTTATAAGTGTTTCATGAATATAATTGATTGCACCCACATCGAGTCCCCATGTTGGATTGTAACAAATTAATAATTCTGGAGCTGTAATTAATTCCCTCCCTAAAATAAGTTTTTGCAAATTTCCACCCGATAAAAATTGACTTTTTAATTCTACATTGTCAGTATTTACCGAGAAATCAGATAAAATTTTCTTAGAATGCTCTTTAATTTTTTTTTCATTTACCAAACCTTTTTCAAAAAAATTTGATGACTTGAAATTATTTAAAGCTACATTTTCATATATTTTTAATTCAGGTACAGCTGCTTGAGATATTCTATCTTCAGGAGAAAAAGCCATTAAATACTCTCGTCGTTGCTTTGGATTTAGTTTAGCAATTTCTTTATTTCGAAAAATAATTGATGTATCAGGTGTAATTATTTCCCCACTCAAAATTTGAAAGAGTTCGTTTTGACCATTGCCAGAAATACCTGCTATACCTAAACATTCTCCTTTCTTTACAGAAAAATTTAGATTAACTAAATTTGTTTCAAAAGGATCATCGCTATAAAAATTTAAATGTTTTACTTTAAATATCTCATCTTTATTTTTGGAAATATTAATTTTTTTCTTAATTTTTGCTAGTTTTTGACCAACCATCTTATTTGCGAGAGTTTCAACTTTTTCATTTTGTGTTTGGCTAACAGATACGACCTTACCTTTTCGCATTACTGCAACTTCATCGCATAAAGACAAAACTTCTTTTAGTTTGTGAGTAATGTAAATAATTAATATTCCTTCATCACAGAATTTTTTTAAAGATATAAATAATTCCTCTGTTTCTTGTTCAGTCAAAACAGATGTAGGCTCATCCATGATTAGAACTTTAGGGCTTCTTAAAAGACATCTTATAATCTCAACTTTTTGCTTTTGTCCTGCTGATAAATTTAATACAGGAACATCAAGGTCAATACTAAAGTTATATTTTTTAAATATTTCATTTATTCTTACCCTTAAACTTTTGTTATCTTCAGTTGCATCTATACTTAAGTTTTCAAATACCGATAAAGTTTCAAATAAATTGAAATGCTGAAAAACCATTCCAATTTTATTTTTTTTGGCATCGAGTGGTGAATTTAATTTTAAATTTTTTTCATTTAAAAAAACCTCACCATTATCTGGGCTTATCACACCAGACAAAATTTTTACTAATGTGGATTTGCCAGCTCCGTTCTCTCCTAATAGTGCGTATATTTTTCCACTTTTAAATTTAAGAGATACATTATCATTAGCTATACATCCTGGATATATTTTTGATATATTTGATATTCGTAAGTCTGTTGCCATAGCATTTCTTTAATATAATAAATCAATAACTCAATAATCTTTAAAATTTCTTATCTTTTCAAATTTGTATTAAATTCAAACAATTTAATGAAAGTTTTGAACAAATTGTTAACATAATTCAACTTTAGGTATGTATTAATGATTATTGCTTTTAAAAATAATACTTTATTAAAAAAATTTGTTGCTCTGTTTATCACATTAACAATAATTTTTTTAACTGGATGCCAAACAATTAAAAAGAAATCTGATGAAGTGGCTGAAAAAGAGAATGAAAAATTTGGTCAATTCGTTGGAAAAGAAGTTAATGAGATGAGATTAGAATTAGGCTCACCTTCAGAAGATTTTGTCAATGAACTTGGAAATGAAATTCTTATCTACAAAACAAAAAAATATGGAATTCCTTGTGAAAGAAAATTTGAGGTGAATGCATCAGGGGTTATTATCGGATTTAGCTCTAGTGGATGTATTTAGTCTTGTGGGGACTGGCCCCACAAGCAAGGTACTTATTTAATTTCAATAAGTTTCTTTTTTTTATGTTCTGGAATAATCCTTTCACATGCAATTGTTAAAAGACCATCTTTTAACTCTGCGCCATTCACTTTTACATCATCAGCAATTGTAAATGATCTCGCAAATTGTCTTTGCGATATACCTTTGTGGATTATCTCTCCATCTTGGTTTTTGTTTTCACTTCTATCAACTTGTTTAGTTCTTACAGTTAATAGATTATCTTCAAACTCTACCTCAACATCTTTTTTGCTAAAACCAGCTAAAGCAACCTCAATTGAGTAGTTATCTTTGCCAGTTCTTCTTATGTTGTAAGGTGGGTAGTTTGATTGCATACTTAAACCACCATTACCCAACATGCTTTCGAACTGGTCAAACATATCGTCAAAACCAATTGAGAAAGGCCGAAGTGAATTGAAAATTGATAAATCCTTACTTGTCATATTATCCTCCTTTAATTAAGCAAGTTTATTTATTGCTAGCCCCATTAGGCGACTAACAGTAACTATATGGTAATTAATTTTGATATTTCAAGATCAGGTGTTTAATTTTCCAGCTATTTTCAAAGCGAATGCGTAGTCAACTGCAATCTCTTCAATTGCTCCATCTCTTCCGGATTTTCCTCCGTGACCTGCATTCATTTCTGTTTTTAATAAAAGTAAATTGTTATCTGTTTTGTAATCCCTTAATTTTGCAGTAAATTTTGCTGGCTCATCAAATAATACCCTGTTATCACTTAGACTTGTTGTTATCAAAATGTTTGGGTAATCCATCTTTTTTATATTGTTATAAGGTGCATATGAAAATATGTAATCAAAGTGTTCTTTTTTATCTTTAGCATTTCCAAATTCATCAAATTCGCCGACTGTTAATGGTAAAGAATGGTCTAAGTTTGTGGTCAACGAGTCAACGAAAGGAACAGCCATTACAATACCCAAAAATAAATCAGGCGCTTGGTTAACAACGGCTCCCATTAAAAGACCTCCAGCAGATCCACCCATTCCAATAATATTACCTTTAGATGTAAACTTTTTTTCAATTAAAAATTTTGCAGAAGCAATGTAATCTTCAAATGTATTTTTCTTGTTTAATAATTTTCCTTCTTTCCACCATTTCATTCCTTTTTCCATGCCGCCTCTAATATGAGAAGTTACCCATATAATATCTCGCTCTATTAAACTTATTCTGGTTGAAGAAAAACTTGGTGACATAGAACTTCCGTATGATCCGTATCCATATAATAATAATTTTGCAGATCCATCTAATTTAGTTTTTTTATGTCTTGTTATCGTAAGAGGAACCAATCTTCCATCATGAGAGGCACACTCTAGTCTTTCAACTATATAGTCATCAGAATTATGGCCACTAGGAATCTCTTGTTCTTTAACTAATTTTTTCTCTTTTGTTTTAAGATTGTATAGGTAAGTCCTTCCAGGAGTTTTTGGTGATGAATATGATAAATAAACGGTATCAGTATTTCTATTTCTTTGGGTTAACGAAACACCAGGTACTATAACTTTTTCATCTGAAAAAAATATTTCTTCCTCTTCATTATTTTTTGGATTTCTTAATATTAATTTTGATAATGCATTAGAAGTTTCAGATCTTATAATCCAATTATCTAAGAAAATTAATCCACCAATTAAAACTTCATCTCGTGCAGGTATAAATGTTTCCCAGTCCTTTTTTTTTAAATCATTTGTTTTTTCGATCTTAAAATCTTCTGCATCTTCATTTGTATGTTTATAGAAATTACCATTCCATGAATTGACCGAATATATTATCCCTCTTTTTCTTTTATCAATTAGTTTTGGTTTTGGAATTATTTCATCTGCATTAAAATAATATTGTTCGGACGTATTATGATCTGATGACGTAATAAAAAAATACTTTTCATCAGAACTAAGACCTATTCCTACAGTAAATGCTTCACTTTCTTCCTTAAAAATAAGAATATCCTTAGTAGTAGAAGCTCCAATTTCGTGCCTGTAAATTTCTCTCGGTCTATGATTGTCATCAAGCTTTGAGTAAAAAATATATTTGTCATCTAAACTAAATGTTATTCCGCCACTAGTATTTTCAATTTTTTCACCAACTTGCTCTCGACTTTTAATATCTCTTATATGTATGGTGTAATATTCAGATCCTTTTAAATCTAATGAATAAGCTAGCAAATTATCATTATAACTAACTTCTAAGTCTCCAAGCCCAAAATATTCTGTTTTAAGCTTTTCTTTTTCTAAATCACCATTCCAAATTTCCTCTATTTCTTCAGAGTCAATTTTTTTTCTTAACTTTATTGAATAGTTTCCTTTTGTTGTTGTTTTTGTCCAGTAGCTATATCTTACATCTTTAAATGGAAGAGACTCATCATCAAGTTTAATTCTACCTTTAATCTCATCAAACAAAACTTTTTGAATTTGCTTTGTATCTGACATTTGATGACTAAAATAATCATTTTCATCCTCAAGATATTTTCTAACCTCTGGTAATAATTTTGAACTATCTTTTAATACCTCAAGTATGTTTTCCTGGTGTATCCAACTATAATCGTCTTCCCAGGTTACGTTGTGACAAGATTTTAATTCTGGTTTTTTTTTAAGCTGTGGTATTTTCATTTAAATTTAATTAATTTATGAATATTTTTTTTGCAATACTTATTATCTTTATAATTCTTTATATTTTACTCAATTGGTTTGCCAAAACTTCAACAAAAAAAATATCAAAATTTGTAAGAATATTTATTATAATTTCTTCAATATTGTTAGCAGTAATAATGGCATATGCTGGAAGGTACATTTTTTCTTTACCTTTTATGTTGGCCATTTTGCCATTAATAAAGACAAAAGCTGGAATTTCGTTATTTCAATTATTTAGATTATGGGGTCTTTTAAGAGTATTGAAAAATTCTGGAAGGTTTAATTTTAACCAGTTTAACCAAAACGTTTCATCTCAAGCAATGTCTATTGATGAATCTTATAGAATTTTAAATTTAGACCCTAAAAAAAAATATACAAAAGACGAAGTATTGCAATCTTACAAAAAAATAATGAAAAAAATACATCCCGATAGAAGTCCAGAATTAAATAATATTGCAACGTTGGTAAATGAAGCCAAAGAGAACGTTATTAAAAATATCAGCTAATTAAGATCTGAAATTTCTCAAAAATTTTTAAAGGATTTATTCGCTCCTTACCCCCCGTTCCATGAGTAACATTCTCTAGACCATCTGGTATAAGTGGATGCATTTTGGAACTATAACTTCCATATATTAGTGGGGTATCCGACATTAAAACAATAGTTTGTTTTCCTAACCCAGCAGATAAATGGCTGAAACTTGAGTCATTACAAATAGCAATATTGCAATTTTTTATTACAGGTAAAGTTTCAGAAATACTAAGTTCATTTAATGGAGTACATAAATTTTTATGGTATCTTAAAATTTCGTTCATAATTTCAATTTCTTCATTGTTGTTACCTGTAGCTAAAAAAAATCTGCATTTAAAATTTTTTAAACATAAATTCATAAACTCTATAAATATTTTTGGTGGAATTCTTTTTGTTGGTCCCGACCCACCAATTCCTAACAATATATTTTTTACTTCATCACTAAAATTAAATTTTAACTTTATCTTTTGAACATTTTCATCTTTAACATCAATAATAGGTTCACTTTTAATTTCTAAATTAAAATTATTTTTTAATAATTTATTAGCAGCTTCTATAATATGCTGATTTTTTTTTTTAAATAATGGATATTGATAAATATCATTAATTCCTGCAAACTTACAAACTAATTTATATCTAAGTGAAGAATTAAAAATTAGTACTTTATCAAATCGATATTTTTTAATATCAGAAACTAGTCGAAAAAATCCGTTCAATCCGTCGTGAAAACCTTTCTTAGTTTGATCTCTTTTTAAAATAATAATTTCATTAATGTATTTATTATCTTTAATTAAGTGTTCAGCTTTTGAATTTTCTTTTACTAATAAAGTTACTTGACTGTTGTATTTTTTTGCAACGGCTTCTATATATGGAAGAAATATTACCATATCACCGATTCCCATTCTGTTTTGAATTGCTAAGATTTTCATGTATTTTTAAAACCTTTACTATTTTATATTTTTATATAAATTTTTGGTATGGGATATTTCAATGGTATTTATGCGGCAAGCCTTTCTATACTTGATAATAATTTACAGTTAGATTGCGAAAAAACATTAAAACATGCTGAAAATCTAATTGAAAAAGGTTGCCATGGAGTAATATTTTTTGGCAGCACAGGCCAATCTCAATTAATTTCGTTAAGTGAGAAAATTAAACTCATTAATATTTTACCTAAGAGCAAACATAAAGATAAATTTATTATTGGAACTGGCCTAAATTCGTTAGGAGATAATATTAATTTGATTAATATTTCAAAATCAATTGGCTTTGAAAATTTTTTAGTTATGCCACCAGCATACTATAAATATAACGATGATGATGTTTTTAATTTTTATTCTAAATTAATTGAAAATGTCAAAGATTGTAGAATAATTTTATATAATTTTGAAAAGTTATCTGGATATAAATTTAGCATAGAATGTGTTTCAAAGTTAGCAGAAAGCTTTCCTAAAAATGTTCTCGGAGTAAAGGATAGTAGTTACAACTTGTATGAAAATTTAAAGATCGAAAATTTTTCTGTCATGCCTGGATCTGAAAGTAAGTTGTTGAAAGGCCTAGAATTAGGATGCTCAGGTATTATTACAGCAACAACGAATGTCACCTCTTATTTAGCAAGAGATGTGTATGATAAATTTAAAAATAATTTAAATCAAACATCAAACGAAAAACTTTGTATGGTGAGAAGTATATTTGACAAATATAATTTGATTTCAGGCTTGCATACATTTATGTGCACAGAAGACTCTGATTTTAAAAATTTGATTCCACCTTTAAAACTTTTATCAAAAGATGAAGAAAAATTATTTTTCTCAGAATTAGATAAATTAAATTTTAGTATAAATAATCTCAAAGCAGCCTAATGAAACTTATAAATTTTTTAAATGAATTATTTAAAGAAGATGGCTTTATATTAATAGATTATAATTCTAAAAAGCATGTTATAGGAAAGCCACTGAAAGAAATTCCTATAGAATTACAGTTGTTAGATAAAAGTTTGCATAAAAAACTACTTTTCCATCCAGATCTATATTTTGGCGAGGCGTATACAAATGGTTCTTTAAGATTAAGAAATGGAACTTTGACAGAATTTCTTGATATAGCTTTTAAAAATATTGGAAGAGCAGATATTAATATTTATGGAAAGATATTAAATAAAATAAAGGGAACTTTAAAATACTTAACAAGTTTTAATAAAATTGTTAAATCTAAAAAAAATGTTGCACATCATTATGATATTTCAGAAAAACTATACGATTTATTTCTTGATAAAAAAAGACAATATTCATGCGCATACTTTAAAAATGAAAATGACAGTCTAGAAACTGCTCAAGAAAATAAAATCGATCACATAATTAAAAAACTTCATATACAACCTAACCAAAAAGTTTTGGATATTGGCTCAGGATGGGGAACACTTGCAATTGACATTGCAAAAAAAACAAAAGCTTCAGTTACAGGAATTACACTTTCAGAAAATCAATTAAAATATAGTCAAGAAAAAGCTAAAGAATTAAATTTAGATAATCAAGTTGAATTTAAATTAATAGATTACAGACAATTGAATGAAAAATTTGATAGGATAGTTAGTGTTGGAATGTTTGAACATGTTGGAAAAAAATTCTATCAAACCTATTTTAATAGAGTGTCTCAAATGTTAAAAAAAGATGGGGTAGCTCTAATACACACAATTGGATCAAATCTTCCACCTAGAGACCCGCAGCCTTGGATAACAAAATATATTTTCCCAGGCGGATATACCCCTAGTTTAAGCGAAATAGCAAGGCCAATCGAGGATTCTGGTCTAATAGCTACAGATATTGAGATTTTAAGGATGCACTATGCCCACACTTTAAGAAATTGGAGAGAGAGATTCCTATCAAAAAAAGATCAAGTTTTAGAAATGTTTGACGAAAAATTTTTAAGGATGTGGGAATTTTATCTTACAAGTTGTGAAATGGCTTTTAAATGGGGAGATCAAGTTGTATTTCAACTTCAGCTAACTAAAGATATAAGATCTGTTCCTAATACTAGAGACTATATTTATTAAAAATTAGCTGATAAAGCTGTATTTCTTAAATGAAAAAAAAGAAAAAAAAACCTAAAAAAAAAAAAATAAAAATAAAGGTTAAAAAATCAAAAAATAGATCCAAGTTAAAATTTAAAAAAAAAAAATCACAATTTAAAAAAAAAAAATTTAAATTAAAAAAAAAAACGACAAAAAGATTAAACCAAAGAAAAAAAATTAAAAAAGTTAAAAAAAAGATAATTCCTGAAAAGGGTATAATTTCAAGAACAGTTAGACTTGAGGAAGATTTAAAAAATAAGTTTTCTTTCAAATTTAATTTTAATTTACTGGCTATAGATAAATTAATACAAAAGTTTTTTCAAAGTATAGAATTTAGATTAATTCGTTTTAAAGAGATAAGAGCTGAGGAAAAAAGACAAATTAAACTAGAGAAAATAGAACAGACAGAAAAAGAAAAAATCGAAATTGAGAAACAAAAGAAAGCAGATGAAGCAGCTTTTTTAAAAGAAAAGGAAATCCAGTTAAAACAAGAGCAAAAATTAGAAAGAGAAAGAGCAAAGGATATAAAATTATTTTTAAAAAAAGAACAAGCCATACTAAGAAAAGAGCAGGCGGAGAGACAAAAGAAATTTTTACAAGAATTAAAATTAGAAAAACAAATCGAAAAATTTAGAATAAGAGAGGTAAAAGAACTAGAACAACTAGAAAAATTAGCTTTAAGAGAAAAGAGAGAGGATTATTCAGGATTACAAGAGCGTATCGAAAAACTAAAATTAAAATATCAACAAATAAGAGATCAAAAAATAAGAGAACGAGTTGAGGCGCTAGGTGTAGAAACACAAGAAGGAGACGATAGAGCAAAATTACTTCAAAGAGAAAGAGAGTATAATTTAGCTAGGCAAAAAATTGAGTTTGCACTTGAAAGTTTTTATAGAAGTGCGAATAGTTTAGTTTTTCAACTTAATAAAAGATATATAACTAAACATATGTCTATCTTGAGATGCATAGATAGAAGATTTGAAACTGGAGAGATTTTTATAAAATGGGATGAAACAATTGATGATGATTGGTTAATACTAATTTATATTAAAGATAATTCTCCAGACGAAGGTATAGTCATTGAAGATAAAACAAATGAAGAAAAAAATATTTCACATGAATTTAAACCAAGCGAAATTTTTAAAGCGTCAGATTTAATGGTAGATTCATTAACGCAGCTGATTGCAAAAAAAAGATCTAAGAATAATTAAATTTGTTGGTCTTTGATAATTTTTTCTATTAACTTAATATTTTCTCCACTTTTTATTAATGGATAAATAGATTTTGCTTTTCTTAGGTCATCAACTGCCTTTTCATATTCCTTTAAGCTTAAGTATATTTGCGCTCGTCCGGATAATGCTCCAAAATGTCTTGGCTCTAGATCTAAAACTTTCTCAATATCATCTAATGATTTCTCATAATCACCTAATATAAATAGTAATGTCGCTCGTTTATTCCAACCTTCTGCCCATTTAGGGTCCTCATTAATCACATCTGTAAATAGTTTTAATGCCATTCTATACTTCTGATGGTACATGGAATAAGTTCCGTTCTCTAATTTGTTCGTCAGATAATCATTGTTTGGATGTCTTGTCCAATTATTCCAAATTTGATCCTCTAGCTTTTCTGCTTGTTGTAAATTTTTTGCATTAAGCAATTCTTTAAACAATATATTTAAATTGTCCGAATACACATTATTTGTACTGATAAATAAAAATATAATTATAAAACTTATATATTTTTTAATCACTGACATATACAGATACTCCTCTTGAATTAATGTCTACATCAAATTTTTTATGTAATGGTGGAAAAGCTCTTTGAGAACAATCCAGTCTATCACAAGTTCTACATGAAACCCCTACAGGTATCTCTGATTTTTTATCATTCAAATCTAAGTTTTCAGTATAAACAAAATCTTTTGCATATTTGGCTTCACATCCAAGTCCAATAGATAACATGCTTTTTTTTTGTCCATATCTTCCTATACCTTTTTCAACTGTTCTTGCTATACATACATACTTTTCACCATTAGTCATTTTACTTACTGCTGCCTGTATAACACCAGGTCTAGAAAAAGCTGAATACACATTCCATCGAGGACAAGCACCACCATAACGTGGTATTTCAATGCCTGATAATGAAAATCGTTTTGAAATATTACCAGCGACATCAACTCTCAAAAAATGAAAAGGAACTCCAGGTAATTTTGGATCATTCAAACATGTTACTCTATGTGTGACTTGTTCAAATGAAGTTGCAAAAGTATTTTGCAATAACTCCAAATCATATTTAAGTTTTTTACATTCAGAATGAAATAATTTGTAGGGCATTAAAATTGCTGCACCGCAATAATTTAATAAAGCAACTTTTGTTAATTTTTTCGATTCTTCATTTGGATAATTAAAAGTATCAAGATAAGAATTTATTATATCACTAGCTCCCTCTTGTACAATTTGAGCCGCAGCATGTAATTTTTTTGTTTCCAAAGACAAATAATCAGACAATAGCAACTTTCTATTTTTGTTATCGTAAATTTTTGAAAAGGGTTTTCCTTCCTCAGGAATTATATCTTGCACTTCAATTTTATACTCTGATTTTAAATAATCACATAAAGCAATATACCTTGTTCTATTATTTTGTTTTATTTGTTCAAAGATTTGATTTGCAAATTCCTCTAGTTTTGGAAAAAAATTTCTATTTTCTTGCAAAAAATCTGAAATTACTTCTCCAGGAAATGAGTTTTTTCTATTATCTACAATTTTTCCTGAAAGTTTTTCAATTTTATTAACCAATTCATGATCTTTTTTTTTCAAAATGTCTCCTAATCTTATTAGAGCCTTACCAATTTTTGGATTGCTATTTGCTAGATCTTTAACTTCTGGACCAACTATATCCAAATCTTCAAAAAGTTGATCATCAAGCAATTCTGAAATTGTGTTGACCATATTGATATCTGATTTATTTGTTAGATCGCTAATGTTGATGCTTAACTCCTCACAAATTTTTAAAAGTAATTCCCCGTCAATTTTTCTTTTACCTCCCTCGATTAAAGCTAAATAACTCGGTGAAATGTTAAGTTGTGAGGCTAGTTTGTTTGCCTGCATGCCTAGCTGTCTTCTAAAAGCTTTTATTTTTGGCCCAATATTTAATTCTACTTGACTCATTTACTATTTGTAAACTTTGTAAATTATTATTTACAAAAAATTTATTGTATTTACTAGCTTTTTAACATTTTTTGTAGATTTTGTAAATATTGTAAATTATAAAGTTTACATGGACAAAAATACTATAAAAAACATTGAAACTAGTTCTCAAACTACAAATCACCAAGAGCACCAAGAGCATAGAAGCAGAGGGGTTTATTTAAGAGATGACCACTGCGATTGGGGATCAAGTGGAATGAATGAGTTTACAGAAGAATATAACGAAAAGTAAAAAGAATTAGTTTTAAAGGAGGAATAATGTCAGCCGAGAAAATCTCGTACGAGTTGAAAAGATTTGCAGGAATACAAAGGGATTATAAGCCAGAAGAAGTAGAAAGGTTAAGAGGATCCATTAAAATTGAGTATTCAATGTGTAAACAGCAATCTCAAAAGCTCTGGAGATTGTTAAATACAGAGCCATATGTAAACACGCTTGGATCTTTGTCGGGAAACCAAGCCGTTCAACATGCAAAAGCAGGTTTAAAAGCGATTTATTTAAGTGGTTGGCAAGTTGCAGCAGACGCAAACAGTGCTGGTGAAATGTATCCTGATCAATCTTTATATCCTTACGACAGTGCACCTAAATTAGTTGAGTCTATGAATAATTCTTTAATTAGAGCCGATCAAATTCAGCATATGGAAATAGCAGATGGAGATATGAATAGCAGCGAAAGAACCGACTACATGTTGCCAATTATTGCAGATGGCGAGGCAGGATTTGGTGGACCGTTAAATGTATTTGAGCTAACAAAAAAATTTATAAAAGCTGGCGCAGCCGGAGTTCATTTTGAAGACCAACTAGCTAGTGAAAAAAAATGTGGACATATGGGCGGTAAGGTACTTGTTCCTACTGGAACCATGGTCCGAAATCTAAAAGCAGCAAGATTGGCAGCTGATATTGCCGACGTTCCTCTCATTATTCTTGCAAGAACAGATGCCAACGCTGCGAAACTAATTACAAACGATTTTGATGAAAATGACAAACCGTTTTTAACAGGAGAAAGATCACCTGAAGGCTTTTATTATGTTAAAGATGGTATTGATCAAGCAATCTCAAGAGGGTTAGCTTATGCACCTTATGCGGATTTAATATGGTGTGAAACTGCAACACCTAATTTAGAAGAAGCAAAAAAATTTGCTGATGCAATACATGCAAAATTTCCTGGCAAGATGTTAGCTTATAATTGTTCTCCATCATTTAATTGGAAGAAACATTTATCTGATGATGACATTGCAACATTTCAAACTAAAATTGGGATGATGGGGTATAAATTTCAATTTATAACTTTAGCAGGTTTCCATACGCAAAATATTGCTATTTTCGAGCTTGCAGAAAAGTATAAAAAGGAAGGTATGACTGCTTACTCTAGAATACAACAAAATGAATTTGCTAGAGAAAAAGATGGATATACCAGTGTTAAACATCAACGAGAAGTTGGGACTTCTTATTTTGATGCAGTTTCCAATACAATAAGTTCTGGAAAGAGCTCCACAACAGCAATGGAAGGCTCTACAGAATCTGAGCAATTTTAATTACTCTTTAGCTTTTGGATTTGATCCCAGGCTGAATTAATAGCTCTCATTTTCTTTTTACTTTCCTCAATAACTTCCTGAGGAACTCCTTTACTTAGAAGTAAGTCAGGATGGTGTTCTTTACTTAATTTTAAATATCTTTTTCTAATATCTGTAAGATTATCATCAGGTTTGCTCTCTAATACCACATATGGATTGAGTTTATCTGATGATTTTCTACCCTCAACTATTCCATTGAACTGGGCGTTACTAAGACCAAATAATTGAGAAACATGTTGTATCATTCTAAATTCTTGATCACTTATATTTCCATCAGCTTCTGCAATATAAAATAATATATTAATGACTTCTTCCAATACATTTATATTTCCTTGATAAATCTGAGCTATTTGTTTTGCATATGGCTCGTAACCAGTGCTTTCTTCTTTAGCTTTGTTAAAAATTTTTCCAACTTGATCTAATTCATGTTCTGGAATTTTGAGTTTATCTTTTACCGCTATTAATTCCTCTCTACTAACCTGACCGTCTGCTTTACTCAGTTTCGCTGATAAAACTATAAGAGCTAATGCAAAAACTTGTTGAGGTTGTGCAAAAGATTTAAATGATGATCTTGATCTTGATACTTTTCCACCAATTAAGGAACCTAATAGCATTCCAAACGGCCCTCCTAAAGAAAAACCGATCATCCCGCCAATTAAACTTCCCCAGATAGACATATAAAAAAAATTTAATATAATTTAATATATTTATGTTCTCAACTTTTTTAGCTTTAACATTTTTATTTTTAATGTTTATGTGGTCATTGGCTTGGGTAAATTATTACAATAAACTAGATAAAAGATTTGGTTCATCTTTATGGAGATGGAGTTATGATTATCCAGTGCCAGGTGATAGAGATATTTCTTTTCTTGATGATAAAAAATTTGTTATTTTAAGAAGAAAGAGAAATAGAGCAGTTACAGTTATGTATTTTATTCTATTTTTCTCTTTTTTCATATTTTTATCTTTCGTAACCCAGATTTTATACGCTATTCAAAATTAGTTTAGTTGATGTTTATTTTTTAAATACAAAAAGAACGCTACAATTTCATATCCAACATAAAATAATTGGTAAATGACTGGGAGTTTAAAAAATTTATAAAGAAACTTGTATTTTGGAATACTTTTCCAAATAAGTAAAAAAGCATCAATGCCCACATAGATTTTTCCATCTTGTTCCACATGAAGTCTTCTTAGTAGCTCTTTATCAGTTTTTTTTGTTTCTAATTCAGCATTTTTATTTTTAGTAATGTCTATCCAATTCAAATTTTCTATGTTTTCTTTTTTATAAATATTAATTTCTGCTCTGCAGATTTTGCATGAATTGTTAAAAAAAACCTTCATAATTAAACTATATTTGAATATTTTATTTTTACAAATGTGCCAAATAAGCAGTTGATATATTAATAATCACTATTACATTCTTAAAATGTCAAATTTCTTCAAAGAAACAGATATAGATACATCACAAGCTGAAGCAATTGTTACTGAAACCTTAAAAAATTGTGATGATGGAGAATTATATTTAGAAAATCATAAATCTGAATCTATTGTTTTAGATGATAATAAAATCAAGAGCTCAACTTATAACTCTGATCAAGGATATGGTTTCAGAGCTGTGACAGGAGAGGTTGTTGCTTACTCTCATTCTAATGATATTTCAAAGGAATCATTAAGAAAATCAAGTGAGAATTTAAAAGATACGTTAAAGTCAAAAAAAGGAACTTATAATCACGAAATTCCTAAAACTAATAGCAAATATTACGAAAACATTAATCCTATAGAAAGCAAGACTTTCAACTCGAAAATAGATTTGCTGAATAGTGTTAATAACTATTTAAGATCAAAAGGCTCAATTGTAAATCAAGTAACTGCAAATTTTCTAGGTGAACATAAATCAATAGAAATTATTCGTTCTGATAATCAAGTTTTGAAAGATGATAGGCCATTAGTAAGATTTAACGTTTCCGTCGTTTTAGAGAAAGACGGAAAAAAAGAAACAGGTGTTTATGGAGTTGGAGGAAGACAAAGCTATGATGACTATCTAAAAGATGGAAGCTGGAAAGATGTATGTGATGAAGCTTTTAGAATCGCAAATGTGAATTTAGAAAGCAAACCAGCACCAGCAGGAGAAATGAAAGTTGTTTTAGGTCCTGGATGGCCGGCAATTTTAATTCACGAAGCGATCGGACATGGTCTTGAGGGAGATTTTAATAGAAAAAAAACTTCAGCTTTTCATAATTTAATGGGGCAGCAAGTAGCAAGTGAAGGAGTTACAATTGTAGATGATGGCACATTACATCAAAGAAGAGGAAGTTTAACGATAGATGATGAAGGAACACCTACTGAAAATACAGTTTTAATAGAAAATGGAATTTTAAAGAACTATATGCAAGACCGTTTAAACGCTCGTTTGATGGGAACTAAGTCAACAGGTAGCGGAAGAAGAGAAAGTTATAAACATGTCGTTTTACCTAGAATGAGAAATACAATGATGTTGTCAGGTAAATATTCGCAAGATGAAATGATAAGTTCAGTTGATAAAGGTATTTTCGCTGTAAGTTTTGGGGGAGGACAAGTAGACATAACTTCAGGAAAATTTGTCTTTAACTGCACAGAAGCATACGAAATCAATAATGGTAAAATTGGATCACCAATTAAAGGTGCTACATTAATTGGAGATGGACCATCAATTTTAAAAGAAGTTTCATTAGTGGGTAATGATATGAAATTAGATCCAGGTATTGGAACATGTGGGAAAGCTGGACAGGGTGTTCCAGTAGGAGTAGCTCAGCCATCAATTCTTATAAATAAGATGACTGTTGGTGGAACAAAACTTTAATCTAAATGATAAGGGATCAGGAATTTTTAAGAGATATAGCGTCTTATTGTATTGAAAACTCTAAAAAACTAGGAGCCACGGATGTGGGTGTAAAAGTAATTCACTCTGTTTCAGAAAATGTTAGTTTTAGAAATAAAAAATTAGACGAGTCAAATAGAGCAGATAGTTTTGCTGTCAATTTAACTACTTATATAGAGAAAAAAAAATCAAGCATTAATTCATCAGATTTATCTAAATCAAACTTAGAAAAACTAATAGAACGTTGTATTGATGCTACAAAAATTACTCCATCAGATGAAAATAATTCGTTACCAGATAAAGATTTAATGTCTAAAGAGATAAGAGACCTTAATCTCTATGATGAAACACATTATCCAAATGATAAAAAGATTGAATTTTTAAAAAAAGTTGAAGAGACAGCAGCAAAGGACAAAAAAATAGTTAATACTGAAGCTGGTTTTACCGAAAATAAAAATAATTTTATACTAGCAAACAGCAATGGTTTTTTTGGTGGATACAAAACGTCAAATTTTTCATCTTCATGTGTAGCAGTATCAAAAATTAATGCTGCAATGGAGAGAGATTATGAGTTTGGTAGCACAAGATTCTTGCAAGATATGATGAAACCAGAAGAAATTGGAAAAATAGCTGCCAACAAAGCAATAAAAAAGTTAGGTCCAAAAAAAATTAAGAGTGAAAAAATTGGAGTAATATTCGATAAAAGAATTTCCAAAGGTATATTAAGTACACTAGCAAGTGCAATTAGTGCGAGTGCTATTGCAAGAGGAACTTCTTTTTTAAAAGATCAAATCAATTCTGAAGTTTTTCCAAATTCAATTAATATCATAGATGATCCAAAAATTGAAAAAGGATTAGGTTCTCAAAATTTCGACAGCGAGGGCGTTGAAACAAATTCTCTGAAACTAGTTGAGAATGGTATTTTAAAAAATTATTTAATTGATACTTATTATGGTAAAAAGTTAAATTTAAAATCTAATGGTAGGTCTGGAGGAACAACAAACTTATACTTTGAAAACGGTACCTTAAGTTTTAAGGATTTGCTAAATTCAGAAAAGAAGTTTCTATACATAACAGAGACTATAGGCCATGGAGGTAATATTATTACAGGAGATTACTCAGTTGGAGCGTCAGGATTTATGGTTGAGGATGGAGAATTAACTTACCCAGTAAGTGAAATAACTATTGCTGGAAATTTTAAGGAAATGTTCAAGAATATTACTTTGGCAAACGATCTAGAGATGAAGTACTCTACAAATGCTCCTACACTTTTGATTAATCAAATGACAGTAGCGGGAAAATAATTATTGAATTTTTTTTAGTCTATATTCCCATAAACCCATTCTTTTATAGGCTACTTTTATAATCAATGCTTTTTTCTTATCATACCATACTTCAAAATTTAATTTTTTATCATCAGGTAGATTTGGGTCAGTAGAAAATAGTCTAAAGTGTTCAACATCATATTCTTTATTATAAAGTTTAATTTTTTCTTTTCCTAAAAATTCTATGTTTTGTTTTTTTACACTTCCAGATAATGGACTTATTTGTGTCTCAGTTTGCAAAATTCTATGATTCCACCAATGGCCGATTATATTTTCTTTATCCGCCTCACCCTTATATGATGAACCATCAATTATAAACTTCTCTTTTTTTTCATTAAAAATTAAATTTACAAATTTTCTCTTATTGTTTTGAAATGTTTCCGAGTTAAATGCAATTAATTGGTCTCCAATATATTCTTCAGTACCTCTACTATTTATGGAGAACACTGTAACACCCAATAATTTTACATTGAAACTAGTCTTATTTTTAACAATAAATTTATTTTCTTCTTTTTTAAATGTGAAAATACTTTCTCCAATTTTTTCATTATCTTTAAATATCTCCATTTCTATGTTTGTATAATTTTTATAGTGGTCAGTATGTGCTTGCAAAAAAAGAGGAGATAAAACCAACAATATTACTAAGAATTTTCTCATTATTTCATATCATTTTAATTAACTTGTTTGAACTTTATATAGAATTTTTATGTTTAAAAGATAAATAGTCTAAAGAATTATGTTTTTAACCATTAAAAATATACCCTCAAAATCTTGGAGCTCAGAAAAACCTTTAAATTTAAAACCTAAATTTACAACTTTTATACTTTTATGTGTTGGATTAACTTTATTTGGGTTGGGAGAGGGTCTTTTATTAGTTTCTACTACTGGTAATTCTCCATGGTCTGTTCTTGCAGAAGGGTTATCAAACATATTAAATATTTCGATCGGATTATCTACATTCATAATAAGTATTATTGTTTTAGGGTTTTGGTTTCCACTAAAACAAAAACCAGGAATTGGTACAATTCTAAATATTTTAATTATAGCAGCGATAATTGATTTGACGCTTTTTCTTTTTGATCCTCCTTTAGCTACTTTTTCAAAATATATTCTTGCTGTATTTTCTGTTTTGCTTGTCGGTCTAGGAAGTGGGATATATTTAATTGCAAATTTAGGTCCTGGTCCAAGAGATGGATTGATGACAGGTCTAACAAAAAAAACTCAACTTCCTATTGCTTTAATTCGAGCTACTTTGGAAATTTCAGCTGTTATATCTGGTTGGTATTTGGGAGGAACTGTTGGTTTGGGTACTATAATATTTGCATTTGGTATAGGTCCTGCAGTAGCTTTAGGAATTTATATTGTGGATAAAGTTACGAAGTAAATGTTTTTAGTGGACAATTAGTCGATTGTTAATATTGAATAAAAATTGTAAATATAAATTATGTCTATAAAAAATTGGATGAAAGAATCGGCGAATATACTATTTGACGATAGTAAAAATGATTTAAGAGCCCTTCCCAAAACTGTGAGACTACAAATATTATTAGTTTTAAGTTTTATATGGACAACAGTATTTAGTTTATACGTATTTTCTTATGCCACTTTTGCATTTGGTTGGGCAGGTACATATGTTGCTCATATAGGTTTAATATTTGCTGTTTATTATACGTTTAAACAATTTCATAGAGCTGAAGCAAAAGCTGTTAGTGTTTTTAAGACAAAAAATTTTGATCCATTTAAAATAATGACAATTGTTTTTGTCATAGTTTTTATTTTTGTTTTCTCAAAAGGAATTGAAGTATTGACAAGAACTAACTCTTACTCAATTCCATATGACGGACCCAGTAAATCAGCGTTTGAAAAGTGGCTGCCTTTTACCAAAAATAAATCTGAATAATAATTTTAAGAAGCTTCAGATAATTTAGAGAGCTTTTTTCTCTCATGAGGATCAAGCACAGCTTTCCTTAATCTGCATGAATTTGGTGTAATTTCTAGTGCTTCATCAGAATTTAACATACTCAATTGTTCAGCAATAGACATCTTTCTTACGGGAGTTAAAACAACATTTTCATCTGTTCCTTGTGTCCTCATATTTGTAAGTTTTTTACCTTTCATGACATTTATAATCATATCACCAGGTTTAGGTGACAATCCCACAATCATACCTGAATAAACTGGATCGTTATGAGTAACAAACATTTCTCCTCTTGCCTGTAGATTATAAATTGCAAATGCTACTGCTTTTCCTTGCTCCATAGAAATTAATGCACCATTTCTTCTGCCTTCCATATCTCCCTCAAATTTTCCATAGGAATGGAATATTCTGTTTATTACTCCTGTTCCTTTAGTTAGAGTAAGAAATCTACTAGTGTATCCCATTAAACCTCTAGTTGGTGCATGAAAGATTAATCGTTTTTTATTTTTTCCAGTATCTTTAAGATCTATTAACTTTCCTTTTCTTTTATTCATGGAGTCTATAACTTTTGAAGAAAACTCTTCGTCAAGATCCATAGTAATTTCTTCAATGGGTTCTAATTTTTCACCATTTTCATTTTTTTGAAATAAAACTCTAGGAGGGCTTACTGTCATTTCAAACCCTTCACGTCTCATTTGTGTCAATAATATTTCTAACATCAATTCACCTCTTCCGCTTATTTCAAATGAATCTTTGTTTTCATTTTCTGAAAATGAAATCCCGACATTATTTTGAGCTTCTTGAACTAATCTCTCTCTAATTTGAGTACTTGTAAGTTTTTTACCCTCAGTACCAGCTAATGGAGAACTATTTACTGTAATCTTAATAGACATCGTTGGAGGATCAATCGGGGTTGCTTGTATTGGTGTATCTACCTCAGTATCACATATAGTGTCAGCAACATTTGCTTTTTCTAAACCAGCGATAACCACAATATCTCCAGCTTCGCCAACTTCTATTGGCACTTTTTTTGTCCCCTCGTATCTAAATATTTTAGTCAACCTTCCCTCATCAACTTTTTCTCCATCAAGATTGATTGCCTTAATTTGTTGGTTTGCTTTTGCAGTACCTTGTGAAATTCTACCAACTAAACTTCTACCTAGAAAACTATCTGCATATAAAAGTGTCGAAAGCATTGCAAAAGGCTTGGACTTGTCAAATTCTGCTGGCTTTACATGATCTATTACTAAATCTAATAATGGATTTAAGTTCTCTCTTGGGCCATCTATTTCGTTAGATGCCCAGCCAGATCTTCCACTTGCGTAAATAACTGGAAAGTCTAATTGCTCTTCGTTGGCATCTAAGCTGACAAATAAGTCAAAAGTCTCATTTAAAACTTCATCGGCTCTTTGGTCAGCTTTGTCTAATTTATTAATAACTACGATTGGTTTAAGGCCTTGTTTAAGTGCTTTAGCTAATACAAATTTAGTTTGAGGCATTACCCCTTCAGCTGAATCTATTAATAATAATGCACCATCAGCCATACTAAGAACTCTTTCAACTTCTGCAGCAAAATCCCTGTGTCCAGGTGTATCAATAATATTAATTCTAGAATCTTTCCAATTTATTGAAGCTGGTTTGGCAAGAATTGTAATACCTCTTTCCTTTTCAAGTTCGCCGGAGTCCATCAGTCTTTCATCAACAACTTCATTTTCTCTAAAAGAACCACTCTGTTTCATTAAGTTATCAATCAAAGTAGTCTTGCCATGGTCAACATGAGCAATTATGGTGATGTTACGTATTGATATTGTCATTTGCGCGCTCTTATATATTCAAAATATTTTTTTTCAATTCAAAAAAAAAGGGCAGTAAAAACTGCCCTTTTTGAATTTTTTTTTGAGTAAAATTGGGATTACATTCCCATTCCACCCATACCGCCCATACCACCCATTCCTCCAGGAGGCATGCCAGCTGCACCAGCGTCTTTTTCATCTGGTTTATCTGCTATCATGGCTTCAGTTGTTACTAACAATCCAGATATAGAAGCAGCATCTTGAAGTGCTGTTCTTACAACTTTAACTGGATCAATAATACCTTCTTTAAACATATCAACATATTGCTCTGATTGTGCATCGTAACCATTGCTAGGCTTGTTCGTTTCTAATAATTTACCAACAACTACTGATCCATCAACACCTGCATTTGTTGTGATCTGTCTAATAGGTGCTTGTAAAGCGCTTTTGACAATTTCTACACCGGCTTTTTGATCATCACCTTTTACTTTTAAACTATCAAGTTCTTTTGAAGCATAAAGCAATGCACATCCACCACCAACAACAATACCCTCTTCAACTGCTGCTCTTGTAGCGTTTAATGCATCCTCAACTCTATCTTTTCTTTCTTTAACTTCAACTTCTGTAGCACCACCAACTTTGATTACAGCTACACCGCCTGCTAGTTTAGCAAGTCTCTCTTGCAGTTTTTCTCTATCATAGTCTGATGTCGTTTCTTCAACTTGAGCTTTAATTTGAGCGCATCTTGCTTCAATATCAGATTTTTTACCTGCTCCGCTTACAATTGTACTATTTTCTTTATCAACTTTTACACGTTTTGCAGATCCAAGATCATTAAGCTTAACATTTTCAAGTTTTATTCCCAAATCTTCAGAGATAACCTGTCCACCTGTAAGAATTGCTATATCTTCTAACATAGCTTTTCTTCTATCTCCAAAACCAGGTGCTTTAACAGCAACAACTTTTAAACCACCTCTAAGTTTGTTAACAACGAGTGTTGCAAGCGCTTCTCCTTCAACATCTTCTGAAATTATCATTAACGGTCTACCCGCTTGTACAACAGCCTCTAACAACGGAACCATCGGTTGAAGATTTGTTAGTTTCTTCTCGTGAAGAAGAATTAGTGGATTTTCTAGCTCTGTAGTCATTTTATCACCATTAGTAATAAAATATGGAGATAAATATCCTCTATCAAACTGCATACCTTCAACTACATCAAGTTCTGTTTCAATTCCTTTTGCTTCTTCAACAGTAATAACACCTTCGTTACCAACCTTCTGCATTGCTTTTGAAATCATTGCACCGATTTCTTTATCACCGTTTGCTGAAATTGTTCCAACTTGTGCAATCTCATCACTGTCTTTTACTTTTTTAGCTGATGAAATTAATTTATTTTTTACATGATCTACAGCAGCATCAATCCCTCTCTTAACATCCATTGGATTCATCCCCGCTGTTACATACTTACAACCTTCTTTAACAATTGCTTGAGCTAATATTGTTGCAGTTGTTGTTCCATCACCAGCTTCATCGTTAGTTTTGCTAGCAACTTCTTTTACCATTTGTGCACCCATGTTCTCAAACTTATCATCAAGATCAATTTCTTTTGCAACTGAAACACCATCTTTAGTTGTTCTTGGAGCACCGTAAGATTTGTCTATAACAACATTTCTTCCTTTTGGTCCAAGAGTAACCTTTACAGTATTGGCGAGTATATCAACTCCCTTTAACATTGATGCTCTAGCATCTGAATCAAATTTTACTATTTTAGCCATTCTAAACTCTCCTTATTAATTATTTACCTGTTGCAATACCCATAATGTCAGATTCTTTCATTATGCTGTACTCTTTACCATCAATTTTAACTTCTGTTCCTGACCACTTACCGAATAAAACTTTATCTCCTACTTTAACGTCCATAGGTATTAGTTTTCCATCTTCAGTTTTTGCACCTCCGCCGACAGCAACAACTTTACCTTCTTGAGGTTTTTCTTGAGCTGTATCTGGAATAATTATGCCACCAGCAGTTTTTTCGCTGCTATCTAGAACTTCTATTAAAACTCGGTCATGTAACGGTTTAAACTTCATACGAATTCTCCTTTAAATTAGCAGTCATATAGAGACATATTTAATAATTTTCAAGATCTTGAATAAAAATTATGGTCTAAAAAACCCAAGAATAAAGCATATTTTTAAGCTATACCTCAAGTATGCCTCAAAACTTAGACAAAGATGGATTAAGATCTAAAATAAATAGTTACGAATTATTTTTTATCGACATATGGGGAGTGATCCATAACGGATTACAAATTTTTGAAGATTCTATTGAAGTATTAGAAAATTTAAAAAAAAATAATAAAGAGTTTGTATTACTTACCAATGCTCCAAGACCAAATTCTACAGTTATTGATTTTTTAAAAAAAATAGGACTCAAAAAATATTATGAAGATGTATACACCTCAGGAGAAGCTTCATTAAAATATTTAATGGAAAATTTTCTAAATGCAAAATTTTATCATATTGGACCACCAAGAGATTTTGACTTATTTAAAAGATTTGAACAAAATAAAGTTAGTAATATTAGTCAAGCTGATTATTTTATTTGTACAGGGTTATTTGAAGATCATGAGACAAAACTTGAATATTATAAAGACTTACTTCAGAAATTTTCAAATAAAAAATTTGTGTGTACTAATCCAGACCTAATTGTTGATAGAGGAGATGTTAGAGAGTTTTGCGCTGGATCAGTTGCAAAAATATTTGAGGAAATTGGTGGGAAAGTAATTTACTTTGGAAAACCTTATCCTCCAGTTTATAATTTATCTGCTAACATAAATGGTAAAAATGTTTTATGTATCGGAGATAATATGAATACAGATATAAAAGGAGCTAATATTCAAAATTTTGACAATTTGTTAATAACGAGTGGTATACATAAAAAAGAATTAAGTAGTTTAAATATTGATAAATTAGAAAAAAAATATGGAGTGAGTGTGAATTACACTCAAACAAAATTAAAATGGTGAACAAAATTAAAATTTATAAAAATTTTGAGATTTTAAAAAAACATCAAAATGCCATGATACTAATTGGTAATTTCGATGGATTACACTTAGGCCATCAAAAATTATTCAAAGAAGCAAAAAGATATAAAAAAAAATATAATTCTAAAATTGGAGTGGTGACATTTGATCCAATTCCAAAAATGTACTTTAATAAAAGTATTACGAATTATCGACTTTCAAATCTTAATCAAAAAAGCAGATATTTTAGTGATTATAATGTTGATTTTTTAATAAATAAAAAATTTGATAAAAAATTCTCTAAAATATCTTGTCATAATTTTATTAAAAATATTTTATGCAAAAAGTTAAGCGCAGATTATATTTTTGTTAGTAATAATTTTAGATTTGGAAATAAGAGAGAGGGGGACGTAAATCTATTAAAAAAACTTCAAAAGAAATATGAATATAAATTAATTAACCCAAAACCATTATATAAAAAAAATAAAATTATTTCTTCAACATTAATAAGAAAATTAATCGAAAATGGTAATTTAAAAATTGCAAATCAACTTTTATCTAGAAATTGGTCAATAGAAGGTGTCGTTGAAAAGGGTAGAATGATGGGAAGAAAAATTGGTTTTCCGACGTGCAACATAAATATAAAAAACTATGTAATACCAAAAGTAGGAGTTTATGCAGTTGATGTTTATATCGAAAAAAACAGAAAAAAGATCAAAGGAATAGCAAATATTGGTTATAGGCCTACTTTTAATCAAAAAAAATTATTATTAGAGGTAAATTTATTTAAATTTTCTGGAAATCTTTATAATAAAAATCTAACTATTAATTTTACAAAATTTATTAGAGGAGAAACCAAATTTAAAAATATTGATGCTTTAAAAAAACAGATAAAGAAAGATATTAAAATTGCCAAAAGATAAAATATCATGAGCAAGGAACATATAAATCTACCTAAAACAAAATTCTCAATGAAGGCAAATTTGCCAAACAAGGAGCCAAATTACATTGAATTTTGGAAGAAAATTGACCTGTACAATTTGTTAAGAAAAAAAAGTAAAGGGCAAGAAAAATTTGTGCTTCATGATGGGCCTCCATATGCAAATGGAAATATTCATATGGGTACCGCTTTGAATAAAATTTTAAAAGACATAATTACAAAATTTCATCAAATGGATGGAAAGGACTCAGTTTATGTTCCTGGATGGGATTGCCATGGGTTGCCTATCGAGTGGAAAATTGAAGAACGATATAAAAAGAATAAAAAAAATAAAAATGATGTTCCAATAATTGAATTCAGAAAAGAATGTAGGGAGTTTGCAAACAAATGGATAGATGTTCATAAAGGAGAATTTACAAGACTTGGGGTAATTGGTGATTGGGAAAACTACTATTCAACAATGTCATTTGATGCTGAAGCTCAAATAGTCAGAGAACTTGGAAAATTTCTTAAAGAAGGAAGCCTTTATAGAGGTTACAAGCCAGTTCTTTGGTCTACTGTTGAAAAAACAGCTTTAGCTGATGCTGAGGTTGAATACATGGATCATGTTTCAGATACTATTTATGCTGCATTTAAAGTGAAATTTTCAAATTTAGATATAATTAAAGGTGCTGACGTAATAATTTGGACTACAACTCCTTGGACTATTCCTGCAAATAAAGCATTAGCTTACAATGCTAGTCTTAAATATGTATTGCTTGAAATTAATGATAACAAAAATTTTATTGATAGAAAAATAATAATTGCAAAGGACCTATTGGAACCTTTTAAAAAAGATACCTCTATAGAAAATATTAAAGTTTTAAACGAATTTTTAGGAAAAGATTTAAATGGAACTATTTGCAGTCATCCATTTTCTAAAATGGAATATAATTATGATATTCCTATGTTTGAGGCTAATTTTGTAACTACTGAACAAGGAACAGGTATCGTGCACTGCGCTCCAAGCCATGGACCAGATGACTTCAATCTTTGTTTAAATAATAATATCAAAGCAATTGAAACAGTTGATGGTGATGGAAAATATACAAGTGAAATTAAACTTTTTGAAGGTTTACATATTTTTAAGGCTAATAACTTAATTATAGAAAAATTAGATGAACAAAAAAATTTAGTAACAAATGGAAAACTAACTCACTCTTATCCTCATTCTTGGAGATCAAAAGCTCCACTAGTTCATAGGGCAACGCCACAATGGTTTATATCAATGGAAAGTCACGGGTTAAGAGATAAAGCATTAAAAGCTATCGATAAAACAGATTTTTATCCTTCTAAAGGAAAAGAAAGAATAAAATCAATGATTGAAACTAGACCAGACTGGTGTGTATCAAGACAAAGAGTTTGGGGTGTGCCACTACCAATTTTTATTTCAAAAAAAACTGGCGATGTTTTAGTTGATGATGAAGTATTTGAAAATATTGCAAAAATTTATGAAAAAGAAGGTTCTGATTGTTGGTTTAATGATGATTATCAGATCTTTCTTGGAGACAAGTATAAAGCAGAAGATTATGAAAAATTATCAGACATAGTTGAAGTTTGGTTTGACAGTGGATCCACCCACTCTTTTGTTTTAGAGAAAAGAGACGACCTCAAATGGCCAGCATCTATGTATTTAGAGGGCTCAGATCAACATAGAGGATGGTTTCACTCCTCATTACTTGAATCATGTGGAACAAGAGGAGTCGCTCCATTTGAAAGCATTCTTTCTCATGGTTTTGTTGTAGATGGAAAAGGTCTAAAAATGTCAAAGTCAACAGGTAACGTTATTGCTCCACAAGATATATTAAAAAAATATGGAGCTGATATATTAAGAATTTGGGTTGCATCTTCAAATTATGCTGAAGATTTAAGAATAGATTATTCAATTTTAGATCAACACGCTGAGTCTTATAGAAAAATTAGAAATACATTTAGATATCTATTAGGAAATATTCAAGATCAATACGAAAATCTTGATCTAGAAAAAGTTAAATTTGAAAACTTTGATTCTCTTGAAAAATTTATGCTTCATAGAATTTATACAATAAATGAGAATTTTAAAAATAATTTTAAAGTTTATAACTTCCATAATTTATATAAAGAATTACTAAATTTTTGCACAGTTGAGCTTTCTGCTTTTTATTTCGATATCAGGAAAGATACTCTATATTGTGACGCTTTAAATTCCGATAAAAGAAAGAACTGTATAACTCTTTTAAATATTATTTTGCAGTGTCTCCTAAAATGGTTTGCACCAATATTATCATTTACAACTGAAGAAATTTATCAACTAGTTAAAAAGGAAAAAGATAGCCAAAGTATCCATTTACAAAATTTCGTTTCAGTTCCTAATTCTTGGAACGATGAAGAACTTAGCTCAGATTGGGATTATGTTAAAAAAATTAGAGATGAGGCAAATATTTCAATAGAGAATATGAGGGCCGAAAAGTCAATTGGTTCAAGTTTAGAAGCAACAATTGAGATAAAATTAAATAAAGAATTTTACGATAAGGCAAAAAATATTAATTTTTCTGAAATTTGTATAACCTCATCTGCCTCTGTAATCAAAGATGAAAATTTAAAAAATAGTATTGATGTAGTTGCAAAAAAGGCCCAAGGAAATAAATGTCCTATTTGTTGGAAAATTTTTGAAACGAGTTGTGAAAGACCAAATTGTGGACTTTTAAATACTAATGGGAAATGAAAAATTAAATAAACTTCTTATAGGTTTTGTATTTTTAGTTGTTTGTTTTGCTTTAGATAGGCTATCAAAAATTTATATTCTAAATATATTAAATAATGAAGTACAAGTTGATCTTTATATAAATCAATTTTTAAATATCTATTTAGTTTGGAATACAGGGATAGGATTTGGTTTATTTTCATCAGAAGATAAACTTTTCTATAATATCATTACTGCAATTATAGTCATTATAAACTTAGTAATATTGTATTTCGCTTTCATTGAGTCAAAAATTAAATCATTTTTTTTAATGATAATATTAGGAGGCTCTTTAGGAAACTTATTTGACCGAATTTATTACAGAGCTGTTCCAGACTTTATAGATTTAAATTATGCTGGATATCATTGGTTTATCTTTAATGTAGCTGACATATTTATAACAATTGGTATTATATGCCTTATTTTATCTGAATTTATATTCTATAAAAAAAAAGATGAAAAAAATTAAACTAAATTTAATCTTATTAATCGCTTTAGTGCCATTATTAACTTTTTGTGGTGGAGTTAGAGATGCTTTAGAAGGTAAAAAAAGATCTGAACAAAGTGACGAATTTCTTGTAAAAAAAAAAAATCCTCTCCAAATGCCACCTGACATGAATAAACTTCCAATGCCAGGAGATGATTTGGAAGTAAGTAGTCAATCAAATGACAAAGAAGTAAAAGATTTACTCAAAATAAAAGACGATAATAATTCTGAGGACTCTAGTAGCGGGTCAGATTTATTAAATAATATGAAGAAGAAAATCCAGTAATTAATGGAGACAAAACATATTATCTACAAAAATTTCAATAATAAAAATAAACAATTAAATAAAAAAAAACTTAATAATTTCATAAAGTTTAAAAATTTAATTGAAAAATATCCTTTATTAAAATCTCTAACAAATAATTATAATTATTCATTTCAGAAAAAAAATTTACTAAATTTCAAAAAATACTATGAGTATAATTTAATAGGAATGGGAGGATCTATACTAGGCGCACAAGCCATTTATGATTTTCTTAGTCATAAAATCAAAAAAAAATTTTTCTTTTATAATAACTTACAGAACATAAGAATAACAAAATCAAACAAAAAACGTTTAAATATAATTATATCAAAATCAGGTAACACCCTAGAAACATTATCAAATTTAAACCTGATCTTATCAAAACAGAAAAGAAATAAAAATTTAATAATTACTGAAAAAAAAAATAATATTCTTAGAGCTATGGCGAATAAACTGAGATCTGATGTAATTGACCATAAAAATTACATAGGAGGAAGATATTCAGTATTATCTGAAGTTGGAATGGTACCAGCAGAATTGATGGGTTTAAATGAAAAAAAATTTAAAAGATTAAATTATCTAATAAAAAATAAAAAATTTATTAATTTTTTAATTGAAAATGTCTCTTCAATTTACTCAAATATTATTAAAGGAAAAAAAAATTGTGTAATTTTAAATTATGATGAAAAATTAAATAACTTTTTGAAATGGTACCAGCAATTATCTGCTGAAAGTTTAGGAAAAAAGGGTAAGGGTTTCTTTCCTATAATCTCTACAATGCCAAAGGACAATCATAGTCTTTTACAACTATATTTAGATGGCCCAAAAAATAATTTTTTTAGTTTTTTTTTCTCTAGAGATATAAACCAATTTAAATTTAATAATGCTTTTATAATTGATGGATTAGAACATTTAAAAAAGAAAAGTTTGGATCAAGTAATGTATGCTCAAAAAAAAGCTACGCAAAATGTATTTAATAAGAAAAAATTATCATTTAGAAGTTTTGAAATTAAAAATAAAAGTGAGGAAACTTTAGGTGAACTATTTACATTTTTTATTTTAGAAACACTAATGCTAAGCTCCTTATTGAATGTAAATCCAATTAACCAACCTTCTGTTGAATTGATTAAAATAGAAACAAAAAAAATCCTAAAATAGTAATTTACCAAATATTATTTTTGATAAACCATATTTTTTTTCTCTAAGAACTTTAAAATCTTCTATAAAATTTTCTTTAAATTTCTTATTTCTATGTATTACTATTAATGTACTTTTGTGAGCAATTTTTAAGTCTAAAATTTTCCTTAATAATTTATTTATATTTTTATCTTTAAATGGTGGATCCAAATAAATTAAATTAATTTTTTCATTATCTATATTTTCTTTAGAAATTTCATATGCGTTTATTTCCTTGATAACTGAAACTTTATCAATTTCTAACTCCTTAATGTTTTTCTCTAAAATTTTCAAAGATGGTTTGTAATTTTCAAAAAAAAAAACTTTTTTTACTCCTCTAGACAAACATTCAATGCCAAACGAACCAGAACCGGAAAATAAATCCAAAACTACGTCATTTTTGAATTTAATTTTTTCATTCTTAGAATGCTCTAAAATATTAAATATCGACTCTCTAACCATATCCTTTAAAGGTCTTGTTGTTTTATCTGTAGGATTATGAATTAATTTCCCTTTTAGTTTTCCACCAATTACTCTCATTTATCTATGACTTTATGACCTATATCTGATCTGTAAAAACCATCTTCCCAATTCAATTTATTAATCTGATTGATGATTTCTTTTCTACTTGATAAATAACTATCTGAGATATTCACAAAATTTATTACTCTACCTCCAATTGCTAAAATTTTGTTTCCAGAACTTTTTGTTCCAGCATGAAAAATAAAGTTATCTTTAGTTGATTTGAATTCTTTTAAATTTTTAATTTCAACATTCTTATTATATTTTTCAGGATATCCTTTTGAGCATAAAGCAATGCACATACTTTTTTTATTTTTCCATTTTATTTCGTGGGTCTTTAATTTTGAATTACAACAAGAATTTATTATTTCCAATAAATCACTGTCAACCAATGGTAATATAGTTTGGCATTCAGGATCACCCATCCTGACATTATATTCAATTAGGTATGGTTCATTACTTTTTATCATTAAGCCGGCATATAAAAAACCGACGTACTTCTCATTCATTTCACTTATAGCTTTTAACGTTGGCTCAATTATTTTGTTTAAAATTTTATTCTCTAAATCATCATTAATTAAGCTTGATGGTGAATAAGCTCCCATTCCTCCTGTATTTTTTCCAGTATCACCCTCACCAACTCTTTTATGGTCTTGAGCTGTATTAAAAGTTTTATAACTAATTCCATCTGAAATAATAAAAAAACTCATCTCATCACCTTCAAGGAATTCTTCGATTAATACTTGATCTGCTTTCCCAAATTTACCGTCAAATATTTCATTAACAGCAGTTTTAGCCTCATCAACATTTTGACAAATATAAACACCTTTACCTGCAGCAAGAACATCTGCTTTTACAACAAGAGGAAAATTAGATGACGATAAAAATATAAATGAGTCTTCTTTGGATTTACAAATTTTAAATTTAGCAGTTGGTATGTTAAATTTCTCACAAATTTCTTTTGTAAATATTTTTGAGCCTTCTAATTGAGCTACTTTTTTTCTAGGACCAAAAACTTTAATATTTTTTGACTCTAGGAAATCTACTAATCCTTCGACTAATGGTTTTTCTGGACCAACAATCACTAATTCGATTTGTTCTTTCTTAATAAAATTATACAAATCTTGAAAATTTTCCAAATTTAAATCAATATTTACAGAGATTTCTTCGGTACCAGCATTACCTGGTATTGAATATATTTTTGTTATTTTTTTTGAATTACTTAAGTGATGAACTAAAGCATGTTCTCGTCCTCCACTACCAATAATTGCAATTTTCATTTAGTAAATATATATCTTAAATATGTTAAATAAGTTAGCTAAATTAAAATACTTAGCAAATAATTTTGAGATCATTGAAGATGGTGATCATGTGATTTGTGCTATCTCACAAAAAAAAATACCACTTGAAAACTTAAATTACTGGAATGTTGAAGAACAGGAAGCCTACTTTTCGCATGTTGAGGCCTCAATAAAAAGAGATTTATTAGACAAAAACTGATTATGTTTTCCATCTATTATGGGTCCAGATCCACTGGTCTACATTTTTTAAAATCATTTTTTCAAGTATTTTATTTAGATGTTCGGTAATCTCTTTAATTGATTTATTGTTCCCAATTTTGATTGGTTCTGAAACAAACATTTTGAAATAATTATTTTTTCTTCTCTCTATATAAATTGGCACTAGATCACATTTATATTTTTTAATTAATTGTGCGGGTATGGTCGTAGTGCTAGCTGGTTTACCGAAAAAATTAATTTTTATACCTTCTCTTACTCTTTGGTCAATCATTAGAGCTACTGAGTTACCTTTCTTTATATTTTCAATAATCTGTCTTGTGCCTGATCTTCCTTTTTTAATTTGATTTTTGCATATAAAATTTTCTCTAATTTCTTCCATAGTTTTGTTAAGGAATACGTTATTTAGCGGTCTATAAATAGCGCACAAATTTATACCAGCTTTTTCTATTTGGAGCGCCATTAATTCAAAATTATTGAAATGACCAGATATAAATACAGCACGTCTTTTTTCTCTCTTAATTTTGTTCAGGTTTTCAAGACCGTCTATTTCAATAAATTTACTTAATTTGTTATTTCTAAATGCTTTAAGAAAAGGATATTCAGCAAGTATTCTTCCATAATTTCCATATATTTTGCTGATAATTTTATTGTAATTTTTTTTGTCTACAATGCCAGATTGTTCCAAATTATTTTCAATTAACTTTTTTGATCTAAATATTGGTCCAAACAAGCGTCCAATAAAATCTCCCAAATTAGATCCATTTTTATAACCAATTATAATTAGTATAAAAAAAAACAATTTTATTAAAATAAATTCAATTAAATAAAAAAACTTCCTCATAATTTCTTTAATAAAAAATTTTTAAATTCTTTTTCTTTTTCAATTTTTAATCCTATTTTTAAAAATTGGATATTTTTTTTTTGTATATTTGATAATCGATTGTAGTCTTTTTCAGTTGTTATAATTTTTAATTTATTACTTTTAGCCATATTTTTTATATTTTTTTATATCAGAATTTTTATATTTATAATGGTCTGGAAAAGTCATTATTTTTTTTATCTTAAAATTATATTTTTTTAATGTTTGTTGAAATTCTAAAGGATTACCTATACCTGAAAAAACTAGAAAGTTGTTTTTAAATTTAAAAGAATCAAGATTTTTAGGAGTGTATTTAGCTCTAAATATTTTTAAATTTGGATTTAATCTCTTTAGAGTTTTTTCGAAACTTTTATTATTTTTTTCACCATTAAGAAATGCAAGATCATAATTTAAAATATTTGTAATTCTTTCCCTTAATGGCCCAGCAGGCAAAACTAGTCCATTTCCAACTAGCTCTGAACTATTAAAACAAGCAATAGAAATATCATAATTTAAACTTTTATCTTGTAAACCATCATCTAATATAGCTAACTGGTATTTTTTTCTCTCAGCAATTCTCAGCGCGATATCTCTAAAACTTAAACAAATTAGATTTCCATATTTTGATAAAATATTTTGCTCGTCAATTTGATCAATATATTTTTTTTTAATAAATACAGTTTTAAACTTATATTTTAACATATCATTTATTTTTAAAACTAAAGGTGTTTTTCCAGTTCCACCTAAGTAAATATTTCCAACACAGATTGTTTTTATTTTGAAATATTTTTTTGGACTTAAAGATTTAAAAAAATTAAAAATAATTGTTATCAAACTAAATGGTAATAGTAATAATGATATGAAATTGAAACTATCCCAAAAAATGGGTCTTTTTACTTTCATTATAAATAATTTTTAATTTCTTTAACGTTATTTTCAAAAATTTTAGCACCTAAATAATTAATTTTATTAAGTTTACTATTTGATATTTTGTAATTATGATTTTTTACAAATACATTTTCCATTTGATCAATACTTTTAATCTCTGAAGATATTTTTAAAATTTTTAATTCTTTATATATTTCTTTAAAATTATTTACTTTTTTACCATGCATCACATAATTACCCATTCTTACAGCTTCTAATGGGTTTTGTCCTCCATGGTTTACTAAAGATCCGCCAATAAATGTTACATTTGAAAGTCTTAAAAATTTTGACATCTCTCCATAAGTATTAACAATATATATGTCACAATTTTCAGACGGTTTATGTCCGCTTGATCTTTCGGTAACTATCAGTTTTAATTTTCTAAGTTCTTGCTTTATATCCTCTGATCTATTTATGTGACGCGGAACCAATATAGTAATTAAATTCTTAAACTTTTTCTTTAATTTTAAATGTAATTTTCCAATGATTTTTTCTTCATTATAATGAGTGCTGGCTGCACAGAATACTTTTTTATTTTTAAAATATTTTTGAACATTTTCCTTCAAACTTTGTTTATCATTTTTGAAATACTTTAAATTTCCTACAAATTTAATTTTTTTAACACCCAATCTTTTTAAATAATTTTGGGTTTCTTGATTTTGAGGTAAAGCTATAGTTATTTTACTAAAAACATTCTTTGCAAAAGATGAAAAGATTTGCCATCTTTTGAAACTTTTACTCGTAATTCTAGCATTGATTAAAATAAGAGGAATTTTTTTTGAATTTATTCTTTCATACATATTAGGCCAGATTTCAGAATCTACAAATATTGCAATTTTTGGTTCCCAATAATTTAAAAAGTTATTGCATATAAATCCAATATCAAATGGATAGTAAATATGAGTTGTTTTCTTTAATGGTTTCTTTGCAATTATTGATGCAGAACTTAAAGTAGATGAAGTAAGTAAAATTTTTTTTATAGATTTGTCTTTTTCAAACTTATTTATCAAAGGTAGAATGCTCATGATTTCCCCAACACTTGCACCATGAAACCATACAGTTGTATCAGTCTTTTTTAAATTATAATAAGCGTATTTTTCTAAGATTCTTCTCCAATCTTCCTTTCCATTAATCATTCTTAAAAATAATATAAATGGAGAGATTAAAAAAAAAATAATTCCTAATATATTATACAAAAAATACATTAGTTATTTTTTATTTGTCTCTCGTAGAAGTTTTTATAAAGCAATGAATTTTTGATTAGAACATCATGTTTCCCTGAGGATTCTATAGAACCTTTATCAACAACATAAATTTTTTCTGAATTAAGAATAGTTGATAGTCTATGAGCAATAACTACTGTTGTTTTATTTTTTGTTAATTCCTCAATAGCTTTTTGTATTTTTTCTTCTGTTTCAGAGTCAAGAGATGAAGTTGCTTCGTCGAGAAGAATTATTTTGCTATCCTTTAACAAAGCTCTCGCTATCGAAAGTCTTTGCTTTTCACCACCTGATAATTTTACTCCATTTTCCCCTATAACAGTCTGAAATTTATTTTCTAATTTTTCTATAAAATCTGTACACATTGATATTTTTGCAGCTGTAAAAATTTCTTCGTCACTCGCCTCAGGTTTGGCATATTTTATATTATTAAAAATAGTATCATCAAAAAGTGTTGTATTTTGATCAACAATAGATATTTCTTTCCTTAATGATTTAAGATTTACGTTTTGTACTTTTTGATTATCAATTAGAATTTCCCCAGAATCTGCATCATAAATTCTTGGTATTAAATTTAATATTGTAGATTTGCCAGATCCGCTGTGGCCTACTAAAGCTGTCATTTTTCTGCCAGTTATATCAATATTAATATTTTTAAGGACTATATTGTTAAGATTTGACTTATAACTAAAATTAATATTTTGAAATTTTATTGATGCATCACTTATATCTAATACTTTGCCATTTTCATTTGACGAAATCTTATTTTGTTGATCTATAATTGGCAGTATTCTTTTTCCGGCAGACAAACCTTGACCAAATGAAACATTTACATTCGCCAATGATTTAACTGGTTGATATGCAAGCATCATTGCAGCTAAAAAAGAAAAGAAATTATTTATACTTAGTTGATCATTCATAATTAATTTACCAGAATAAAAAATTAATATTGCAATCATAATTCCAGTTACAACTTCCATAATAGGTGTTGACCTTATAAATACACTATGAATTTTTATTGTTTTTTCTTTTAGGTCGTTTACAAATTTTTCTGATCTTTCATTTTCATAATTTTCTCTTTGAAAGATTTTTATAATTTTGTGGTTTTTAAAAATATCAATTAAATATTTGTTTAAATCACCAGATTTTTCTTGTGCTTCTGTTGCAACTTTTGCAACACGCTTACCTAATTTTTTTGCAGTAATTGATGCAATAGGAAGCATAATTAAAGCTATAAGAGAAAGCCTCCAATTTTGTAAGAACATCACAAATAATAAGCCAATTAGCGTTAAGCCATCCTTGAATAAATTTAAAACTGCGTTACTTAACATCCCAGTTATTTGGTTTACATCAAAGTTGAGATTTGAAATATATTTACCTGAATGTTTATCTTCAATTTTTTCAGTATCAGCTTTTATGAAAGCAGATAACATATCGATTTGAATATTTTTTTTTACTTCTTCTGCAGTTTTTATCATTAAAACTTTTGCCAAATATAGAGATATACCTTTAGTAGCAAAAGCTATTATGATTAAAAGTGGAATTATGAAAATTAAACTTTGATCTTTATTTATGAAAATTTTTTCTATTGCAGGATCGAGTAACCATGCTGTTGCAGATGTGGCACTAGCAACCAAAATAGAAAACACTATAGCAAGTATTATTTTTTTAAGATGTTTTGTTGTATAATCATTATACAATCTCTTTATGATATCGATATTTTTCATTAAGTTAATTTTCCTACTAACAATATTATTAAAATAATAAGACCCAAAAGATTATTGCTTTTAAATTTTGCTAAGCAGTCATTTCCACTTTCGGTTTTTAATTTAAGAGATTGAAAAATTAACAAATGAGTTAAAGGTATTATCAAGGCAATGTAATATAAATAATTAAAATTCATTTTATAACCAACAAGAAACAATGATATTAAAAATATAATGTAACAAAACGATATAAATTTTTTTGGGTTATTTTTAAATTTAATCGATGTTGATTTAACTCCAATTATTTCATCATCATTAATATCTTGATATCCATATATTGTGTCGTAACCTAATGTCCAAAATGTGGCTCCTAAATAAAATATAATTGGTACTATAGAAACTTCATTTTGAATGGATATCCATGCCAAAACTAGACCGTAATTAAAAGTAATACCTAAAAAAAGTTGAGGCCAGTAAGTAAATCTTTTCATTAATGGATATGTAAAAGCCAGCGGCATTGAAAGAAGAGCCATATAAATGGTAAATTTATTAAAATTTATCAAAACTAAAAACGCGATTAAACATAAGATTGCAGCATATATTGCAGCATTAAACACAGAAATTTTTTCTGACGCGATAGGTCTATTTTTTGTTCTTTCGACTAACTTGTCAATTTTTCTATCACTTATATCGTTAACAATACATCCTGCTGATCTCATTAGGACAGATCCAGAAAAAAATAAAAAAGCATAAATAAAATAAGTATTTAAAGAAAGAGAAAAATCATATGAAATTGTTAAACCCCAAACACATGGCCAAAATAGAAGCATGAAACCAATTGGTTTATTAAGTCTTGTTAATTCAATAAAAATTTTAACCTTTTCAGACATAATTTACTTGTAAATAACAAAGCGTAGATTCATAATCAAACTGATTCGCATGAATATTGATTACACTGTTACCGCATTAATGTTTCCCGCCATTCCTCTTATTATGGCTGTCTATAGTAACAGATTTCATACATTAAGTGGTTTGATTAGAAAAATACACGACGAATATGTTTTTGAAAAGCATACTCCTCCAGAGTGGAAGCAGCAGCTAATTAATTTAAATGATAGGGTAAAAAATTTAAGGATTACTATACTTTTTGCAGCATTTGGTTTCTTATTTAATATGCTTACAGTTTTTGCTCTTTATTTAGAGACATATTTTTTAGCTAGAATAATATTTGGCTCTTGTTGTTTATCGATGATGGTATCAATAATATTTTTTATAAGAGAAATACAAATCTCGACTAGAGCGTTAAGACTTCATCTTTCAGATATGGATGATCAATTTAAGGAATAATAACTGCTGGTCCAGTTAAAATTCTATTCTCTAAATCTATGTGAGCTTGTTTAGCTTCACTTAATTTATATTTTTTAGAAACTTCAATTTTTATTTTCCCTGAGAGAACTGCATCAAAAACCAATTTGGCAGATTTTTCTAATTCATCTCTTGTAATTGTATAATGCATTATTGACGGTCTTGTAAAAAAAAGACCTTTTGTATTTATATGTTTTTTGACATCTATAGTGTGAACATATCCAGATGCATTTCCAAATGCTACCATCATCCCTCTAATTTTTAAACATTCTATTGATCCCTCAAAAGTTTTTGCTCCAACACCATCATAGACAACATCTATTCCGTTTTTACCTACTATTTTTTCAACTTCTTCCACAAAATTATAATCTGTATAATTGATGACATGATGACACCCATTTTTTTTTGCTATTTCAACTTTTTCTTTAGATCCAACTGTTCCAATGACTTCACATCCTAATGCATTAGCCCATTGGCATAACATTTGACCAACACCACCAGCTGCAGCATGAAATAAAACTTTATCTCCTTTTTTTACAGCATATGACCTGTGTAATAAATATTCTGATGTTATTCCTTTCAATAAAATACAGGAAGCTATTTCATCTGAAATACCTTCTGGCACCGTGACTAATTTTTCTTCTGGCATTATTTGTTTTTCTGAGTATCCACTTATTGGAGCAGATGCATGACTTACTCGATCTCCAACTTTAAAAAGACTTACTTCAGAGCCAATTTCTTCAACTACTCCAGATGCTTCTAGTCCAAGTCCACTTGGTAATTCAATCGGATACAAACCTGTTCGATGGTAAACATCAATATAATTAAGTCCAATTGACAAATTTTTAACGAGAACTTCCTTTGGACCAGGTTTACCGATTTTAATATCCTTGTATTCTAAGACTTCTGGGCCACCAAACTTTTCAAATCTTATAGCTTTCATATTTACTTTACAAAATTACCATTATGATAATCATCAATTGCTTGAAGTATTTCTTGTTTAGTATTCATGACGAATGGACCACCTCTTGCAATCTGTTCTCCTATCGGTTTTCCAGATATTAGTAAAAATTTAGCGTTTGTTAAAGCAGTTACTTTTAAGTTTTCACCTTTAGATAATAAAATTAATGTAGAGTCTTTAACACTTTCATGTTTATTGTTTCCAATTTCTATCTCACCTTCAATTAAATATATGAATGAATTGTGTGTGGATGGAACTTGATGATTAAAAATTTTACTTTCATTTAATTCTACATCAAAATAAATTGGATCGACATTGTGTTTTTTTATTGGACCTTCTGAATTTTCAAATTTTCCAGCTATTACTTTTATAATTTTATCTTCATCCTTATGTGTGCTCATTTTATCAGAGTCTATATAATGGTATTCTGGTTTGCTCATCTTTTCGCTAGCAGGCATATTAATCCATAATTGAAAACCATGAAGTTTTCCATCATTCATAGCTGGCATTTCAGAATGTATTATTCCACTGCCAGTTTTCATCCACTGTACATCTCCTGCGGTCATTTTTCCTTGACCACCTGTACTATCTTTATGTTCAAAACTCCCAGCTAACATGTATGTAACCGTTTCAATTCCTCTGTGTGGATGAGGAGGAAAGCCTGCAATATAATCATCTTTATTTTCTGAACCAAATTCATCTAACATCAAAAATGGATCATAATAATTTGGTTCAACACCAATACTTCTTTTTAATTTAACTCCGGCACCATCTGATGCTGGTGTTGGATCTATAATTTTTTCTACTTCGATATTTGTCATGTTGTTCATATAGGATATATCTAAATTAAATCAAGCAATTCTGATAAATTACTTATTTGTTGGATAGGTTCATAATCTAATTTATCAAAAATATTATTATTTCTATTCACCCAAACTGTGTTGTATCCATAATTCCCTGCACCAGAAACATCCCATGTATTAGCACTTAAGAATAAAATTTCATTCTTTTCAATATTATATTTATTTATTGGAAGATCATATACTTTTGAAACTGGTTTAAAAATACCAGCTTCTTCTACAGAAAAAATATCATCAAAAATATCTTTTAATTGATTGCTAACTACAAGTTCATTTAAAAGGTCAGGTGTACCATTTGATAGAATTGCTAATTTATAATTTGATTGTTTTAATTTTTTTAAAGCATCCCTTACTTCTGTAAACGGTGAAAGCATTTTATATAAATTTAATAGTTCTGATCTCATTGAATTATCAATATTGTAAAAATTCATGGATTTATCCAAACTATCTTCAGTGATTTGCCAAAAATCTTTGTGTCTTCTCATTAAACTTCTAAGCCAAGTATATTCAAGCTGTGTAGTTCTCCAATAATTGGCAAATCCTTCCCATTTATCTCCTAATTTTTCCTTACATTTTTCAGCTGCAGAATTAACATCAAATAGGGTGCCGTATGCATCAAATATGATTGCTTTAATATTTTTCATAAATTAATTTAATTATAATGAGCAATATTAGAATATTTTATCCAGAAAAATTATCAATTAATTTAGAAACTAATTTAAATAAGTCTCAATCACATTATTTATTGAAAGTAATGAGGATTAAACAAGGAGAGACTTTTTCCGTTTTTAATAAATCTGGAGAATGGAAGTCAATTGTAACTGAAATTTCAAAAAGCAGCTTATATTTCAAGGTTGTTGAACAATTAAGACAAAAGGATAAAGAGCAAGATATTTGGTTAGCCTTCTCACCAATTAAATCAAATTATTTTAACTTCATGATACAAAAAGCAACTGAGCTTGGAGTAACAAAATTTGTACCAATTATTTCAGCAAGGTCAATTGTTAGAAAAATAAATAATGAGAGACTAAATAAAATAGTTATAGAGTCGTGCGAACAAAGTAATAGAATAAATATTCCTTCAATTGAAAAACCTCAATCATTAGATAAATTCCTGTCTAACAATTTGGATATCAATTTAATTTTTGCAGATTTAAATACAAATAATAAAAAAATTAAGATTTCTAATTCAAAACCAAATTGTCTTTTAATTGGTCCTGAAGGGGATTATTCAGCTGATGAAATTAAAAAGATTCTAAACTTTAAAGGGTCTCAATCGATAAAATTAAGCGATAACATTTTAAGGTCTGAAACTGCGGTTATATCCGCTATATCTGTGATCAATTATTTGCAAAATTGATAAATTGTCGCGAATTCTCTAGTATTTTTTATAATATTTTCGATCTATATAGAAAACAAATGAAAAAACTATTTTTTGTTTTTATAGCATTAATTTACCCAGTTGAGGCGTTTGCAAACCAACCAAAAAATTGGCAATTAGGTTTCCAAGAGCCTGCATCGCAAACTATGAGAGATATAGTTTGGTTTCATGACTATATGTTAGTACCAATCATAGTTGCTATAAGTGCGTTTGTTTTATTTTTAATGCTTTATGTGATGGTAAGATTTAGAGCATCAAGAAATCCTAATCCATCTAAAAGAACACATAATGTTTTAGTTGAAATTGTTTGGACATTAGTTCCTTGTTTAATCTTGATCGTGATGGCAGTTCCGTCATTTAAAGTTTTATATTCACAAGATGCAATTCCTAAAGCTGATGTAACTATAAAAGCAATTGGATATCAATGGTATTGGGGATACGAGTACCCAGATGAAAATATAATTTTTGATGCTTATATGATCGAAGAGAAGGATTTAAAAGAAGGTCAGCCAAGATTGTTAGCAACAGATAATGTAGTAGTTGTTCCAGTAAATAAAGTAGTTAAAGTTTTAATTACAGCAAATGATGTGCTTCATGCATGGGCATTACCAGCATTTGGAGTTAAAAGAGATGCGATGCCAGGAAGAGTAAATGAAACTTGGTTCAAAGCTGAAAAAGTTGGGACTTATTACGGACAATGTTCTGAGTTATGTGGAATTAAACATGCTTTTATGCCAATTGAAGTTAGAGTAGTTTCAGATGAAGATTACCAAATTTGGCTTTCAGAGGCGAAGATAAAATTTGCAAAAGATGAAAATTTAATTAATAAAAAACTAGTAGCGAGTAAATAAAAATGAGTTCAGAAGCAGCACATATTCACGATCATCATACTCCAACAGGTTGGAAGAGATGGGCATATTCTACAAATCATAAAGATATTGGAACAATGTATTTAATTTTTGCAATCATTGCAGGAGTTATAGGTACAGCTTTTTCAGTTTTGATGAGAATGGAATTAATGCATCCTGGTGATGATGTTTTAGGCGGTAACTACCATCTTTATAATGTTTTGGTTACAGGTCATGGATTAATAATGATTTTCTTTATGGTCATGCCAGCAATGATTGGTGGTTTTGGTAACTGGTTTGTGCCGATAATGATTGGAGCACCGGATATGGCATTTCCAAGAATGAATAATATTTCTTTTTGGTTATTACCTGTTGCTTTTATTTTATTACTTTCATCAATTTTTGTAGATGGACCTCCAGGTGCACAAGGTGTTGGTGGTGGCTGGACGATTTACCCACCTCTATCTTCTACTGCAGGTCAACCAGGTCCAGCAATGGATTTAGCAATCTTAAGTTTACATGTTGCAGGAGCTTCTTCAATTTTAGGAGCAGTTAATTTTATTACAACAATATTGAATATGAGAACGCCTGGAATGACTTTGCATAAGATGCCATTATTTGCATGGTCAATATTAGTTACAGCATTTTTATTATTACTTTCGTTACCGGTATTAGCAGGAGCAATTACTATGCTTCTAACAGATAGAAATTTCGGCACAGCATTTTTTGATGCACAAACAGGTGGAGACCCAACATTATTCCAGCATTTATTTTGGTTTTTTGGTCATCCAGAAGTTTACATTTTAATCTTACCAGGATTTGGAATGATCAGTCATATAGTATCTACTTTTTCAAAGAAGCCAGTTTTTGGATATTTGGGAATGGCTTACGCGATGGTAGCAATTGGAATAGTAGGTTTTGTTGTTTGGGCTCACCACATGTACACAGTTGGTTTAGACACTGACACTAAAGCATATTTCTTAGCAGCAACAATGATCATCGCTGTTCCAACAGGAATTAAAATATTTTCATGGATAGCTACAATGTGGGGAGGATCTATATCATTTAAAACCCCAATGGTTTGGGCTTTAGGATTTATATTTTTATTTACAGTTGGAGGAGTAACTGGTGTTGTACTAGCAAACGCTGGAGTAGATACTGCATTGCATGATACTTATTATGTTGTAGCTCACTTCCACTATGTATTATCTTTGGGAGCTGTTTTTGCGATATTTGCAGGCTTCTATTATTGGTTTGGTAAAATGTCAGGGTATGAATATTCTGAGTGGATGGGACAACTTCATTTTTGGTTAACTTTCATAGGAGTAAACTTAGTTTTCTTTCCACAACACTTCTTAGGATTAGCTGGAATGCCAAGAAGATACGCTGATTATCCGGATGCATTCGCTGATTGGAATTATATTTCTTCAATCGGTTCATATATTTCTGTAGTTGGCTTAGTGGTATTTTTCGCTAATTTAATCTACGCTTTTGCAAAAAAGAAAAAAGCAGCACAAAACCCATGGGGAGAAGGGGCCACAACATTAGAGTGGACAGTTCCATCACCACCGAATTTTCATACTTTTGATGAACTGCCGAAGTTTGAAGATTATGAAGGCACTGAAAAATCTAGTAGTTAGTAACGTCTTAAGATATAAAAATTAAAATGGCTACGACGTATTCTAAAGTAAAAAAATCATATTACGAACTAGGTATTATTCCTGAATTATTAAAGTTAATGAAACCAAGAGTAATGTCTCTTGTTATTTTCACTTGTGCAGTTGGTCTGTTAACAGCTCCTACTTCAGTTTCATTTCAACAGTCAGTGATTGGGATATTAATTGTAGCCTTTGGTGCTGGAGCAGCAGGAGCACTTAACATGTGGTATGAAGCTGATTTAGATAAATTAATGACTAGAACATGCTTACGTCCAATTCCAAGAGGAAAGTTGAACAGAAATCAAGCATTATATTTTGGAACATCTATGGCAGTAGTTTCAGTTGTGAGCTTATACTTTGTTACAAATGCTTTATCAGCATCTCTATTATTGTTTACAATATTATTTTACGTATTTGTTTATACAATCTGGTTAAAAAGAAAAACTCCACAAAATATTGTTATAGGTGGAGCGTCAGGAGCTTTACCACCAGTAATTGGATGGGCAATAGCAACAAATTCTATTTCGTTGGAGTCGATTGCTTTTTTCTTAATAATTTTCTTTTGGACACCTTCACACTTTTGGGCATTAAGCTTATACAAAGCTGATGATTATAAAAAAGCAGGTATTCCAATGCTTCCAGTAACTAATGGAATTCAGGATACTAAAAAGAACATTCTAATTTATTCTTTGCTAATGATACCGACAATTGTTTTCCCATATTACATTGGATTTGTCGGTGAAGTATTCTTAACACTTAGCTTACTACTTACATTTTATTATAATTTAATTTGTTACCAGCTTTACAACTATAAAGTTGGAAAATTTAATATAAAGAAAGCTAAACATATTTTCAGCTATTCAATTATTTACTTATTTTTAATATTTGTTTTTTTCTTAGTGGATAAAGTTTTATGATAGTCAAAGATCAAAAATTAAAAAAGAAAAATTTATGGACAGCAGTTGGTTTGGTTGCATTTATAGTTTTCTTATTCATTTTCACATTATTTAATATTGGAGTATTTGAAAGACCTTTATGATTAAAAAAAATACTTTAACTCCACTAATTCTTGCAGGAATCTTTGTCTTTATGTTGGGATTATCTTTTGCAGCTGTGCCTTTGTATGATTTATTTTGTAGAGTAACTGGCTTTGGTGGAACAACACAAGTATCTAAAGAGGCTCCTAATATAGTTTTAGATAAAAAAATAAATGTAAGATTGGATACCAACGTTAATAGTGCTCTTGATTGGAATTTTGATGTTGATCAAAAAACAATGGATGTTCAGCCTGGCAAGGTATACAGAATAAAATTTGAAGTGGAAAATACTGGAGATGTAATTTCTTCTGCTGTAGCTACATATAATGTTTCTCCATCATCTTTTGGAGCATATTTTAATAAATTAGGCTGTTTTTGCTTTGAAAAACAAACATTAGATCCAGGGGAAAAAGCAAGCTACACCCTAGTATTTTACTTAGATCCAGAATTGGTAAATGATCCAAAAACATCTAGAGTTGAAGATGTTACTATGTCATATACTTTTTTCTCATCTGAATATTATAAAAACGAAAAAAAAGAGAGTTAAAATAAATGTCTGCATCTGGTCAAAAACACGATTATCATTTAGTTGACCCTAGCCCTTGGCCTTTAGCTACATCTATAGCAACACTAGTTACTGCAGTTGGATCTGTTTATTATTTCCACAGTAAAGTTATGTGGGCAATGGTTTTAGGTTTTTTACTCATAATTTATTGTGCATTCATGTGGTTCAGAGATGTCGTAATTGAAGCTGAGCACAAAGGTCATCATACACCTGTTGTTCAAATTCATCACAGATATGGAATGACATTATTTATTGCTTCTGAAGTAATGTTTTTTGTTGCATGGTTTTGGGCATACTTTGATGCAAGTTTGTTTCCAAATGAATTCATGGGAAATGTATGGCCACCAAAAGATATTGAGACTTTTGATCCATGGGATATCCCACTTATAAATACTCTTGTCTTACTTTTATCTGGTACAACAGTAACTTGGGCACACCATTCTTTATTAGAGGACGACAGAAAAGGATTTATAAATGGTTTAATTTGTACAGTAATTTTAGGAGCATTCTTTACGTTATTGCAAATATACGAATACCAACACGCTACATTTAGTTTTTCAGGTCACATTTATGGTGCTACATTCTATATGGCCACAGGGTTTCATGGTTTCCACGTTTTAGTTGGGACTATCTTTTTAGCGGTTTGTTTATGGAGAGGTAAATTAGGACACTTCACTAAAGAGCATCACTTTGGTTTCGAAGCTGCTGCTTGGTACTGGCACTTTGTTGACGTTGTCTGGTTGTTCTTATTTGCAGCTATTTACATTTGGGGAAGTTAATAGTTCTTGAAAAATAAGTTATCTTTTTCAATTTTTGTATACTTTTTTATTTTAGTTTTTTTGGCATTAGGCACTTGGCAAATTGTTAGACTAAATTGGAAGCTTGATTTGATAAATTCAATTGATCAATCTTTAAAAAGTGATCCAGTAGAATTTAATGGAAGTAATCCAATTAACTTTAAAAAAATCAAATTTGAAGGAATACTAGATAATTCAAAAATAATTTATCTATATTCCTTAAATGAAAAGGGCGAGCCAGGATTTGATATTATAAATCCAGTAAGTATAAACAATAAAAGCTATTTAATAAATCGGGGTTGGGTTCCAAGAGACCTTAAATCTAAAAAGTATGTTTCAAATGAAAGTAAATTCGAGGGAGTTTTAAAATTAAAAAGTAAATTTAATTATTTCAAGCCAGATAATGACGTTAATAAGAATTACTGGTTCACCCTTAAAGATGAAGATTTATTGACCTATACAGGCAAAGAATTTTCTCCATTCATTATCAACAATATTAGCAAGCAGGAAGGAATTTATCCTAAGTCAAAACAAATAGGAGCCAATATTTCAAACAACCACTTAAAGTATGCTCTTACATGGTTTTCATTAGCTGTTTCCATTTTTTTAATATATTTATATTTTAGAAAAAAAAATTACTGATGGAATATATAAGCACAAGAAACAATTCAGATCATTTTTCATTTAAAAACGTATTTCTGAAAGGCTTAGCTGATGATGGAGGCCTTTTTGTGCCACACTCAATCAAACCATTTAGTAAAGATGAACTAAACAAACTAAGTAGTCTTAATTACAATGAATTAGCAGCCGAAATAATATTCCCATTTATTGGTGATTTTATGACTAAGGAAGAGTTAATTTCCACAGTATCAAAATCTTACTCAAATTTTAGAGCAGAAGATGTTGTAAAAATCTCTGATTTAGGAAATTTAAAAGTCTTAGAACTCTATCATGGCCCAACTCTTGCTTTTAAAGATATTGCAATGCAATTAATAGGAAATTTCTATCAATATCACTTAGGAAATGAGCAAAAAAAAATTAATATTATTGTAGCAACATCAGGAGACACAGGTGCAGCTGCTATTGATGCTTTAAAAGGCAAAAAGAATTTAAATGTTTTTGTATTACATCCAAATAACAGGATTTCACCAGTGCAAAGAAGACTGATGACAATCCATGAAGAAAAAAATGTATTTAATATTGCTATTGAGGGAAATTTTGATGACTGTCAAAATCTGGTTAAAGCAATGTTTAATGATGAAAAATTTTCTAGCTCAATAAATATGTCAGGTGTTAATTCGATTAATTGGGCAAGAATTGTTGCTCAAGCTGTTTATTATTTTTATGCCTATTTTAAAATAGGTAATGGACAGCCCTTGTCTTTTTCTGTTCCGACTGGAAATTTTGGAGATATTTATGCTGGTTATTTAGCAAAGAAACTTGGACTTCCAGTTGATAAACTTATTGTAGCTACTAACAAAAATGACATCCTTCATAGAGCAATTTCTGGTGGGGATTATTCTCAAAAGAAAGTTGAGGAAACAAATACTCCTAGCATGGATATTCAGATAGCAAGTAACTTTGAAAGACTTTTATATGATGTAAAAGACTGTAATTCAGATGCTACGAAAGATGTAATGAGTAGAATAAAAAACAATGCTTATCAAATTGATAGTAGTGATTTAGATAAAATAAAAAAAAGTTTTACATCTGAAATGTTAAATGAAAAAGAGACTATCCAAATGATAAAAGATACAAACAAAGAATATAAAGTTGTAGTTGATCCTCATACTGCAGTTGGAATTGGTGCTGCAAAAAAACTTGGGCTAGAACAAAATTGTGTTGTTTTATCTACAGCACACCCATGTAAGTTTCCAAAAGCAATAGAAGATGCAATCTCAAAAACTGAAGAATTACCAGATAGTCTTAAATATGTTTATGATAGAGAAGAAAAATTTGAAGTTATATCAAATGATATAAATAAAGTTAAAGATTATGTAATTAATTCCATATGAAATTAAAAATAAAAGATCAAATCCCTGATATAGAAATTTTCCATCTAATAAATGGTGAACCACAAACTAGCAAAATTAGAGATATTTTAGGAAATGGTAAAGTTATTTTATTTGGATTACCTGGTGCTTTTACCTCAACTTGTTCAAAACTCCATCTACCTGGATATGTAGCTAATACTGATAAAATAAAAGCTAAAGGAATAGAAAAAATATTTTGTTTATCTGTAAATGATCCATTTGTTATGAATGCCTGGGGAGAAGCGAATAATGCTGGAGGCAAAATTACAATGTTATCAGATCCTTATTTATTATTTACGAAAGCAATTGGCGCTGAAGTAGATAGAAATTCAAAAGGAATGGGTTTTCGTTCAAATCGTTATGCGATGGTTATTCAAAACTTAGAAGTAGTTAATATTCAAGTTGAGAAAGAGACTAAACAATGTGGTTTATCTTCAGCAGAGGGTGTTTTAGATTTATTATAATTAGTATGGCAGTTCTGTTGTCTGTCCCAATTCAACTTATAACAGAATATAACACTTTTTGAATAGGTACATACCAGGTTACATTGTTAAACTAACATTTTTTTGTGACGACTTTGTAATTGAGATTTTTTTCTGATATGTAATTCAAGTGAAATTACATTGGATTATTTTTGTAACTGGATGGATGTCATTCAGAGCAGTTGGGTCAGGTTTGTTTTTGTTTTGGATCTTTACTGAAAATGAGCGTTCGGCGCCATCTGAATGGATAGTTCCTTTTGTGGGCGACTTTTTTATTGGGATAACTGCTTTATTCTTAGTTTACCACATTATAAAAAAACCAAGCACTATACTATGGGGTCTTTTGCTGTCTTGGAATGTGATTGGTTTGTTGGATTTAATCCACGCAATAAATGTAAGTTTTGCTGCTCCTTATGGACCTATACCAGAAATAGGATTTAATGAATTGACAGTAAGATCTATTTTAATTTTAAATACTTTATTACAGATTTCTTGTATTTATCTATTGTTTCAAAAAGACATAAAAGAATATTTTAAAAAAAGTAAATTTTGAGTTTTGAAAGTATGGTACATAGTCAGTACATGGTAGGTACATAGTCTTTTAAAAAATAATTATTATTATTGATAGAGAAAAATAATAAATTATTTAAGGGGCGTTATGTTGCCGGGTGCACCTATATTGCGACAGAGGACCTTGCCAATGAATCGACTTCATTATTAAGTTTATCTGTTGAATGTGCCTTTACCCAGCTCCATTTAATCTCAAATGTATTTGAAAGATTATCTAATTCGGTCCAAAGTTCTTTATTCTTAACTTCTTTTTTGTTAGCTGTTTTCCAACCATTTTTTTTCCAATTATGTATCCATTCAGTTATCCCAGATTTTACATATTTAGAATCTGTAAATATTTGAACTTTTCTACCTTTTGGAATTTTTTTTAAAGCTTTAATGGGGGCAAGTAATTCCATTTGATTATTTGTTGTATCTTTTTTGCTTCCTTTAATTTGAGTTTTCTTTCCATTTTCAATAATAATTGCAGCCCAACCACCATTTCCCGGATTTCCAATGCATGAACCATCTGTGTAAATTTTAATCATCAAGAATAATCCTTAAATGAGCTCAGATTTCTATGAAAATTTAACTTATCCATATACTCCTTTGGATCTTTGATTTTAATGACAGCATTTTTAGGAGTATTTAAATAATCATAGGATCTAGTCAAAAGATATCTCAAAGCCGACCCTCTGCATAATGTATTTAAATTTCTTTTTTCAATTTCAGTTAATTTTCTAATAGATTGGTAGCCCTTTAATAAATTTGAGGATCTTTTTTTATCTAATACGAATTTTTTATTTTTCTTTTTAAAACATAAAGCGTTAATGCAGGTTGCTAATTCATAAGATAGAAAATCATTAGCTGAAAAATAAAAATCTATAAATCCATGAAATTTACCTTTATTGAAAAAAATATTATCAATAAAAAGATCGCTATGAATTATTCCATTTGGCATTTTTTTAGGCCATTTTTTTTTGAGATTTCTCAAATCATCTTTCATTAAATCTTTTAAGTTTTTTGACAATTTATTAATTTTATTGTCTATTTTATTTAGAATTGATCCCCATGAATTAATCGATAGAGAATTTTTTCTATATAATTTTAATTTTTTTGAAGCCTCATGAAGAAGTGCCGCATTTTTTCCAACTATAAAACAATCCTTATTATTTAGTTGTTCTTTATCTTTTCCTTCCAGGAAACTGACAATACAAGCTTTTTTATTTTTTAAGTTAAATAAATATTTATCCTTTTTATCTTTTATAGGAATTGGACATTTTACTTTTAATCTAGATAGACCAGACATAAGATTAACAAAAAATGGAAGATCTTTTTTCTGAACTCTTTTTTCGTAAATAGTTAAGATATATTTATTTTTCTTAGTTTTTAAAAGATAGTTTGTATTTTCAATACCTTTTTTTATACCTGAATAATTTATAATTTTCCCAATATTATATTTTTTCTCGATATATTTTATCTGCTTATTATTAATTTTAGTATAAACAGCCATTAATTTAATTTTCCAGGAATTTTAAAAGTTATATTTTCTTTTACGATTTCAACTTCTTCTATGTTGACAGTAAATTGATCTTTTAACTCTGCAATAAACTTTTCAACAAGTATTTCTGGCGCTGAAGCACCTGATGAAATTCCAATTGTGTTACATTCTTTTATCTTATCTATAGGCACTGGGCTTTCTGAGTGTATTAGCTCAGCAGAATTACAACCAGAGTTTTTAGCAACTTCAACTAATCTTACAGAGTTAGATGAATTTCTACTTCCTATTACAAAAAACATATCACATTTATCCGCTATTACTTTAACTGCTGATTGTCTATTTGTTGTTGCATAACATATGTCATCTTTTTTAGGCTCTTTAATATCTGGGAATTTAGATTTTAGAGCTGCAATTATATCTTTGGTATCATCTACAGAGAGTGTTGTTTGAGTTATGAAAGATAGCTGTTTATTTGAGATGTTTTCGTACTTATTTGCATCCTCAATATTTTCTATTAAATCTATTGCACCTTCAGGCAATTGACCCATAGTTCCTATGACTTCTGGATGGTTTTTGTGTCCTATTAATAATATATGATGACCTTGTTTATTTAAGTTTTCTGCTTCTCTATGAACTTTAGATACTAGAGGACACGTTGCATCTACAAACATCATATTTAAATTAGAAGCTTCCTCTGGAACAGATTTTGGAACGCCATGTGCTGAGAATATAACTGGTCTTGATTTATCTTTAATCTCATCTAATTCTTCAACAAATATCGCTCCTATCTTTTTTAAACTTTCAACAACATGTTTGTTATGTACAATTTCGTGTCTCACATAAACTGGAGCACCAAATTTATCTATACTCTTTTTTACAATTTCAATTGCTCTATCAACTCCTGCACAAAATCCTCTTGGCGCAGCTAAATAAATTTTTAAATTTTTGTTACTCATTTTTTTCCACCATTAATTCAAGTAAAATATGAGGAAAGGTCAATGAAGCCAATCCAACAAATATTATTTTAATAATACTTTCATCTATACCAAATTTTTCTGAAATAAAATAAAAAACTATTAAATACATTATTGCTGTAATTACTGTAAGTGGAATTATTTTTCTTAAAAAAATAGGAAATCCTTTCATCAAATTTTTATTAATTTCACTAATTAAACTTAGTGAATGCCTTATAGAATGAAGAAAGCAAAAATAAATTGTAAAAGCTAATATCGGGTTAAAAAAATAGTTTAAAATAATTATTGAAAAACTATCTAAAAAAAGAATTGATCTTAAATCATTATTATTACCTCTATATATAAGAAAATTACTTAGCACTGATAATATAACTAAAGGAATTAAAAAATTATTAGCCATAATATTTTCGTCAATTGAAAAATTTAACAATTTAAAAATTTCGATTGTCTCAGCTTTATGAAACAGTAAGGGTGCTGAAATAACTAATGATCCTTTAATGAAATAAAAAATTTCTAAAAAATTAGCATTTTTTGTTTCGATAAAGTCACTATCCTCTTTGCCAAAGTGATATGCTGCAACTATTAAAAAAAGCGAAAGCAACAATATTGGACTTAAAATCCAAATTAAAACAACAAAAATAGCAATACCTATATAAGTTATATAGAACACTTCTGTATTTTTAATTTTATAAATTTTTAAAAGTTTCTTACCCTTTTCATGATCCAGCGCACCGTGAGAGATACCAATTGTAAGAATTAAAAAAAAACTAAAAAGTATAAACGAATTATTTCTCAATACCTCAAAGGCAGAAAAAAAAATACAGATATTAAAAAAAATAATAGAATGAAAAAAATTTATTTTGTTGATCATTATTTAAATACAGCTTTAATAAAAATCCATTTTGGCATCTTTAATATAATGGATAAGTCCTCGAAAATATTACTTTTATTGGAAAGGAAATTTATTACTGTTTTTGACTTGCTTTTAAACATTTTGAAGAAAATATTTGGCATGATCTCTGGCTTTTCAGCTAGGACTTTCAAAAAAACATTATCTAAAAACTTATACTTACTTTTTATATTGAAAGCTCTAGTTTGGGTTATTTTATCAATGTTTTGGGTAATATATTCTGCTTGTTCTTGAATATTTAGGAAAGTATAGCCAGTACTTAAACGCGTCATACCTCCAGCAGTTCCAATATTAATCGTATTTTTGTCGTTTTTAAATTTTGGATAAAATAATGGTATGGCCCCAACTTCTTTATAATTAATTTTATATTTTTTTAATTTTAAAGTGTTTTCGATATAATCAGTAATTTGTTTATCATAATCTTTTTCACTATCATCTTCCATTTTTGAAAGCCACGTAGTTTCGATTAAAGCTAATTTTTTTGAATAGGGTAGTGTATAGAAAAAATGAACACTTTTTTTTTGATCACAATCAAAGTCCATTAAATTCATTATTTGATCATCAAAAAAATCTTTCTCGGTTTCAATCTCAACACCTTGAAAGTGTTGCCATAAATTAGAATCTTTATTCTCAAGATTTGTCAAACTATTAAATAAAATTGCGTTTTCTGTATTTACTTCACTAATATCTTTAAAGAATTGAATATTTGGATTTTTATTGATTTTATTTAAAATTTTTTTGTAGAATAGTCCACTATCAATACTTTCGTAAGGAGTTTCTTTACAATCTTTATATTCAACATTTCCTTTAAAATTGATTGTATAATCTTTCCATCTTTTTTTTACACAGTCATCAAACTTGTGAGGTACAGTTTTCCAATATGACCAAGTTTTATCTCTTTTATATTCATCTCTTTTTTCAATAATTGCTAAAGTCTTATTTTTAAGTTTATCGTGATACTCTAACTCATAAGCCAATGTTAAACCTGCACAGCCACCTCCAATAATTATGTAATCAAAATCTTTCATTATACTCAATATCTTTCATTATTATCTCATGCTCTTTTATTGTAAGTTTTTTATCTTCTTTTACAAAATATAATTTAATTAAATCACCAATAGATAGTACTGTGTGTAAGACTTTTCCCAAATTGTTTACATAAATTTTTCCTGATTTATTATAATTTTCTAAGTTTCCTTTTTTTAAGATTTCATTTCCAATTTGTCTATATACTCGTCTTGCAACCAAAATCGAAAATCTTAAAAAGAATGGAATTTTTTTAATTGATATAAAAGAATTATTATAAAATTTGTCAGCGATTTTTAGAATTCTTTTAATTTCATCAAAATTCTTTTTTATATAAAATCTATTATTGCTTTCATCTTCAATAACATCTCTTGAAATATTAGTTAATTGCATTGCAATACCTAAGTCAATCGCTCCTAAAAGTGCTGATCTTTCTTTGACATTTAAAATTTTTGCCATCATTAATCCAACTGTTCCAGCCACTCTATATGAATAAACATATAGATCTTTGTCAGTGTTGATTTCTACTTTTGATTTTATATCAGCCTCTACGCCATCGAATAAATCATCAATTATTTTTTGTGATATTCCAAATTTGTTTATTAAAGCCCACATATTTTTAATTATTTGGTTATTTTCATTTTTTAATTTGAAATCTTCTTTGAAAGTATTGAAATTTTTTAATTTCGTATCAAGATCACCTTTTTCATCTGCTATATTGTCTATGTATCTACAAAAATCGTACAAGTTAGAGCAATCAGAGTAGACTTGTTTTGGTAAAAAGAAACCTGCCCAATTAAAAGATTTAGCATATATCGACAAATAATTTTGTTCATTCATTACAAAATTTTATCTAATACCTTTGCGGATGATAGGACCCCTGGAACACCAGCTCCAGGATGAGTGCCTGCTCCAACAAAATATAAACCGTCATAAACCTCAGATTTGTTATGAAATCTAAAGTATGCTGATTGAGAAAATTTGGGCTGAATTGAAAAACCCGAGCCATATTTTGTATTTAACTCATTTTCAAAATAATCAGGGGTTAAATAAAAATCATCTACAATATTTTCTTTTAAATTTGGTAGTAAACTTTTTTCCATTTTATCTATTACCATTTTTTTGAGTTTCTCACCTTCGACTGACCAGTCTATTCCTGATTTATTATTAGGTACAGGCACTAATACATAAAAGCAATCATGGTCTTTTGGTGCCATACTTGAATCTGTTGCGGTAGGTCTATGTAGGTAATAGCTTATATCGTTATTTAATTTTTTGTTTACAAATATATCATCCAAGTGTTCTTTGTACTTATCGCCAAACTTTATAGTATGATGTTCAACATTTTCGTATTTTTTCTTTGTTCCAAAATAATAAACAAACAGTCCCATTGAATATTCCATTCTATTTATCTTCCAATTAAATAAGGTGTTATATTTTTGATTATTTAGCATTTTTGAATAAACACCGGGAGGATCTGCATTACAAACTACGTTATCTGCTTTAATTTCCTCATCTTCACTTGTCACAACCCCGACAACTCTTTTATTTTCTGTAAGCAAGTTTTTAACTTCTTTACCTTTAATAATTGTAACATCTTCTTCTAACATCAATTTCTCAAAACCTTTTATTATTTGTCCTGTTCCACCCATAGAATAATGAATTCCCCATTTTTTTTCTAAATACAAAATTAATCCATATATAGAGGTTGTAGTAAAAGGGTTCCCACCTACCAATAATGGGTGCATACTAAATAGCCTTCTTAGTTTTTCATTTTCAATAAAACCACTAACCAAAGAATAAACAGATTTATAACTTTTTAAACTTAGCAATGCAGGAATTTGCTTAAACATAAATGAAGGTTTATCAAATGGCACATCTGATAATTCTGAATAACCCTTATCAAATATTTTTTTTGTAAATTTAAGTAAATTTCTGTAACCCACAACATCTTTATGATTAATTATTGCAATCTGTTCTTCCATTTTCTTTTCATCAGCGGAGTAATCAAAATGGCTTCCATCTTCGAAAACAAATCTGTACCAAGTATCTAAATCTTTTATTTTTATATAATCATCTGGATTTTTATTAAAAAGTTTAAAAATTTCATAAATTAAATAAGGAGCAGTTATTACAGTTGGTCCACCATCATAAGTAAACCCATTACTTTTAAATACTCTCGCTCTTCCACCTAAATCTTTTTGTTTTTCAATTAAAGTAACTTTATGACCTTTTGCTCGAAGTCTAAGAGCTGCCGCCATACCACCAAAACCTGATCCAATTATAATGGAATTCATATTTCTTAATTTACATTATTTTTATAAAATTTGATAAACTATCTTAGTTTAAGAACTGATTTTCTTTAATTCTGTCTTTGTTTCTTCAAGATTTTTATTAAACAAGTTGTCAAGTTTAGACTTATCAACAGATGTAGTAATAATTTTTTTTACAGATTCTACAGCAATATTAATTGATGTATCTTTAATTTCTTTAATGGCATTATCTTTCATTTGAGAGATTTTAGTTTCTGCTAGACTTTTCTTAAGTTCAGCTGATTTATGAAATTTATCGTTCATTTCAATTACAAATCTTTCAGTTTCATCTTTTGACTGCTGCATAATCTTTTCACTCTCAATTTTTGCAGTATCTAGCTTCTTTTGCGCCTCATCCAATAGTCTTTTAGATTCAGCTCGGAGTTTTTCACTTTCGTCAATTTCATTTTTGATATCAGTAATCATTTTGCTCAATAAATTATTAACATTCTGTGGAACTTTTAAATAAATTAGCGCCCCAAAAAATATTACAAAAGATACTGCTACCCAAAATGTTGCATCAAATGCCATTATGTTTTTCCATTTCTTTTTTAGAAAGATCTTCAACTATGGCTGAAAGACTACTTTTATTTATATCTTCACCAATTAATTGTTTAACTAGATCGGAGGATGTCTCAATTGCAATTTTAGTAACTTTCTCTTGAGAAGTTTTTTTTAATTGGTCTATTTCTTCTTCAGCTTTTATTATTTCTTTCTCGATATCCTTTTCTAAAGATAATCTTTTATTGTTTATATCGTCCAAAACTTTTTGTCTTTCACTATTAAAGAAGTTTTTTGCTTCGACTTTTGTATCATTGATAATTTTATCAAATTCTTTAACTTTTTTTTCAGTTTCTTCCCGTTGCTTGTCTGCAGTTTCGATATTCTCTAAGATTTGTGATTTTCTGGTTTCAAGATTGTTACTAATCTTTGGTAGTATGAACTTAGATAAAATTATAAACAATAATCCAAAGGTAAGTACTAACCAAAAAATTTGAGATATCCAAAACTCGGGATTGAGCTGGGGCATACCTCCACTCTCAGCGCTTTGAGCGCTATAAGTAAAGATAAGACTTAAAGCTAGAAATTGAAAAATTATCTTTTTCAACATTAATTAAAACGCGAAAAGAATAATTAATGCAACAACTAATCCAAATAAACCAGTCGCTTCCGCTAATGCAAAGCCTAATAGCAAGTTTGGAAACTGCTTTTGAGCTGCAGATGGATTTCTCATTGCACCTGAAAGATAATTTCCAAAAATTATCCCAATTCCAACTCCTGCACCTGCAAGTGCAATTGCTGCTAGTCCTGCTCCTATCATTTTTGCTGCTTCTAATTCCATTATATCCTCCTTATGTTAATTAATGGTGTAAATTTAATGCATCATTCAAATAGATACATGTTAAAATTGCAAATACATATGCTTGAAGAAAAGCAACTAATATCTCCAAACCTGTTAATGCAACTGAAAAACCTAGTGGTAGCCAGCCCCCAACAATTCCTAAGCTAACTACAAAACCTCCAAAAACTTTCATCATCGTATGGCCCGCCATCATATTTGCAAATAATCTAACTGATAAACTAATTGGTCTACTTAAGTATGAAATTATTTCTATAACAACTATTAATGGCAATAAAACCATTGGAACTCCACTTGGCACAAAAAGTTTTAAGTATCCAAGTCCATGTTTAATAAATCCAATTATTGTTACTCCTATAAATATAAATGCTGCTAATACAAAAGTTACAATGATGTGGCTAGTGACAGTAAAAGAGTATGGTATCATCCCAAACATGTTACAAAATAAAACAAACATGAATAAAGAAAATATGAAAGAAAAGTAAGGCTTAGCTTTCGATCCAGCTGTATCACTTATCATTTTTGAAATAAAAGAGTAACTGAGTTCCGCAAGTAATTGAATTTTATTTGGTATGATAGATCTCTTCGTGCCTAAATTAAAAATAATTAATATTGCTAGTGAACTTATGACCATAAACAAACTCGCGTTTGTGAATGAAATATCTATGTTATTTATTTTAATTTCTGGACCAATTCGGTACACGTTGAATTGGTACATTGGATTTGCTGCCATTTGCCTACTATTTTTGCATTTTTTTTGCTGATTTAATAACGTTCATAATTCCAGCTATTACACCAATAAAAAAAAATATTAAAATTAACCAGGGTTTAGTACCAAACCAATTGTCTAAAATAAACCCAATAATTGTCCCAACAGCTACTGCAGATACCAATTCCGTGCTCATTTTGAAGGCTGACCCCATACTTGAGCCTTTATTTCCCTCTTCAGATTTTTTGTCTTTGTCAGTTTTATTTTTTGCAATTTTTAGGCGAGTTTTAAACTGGTCTTTATCCATTATTAAGCAACCATACTCTCTGCTTTTTGAAGATCTACAGCAACTAGTTGGCTAATTCCTTTTTCTGGCATTGTTACGCCGTATAGTCTGTCCATTTTAGACATGGTTAGAGCGTGGTGAGTTACAATAATAAATCTTGTAGATGTAATTTTAGTTAGTTCCGTCAAAAGATTGCAAAATCTTGTTACATTCGCATCATCTAGAGGTGCGTCTACTTCATCGAGAACACATATTGGAGCTGGATTAGTAAGAAACACTGCAAAGATTAAAGATAAAGCAGTCAGGGCTTGTTCACCTCCAGATAATAAAGTTATTGATTGCAATCTTTTTCCTGGTGGACTTACCAACATTTCTAATCCTGCATCTAAAGGATCATCAGAGTCTACTAGCTCTAGTTTTGCACTACCTCCATTAAATAGTTTGGTATAAACTTCATTGAACTTTCTATTCACTTTTTCAAAAGCATCTAGAAGTCTTTCCCTACCTTTCTGATTGAGTTCAGTAATACTTTCTTTTAACTTTATAATTGCAGTAACTAAATCTTGTCTATCTTTTTCCATTTTCTTAATTTCATCTTCATATTTTGAAGTCTCCTCGTCTGCTCTTAAGTTAACCGAGCCTAATTTTTCTCTTTCCCTTTTTCTTTCATCAAGCAATTCCTCTTGTGTTACTGTATCTGGATATTCAGATACATCTTTTAAGTTTGAAAAATTCAGTATCTCTTCTTCTTTTAAATTAAGTTCTGTTGATACTCTTTCTAGCAAATCATTTCTTCTTTTATTCAAACCCTCGATTGTTGCTCCAGAGCTTGCCTTTCGTTCTCTTATTTCAATAGACTCTTCTTTTGTTGTATTTAGATTACTTCTTAATTCGTTAATCTCTTTATCTAGCTCATCTATTAATATTTCATTATCACTTTTTTCTTTTTCAGAAATTCTTAAACTTTCTGATATTTGTCCTTTTCTTTCAGCTTGTGTTTGAGGTTGTTTTTCAAGGCTATCTAATTTTTTTTGTTGAGTATTTTTTCTACTATTTAATTCATTAATCATTTTTTCAGAATTTACCAATAAGTTTTTCCAACTTTCTATTTCTTGGTCAATTATTTTAATTCTTTCACTTCTTTTTATTGACTCTTTTTTAATATTTTGATTTGTACTAAATGCTTCAGCGTATTCTTCTTGTAGACTTTTGATTTCTTCATTTTTTTTAGTTACTGTAATCGCTAAATCGTTGTCATGCATTTCATTAATTTTCATTTTTAAAAATGAAAGATTTATTTTGCATTCATCTATTAAATTAGTTGCACCATTGATATTATTCTCCGAGAGCATTTCTTTTGCTTTATCTAACTGCTCACTTGCTAAATCAATAGTTTCTGAGTTCTTTTTTAGAGTATCAAGGTTTAGATTTTCTAGTATTCTCTCTAATTTATCTTGCTCATCTTTTAATTTTCCTTTTGCATTTACAAGATCTAAACCTGACAATTTTTCAGTCTCATAATATTTTGAGTCAACTGTAATTAAATTTTCTTTTTCTTCTCTAAGTCTTTTTTCATTAGAGTTTGCATCAATGATTATGCTTTTTTCTCTTACAATATCCTCATCTATTACATTTAAAGCCTTTCTAATTGATTGTATTTCATCATTAACCCTGTCTTTTTCTTCATCTAAGCTCTTTAACTCTAAATTTAACCTTTGTATTTTTGACAAGTTTTCTTGATTTTTTTCTCTTATAGGATTTACATTCTTATTCTTTTCAATAATCTTCATGCTTAAATTCTCTAATTTATCATTGAAGGACTTAACTTGATCATCAGCCTCATTGTTGATCTCATTTTCTACTTTAATTTCATTATCAATTTCTAAAAGACGTAAATAATATAAACCTGCCTCAACTTTTTTTATTTCTTCAGAAATAGATTTGTATTTTGCAGCTTCTTCAGCTTGCTTTTGCAAATTTGCTAATTGTCTCTCCTGTTGTCTTCTTAATTCATCTGCCCTTTTTAAATTATTTTCAGCCGCGCCCAATCTTAATTCTGCTTCGTGTCGTCTAACATGTAAACCTGCTATACCAGCTGCCTCTTCTAAGATTGCTCTTCGATCAGAAGGTTTTGCTGTGACCAATGCTCCAATTCTACCTTGACTAATAATCGAAGGTGAATGAGCACCTGTTGATAAGTCTGCAAAAAACATCTGAGCATCTTTTGCTCTAACTTCTTTGCCATTTATATAAAATTTTGAGCCTTTATCTTTTTCTATTTTTCTTTTAATTTCAATTTCATCAAGCTCATTATATTGTAGAGGACCATCTTTATTGTCATTTGACAAGCTTACTAAAACTTCTGCAATATTTTTCGATGGTTTGTTTGAAGTCCCGGAAAATATAACATCTTCCATTCCTGAACCTCTCATACTTTTTGCTGACGTCTCACCCATACACCATCGCAACGACTCCACTATATTTGATTTACCACAACCGTTTGGACCAACTATCCCAGTCAAACCTTCTTCAATCAGGAAATTTGTTTTTTCAGCAAAAGACTTAAATCCATTTAGTTGGATTTTTTTAAATTCCATTCACTGACTTATATCAGTTTTTCAATGTATTTTTTTAATTTTTTGTAGTTTGAGTGATTTTCAAACTTTTTTCCGTTAATTATGACTGTAGGAGTAGCATTCACTTTATACTTTTTAACACCTTCGATTCGGTCTTCTAAAATATGATCCTCTATTTTTTTATCCGCCAAGCACTTATCAAAATCAAGATTATATTCAGTATTATCAATAAATTTTTTCATTGCTTGATTTGCCTCTAATTCATTTTTTCCTTTGATCCACTTATCTTGATTTAAATATAAATGATGCAAAATTTCATGCTCACCATCATTTCTACAATGCGCTAATTTAGTTGCATTAAATGCAATGATGTCTAATGGAAAGCTTTTAAATTCTATTGAAATCAATCCTTTATCAATAAAATCTTCTTTTAATTTAGGATATATATTTTTATGAAAATTTGCACAATGATTACAAGTTAAAGATTCAAAAACCATTAACTTAACTTTAGAGTCTGCACTTCCAACTAAAATTGGTTTAACTTCAGAATTAGCATTGATGAAATTAAAAAAAATTAAAATTGAGATAAAAATTATTTTTTTCATTTTATTTTAAAATGTTTACTTAGCTTTAATAGAGAATTTTTTATTTTGTCATTTTTAATATTATTTATGCTCTTTATATGTTTATTTTTTGTCGCATTAATAGCTGTATTTTTATGGCTTTCTTCAATTTTTCCATCAAATGTATTCAATTTAATGTCATCTAAAACGTGATAGCCAAAAAAAATATTAATTTTTTTTATTATTTCTTTTTTAGAATACTCAACGTCAACTTCATTTCCCCTCTTTACTAAAATATTTAAACGACTTCCAGATAACTTATCTGAACTTTTGTATGATTTAGGAAAGCTTACTTTAAATAAATCTTTACCTACCAAATATTTCCAATTGTCTAAAGTTTCATTATAAATTTTACCTTTTTTACTAATTATTCTTTTTGCTTCTGTGGGTAAAGTATCTTTAAAAGATCTTAAACCTTGAATGGAATTATATCTCTGCTTAGTATTATGTTTTTGACTCATATGAATAATAAAAACATACCAAATAAAATTCTACATTGGTACGATAATAATAAAAGAATTTTACCTTGGAGAAAAAAAGTTTCTCAGAAACAAAAAGAATATTTTACGTTTGTTAGTGAATTTATGTTGCAGCAAACTCAAGTAAAAACTGTTATTCCTTATTTTGAAAAATTTGTAAAACAAATTCCAACCTTTCAATCATTGGCAAATGTCGACGAAAAGATTTTAATGAAACATTGGGAAGGTCTTGGTTATTATTCAAGAGCAAGAAATCTAAAAAAAAGTGCAATTAAAATTCTTAAAGATTTCAACGGCAAGTTGCCAAAATCTTATGAAAAGTTAATACAATTACCAGGTGTTGGTGAATATACATCTAAAGCAATAATGTCTATAGCATTTAACATTAAAACTATCCCTTTAGATGGAAATGTAGAGAGAATTCTTAAAAGAACTCTCTATTTAAAAAAGCAGAATGAAATATCTAAAGATTCTATAAAAACAAAAATTAATTATTTTGGACTGTCCGATCGTGCTAGTGATTACTCACAAGCAATTATGGAAATAGGTGCTTTAATTTGCAAACCAAAAAATCCAATTTGTAAAGAATGTCCATTAAGTAAAAATTGTATATCTTTAAAAAAAAATGATTTTGAGTTAACTAAGATTAATAGAGAAATAAAAACTAAATATTTTGAAGCGACTATCTACAAAAAACAAAATAATTATTTATTGGTTAAAAATGATAAATTTAAATTTTTAAAAAATATGCCAATTTTCCCCATGACTGAAGTTGGAGAAAGTAAGTATAATTATTCAAGTAATAAAAAAATTAATATAAAATTATCTAATATGGAAATGAAAATTTTGTTAAATAACTCAAAAAGACCTCCAAAGATTAAAAATAAAATATTAATTAAAAAAGATAAATTAAGCTCAGAAATAATTCCATCATTTACTAAAAAAATATTTTATACCATCTCAAAATCTGAATGAAAAAAGTTGCAATTGTAGGAGCTGGTATATCTGGTTTGTATCTTGCAAATGAATTAAACAAAAATACTGAAATAGACTATAAAATCTTTGAAAAAAAAGATTACCTTAATTTAAATGAAGGTTATGGCATTCAACTTTCTGTTAATAGTATTAATTTGTTAAATAAAGTAGGATTTAAAAATATTTCAGCATCAGATGTTTATTATCCAACAAAAGTTAATTTTTTCCAGGCTAATAATATTAAAAAGATTTGTGAAATTGATCTAAAGCAATTCAATAATTTAAACGACCGTTACACAACACTTAAAAGATCAACATTAATAAAGTTTTTAATTGGCAATATACCTGAGGAAAAAATTCAATTTAAAGCCGATATTCAAAATATTGAATATAATGAAAAAATAAAGATTTCCTGGAATAATAAGAATGAAAGTTTCGATTATATAGTGATTGCAGACGGTGTTTTTTCAAAATTAAAATCTCAAATATCCAATAATCATTTAAACCCAATTTTTAATGGAAACATTGCTTTAAGGGCGAATTTAAAACAACATGAAAAAGATAATATTTCTGTTTATATGGGGTCAAATTTTCACTATGTAACTTACCCTGTAAATCAAAAACTCGAATATAATTTCGTTGCTATAATTAAAAAGAAACTAACTACTAAAGAAATTGAAGATAAAAATATTCTTAATTCAGAAACATTTATAAAATCTTTAAAAGACTTTATTTCAAAAAATTCTATTATAAATTTGGAAAGTTTAGCAAATATAAAGTGTTTTCCTGTATTTGTAAGCACTGAATTACCCACACTAAAATATCAAAATACTTATTTGAGTGGTGATGCTTTATTTGCTTTTCCACCTTCTTTTGCACAAGGTGCTTCTCAAAGTATTGAAACAGCAAACGGTATTTTAGAAAATATTACAAATTCAAATAGTATTTATAAAGATAAGATAAGTAAAATATTACTAGTAAATAAAAGATCAAAATTAAACCATTTTGCCTTCCATTTAACTAATCCAATAATAATATTAATTAGAAATATTGTTTTGAAATTTGTATCAAAAAATAAAAAATTTCTAGAGAGTTATCTTGGAAAAATTTATAGAAATTAAGTAGTTGGCCTTAGTCTTTGCCTCAAATCATCGATTGGTTTGAGTGAATTACCTGATTTATAATACCAAAAAGTCCAACCGTTACAGCTCTCAGCACCTAATATTTGTGCAGCAACTTTATGAATTGATCCTTCTGATTTCCGATATTTTATACTACCATCAATCATAATTTTCGCATTGATTTGTTTTTTTTGATCAAAAATTTCAGTACCAGGTTTAATAATTCCTAATTCAACCAAAGATCCAAATGGCACTCTTGGTTTGGATCTATTATTTTTTATAGTATCTAAATATTCATCTTCTATAATTTTTGTATTTTTAATTCTTTTACTTGCAGCTTCAAAATAGTTATTTTCTTTTTCTATCCCAAAATAATTTCTACCTAACTTTTTTGAAACTACAGCAGTTGTTCCTGTACCGAGAAAAGGGTCCAATATTAAATCACCTTTATTAGACGATGCTAATATAATTCTGTGCAATAAAGATTCTGGCTTTTGCGTTGAGTGAACTTTATTACCATTATTTTTAAGTCTTTCTTTTCCATTACATATAGGTAAATTCCATGTAGATCTCATCTGTAGATCATCGTTTAAACATTTAAGTGATTGATAATTAAAAGTATATTTTGAGCCTTCACTTTTTGATGCCCATATAAGTGTTTCATGCGCATTCGTAAAACGTGTTCCTCTAAAATTTGGCATAGGGTTATTTTTGTTCCAAATCACATCATTTAGTATCCAAAAACCTAAATCTTGCATTTTTGAACCAACTCTAAAAATATTATGATAACTTCCTATGACCCATATAGATCCATTTTTTTTTAAAATTCTTTTACATTCTTTAAGCCATTGAACTGAAAACTCATCATAACTTTTAAAACTATCAAATTTATCCCACGCATCGTCTACAGCATCGACTTTAGATCTATCAGGTCGACTTAATTCTTTTTTCAGTTGAAGGTTGTAAGGTGGATCTGCAAATATCAGATCAAAACTTTCAGCCGGAATTTTTTTTAATTCCTTAATACTATCTCCATTAATAATTTTATTTTTTATGTCTGAAATGATCATTTTATATTTTTGAATTAGACTCCAGTTAGGAGACTACGTCAACCTGTGATTGAATTTATTAATTGATAATTGTTATGATTATTATTTAAGACTCAATATCTTGTGTATTGGTTGGAATGTTTTTCTATGAAATCTAGTCACTCCAAATTTTTTAATAGCTTTAATATGATCCTTAGTTCCGTAACCTGCATTATTATCCCAGCCGTATTTTTTAAAAGAAAAAGACATCTTTTTCATTAGCTTATCTCTTTCAACTTTAGCAATAATAGATGCAGCTGAAATTTCAGGAATTTTTTCATCACCTTTTTCAATAGTTTTAATTACATAATTTTTTAAGTCTGGTGGTTTATTACCATCTATTAAAACTTTTTTAGGTTTCAATTTGAGTTTCTTAATTGCTCTTTTCATTGAAAGTAGGCTAGCATTTAAAATATTAATTTTTTCAATTTCCTTTATTGATGCAGATCCTAACGCCCAAACTGAATTTTTTTTTATATATTTAGCTAAAGTTTCCCTCTGAATTTTGTTAAGTTTTTTTGAATCTTTAAGAATTTTTCTATTAATTTCTTTATTTAATATAACAGCCGCTGCATAAACTGGTCCTACAAGGCTTCCTCTTCCAACTTCATCAACCCCAGCAATAATTTTTTTCATATAAAATATTATTAAAAATTTAAATCTCTAAACCAGTTTCATCTATTTTTTTTTTAATTTCTTTAAGATCGGCCCAAGAATATTTTTTTTGCTCTGCTTGTCTTAGTAGATATGCTGGGTGAAAAGTTATCATTGTTAAATATGTTTTATTATTAATTATTACTTCCTTCCATTTTCCTCTTTCTTTAGAGATTTTAATTTTATTCCCGAAGAGCGCTTCCATTGCTGTGCTTCCCATTAAAATAAGTATTTCTGGATTTATAATCGAAATATGTTTTCTTAAATATTCAGAGTATCTATTTATTTCTGATATTTCAGGCTTTCGGTTATTTGGAGGTCTATAATTTACAACATTAGTAATATAAACGTTAGTTCTATCTAAATTAATAGCTTTTAACATTTTATTTAAAAGCATTCCTGCATCACCAACAAAAGGTTTTCCTGATTCATCTTCTTTTTGTCCAGGTCCTTCACCTACAATCATTATTTTTGAAGATGAATTTCCATCACTGAAAACAAGATTTTTTGCACTATTTTTTAGTTCACAATCTTCAATCTTTTCTATTTCAACTCTAAGTTTTGCTAATTCCTCTGATTTTTCCTCATTAGGAGCATTATTTTTAAATCTATTTATTGGCTCATCACTAAATTCATGCTCAATACCTAATTCGTTTAATAAATCATTATCAAATATGTCATTTTGATTTTTTTCATTTAAAGTCATAAAGTAAAAAATGTTCTTAAAAATTTTTTGTTTTATAATATTAATTTTATACCAAACTAATCTCTATTCAAAAACAGCGAATGAAAAAGAATTCAACCAGAAGTATCTATCAAATTATCTTTCAGCGTTATTATCATTTGATAACCAGAAAAATAACGATGCTCTTAAGTTTTTTGAAAATTCAAAAATATTAATTCAATCGCATGATAGTTTTTTGCAAGAATATGTATTTTCTTTACTTTTGGATGGACAGGTTAAAAAAGCAATTAAACAAGTAAAATATTCTAATACCTCAATAGGAGGAGATTTTTTTGAGGGAAATTTATTATTAATTTTAGATAGCATTAACAAGAAAAAGTTTAAACAAGCAGCTTTGAAGTTAAAAAAATTGGAAAAGTTCAAAGAGGACGACTCATACAAATTTATAATTTATTCTAGCTTAAAAAGTTACATTGATCTTTTTATATACAAAAAATCTGACATTGTTGAGCAATTTGGAAAATTAGATTTGATAAACATGGCTTTTCAAAATTGTTATTTGAATTCCAAAAAAACTGAGCCTCATTTTTTAAATTTAATTAATGATCCTCAAAGTGATTACTCTAGATATACTTTTTTTTATTTGAGTAACGAAGTGTCTAATAATGACTTTGAAACGGTTGATAATTTTGCTGATAAAATAGATCCTTTAAGAAGTAGTTTGCTTATTTCTCAAGTAAAAAAATGGATAGATGAAAAAAATTATAAAAAATTAACACAGCATTTTTCATGTCAAAATGAGAATGATATTTTGGCAGAATTTTTTTTCCTTATATCTAATTTTTATTCATCTCAAAGTAGATTTGATTACTCAAACATATATTTAAATATTTCAAATTATTTAAATCCAAAATTTTATTTTAATTTATCTTTAATAGCTGAAAACTATCAGTCTAATAATAATTATGATCTAGCAAAAAAAACTTTCGAAAAATTTGATGATAAGGATGAAATATTTTTTTGGTACAAAACAAAGAAGATTGCCAGAATTATAGCAGAGGAACAAAATTATGATGCAAGTTTGAACTATATATTAAAAAATCTTGAAAAATTTAATAATAAATCGACAAAAATGATTTATGATTTGGCAAATATTTACAAAAACTTTAAAAAATATGTTGAGGCTATAAATTATTATACTTTGGCGTTAAAAAATTTGGATAAAAATTCTATGGCTTATGCAGATGTTCTTTATCGCAGAGGTGGAGCGTATGAAAGATTAAAAAATTATGATTTGGCGGATAAAGATTTGCTAAATTCAATTAAAATTAGACCTGACGAACCCTATACACTTAACTATCTCGCTTATAGTTGGTTAGAAAGAGGATATAAAATTGAAGAAGCAATAGAAATGTTAAATCAAGCTTATAAAGGGAAAGAAGAAGACCCTTATATAACAGACTCAGTTGGTTGGGGTTATTATTTGACAGGAAATTATATTGAAGCAGAAAAATATTTAAGAAAAGCTATTGAATTGTTACCAAGTGATCCTGTTGCAAGTGATCATTATGGAGATGTTCTTTGGCAATTAAATAGAAAAATCCAAGCTAATTATTTTTGGAAAAGTGCTTTAAATAGCGATGAAGCAGACGAAGAATTAAAAATTAAAGTTAAGGAAAAATTATTTAATGGCTTAAATAATAATTCTTAAATGAATTTTCATAAAATAAAATCTTATGCAAAAGTTAACCTAACTTTAAAAATTCTAAATAAATACTCAAATGGCTATCATAAAATTGAAAGTTTAATATCTAAGATCAATTTGGCTGATGAGATTTTAATAAAAGAGATACAAGGTTCAAAAAATAGAATATCGTTTAGTGGTAAATTTTCCTCAAATATTTCAAATACAAATACAATTTCAAAACTACTAAAAATATTAAATGATCAAAAATATATTAAAAATAAAAAATTCAATATCAAAGTAAAAAAAAATATACCCCAATCATCTGGTATGGGAGGAGGATCAATGAATGCAGCATCAATTTTGAACTATCTATTTAAAAAAAGAATAATTAAAACTACAAAAAATAATTTAATAAAAATTGCAAATAAAGTTGGCTCAGATGTAATTTTGGGTCTTTATGAGAGTCCGATGATCCTTCAAGGGCAAAATATTAGTAAAATTAATAAAAAATTAAATTTTCATTTGTTAATAATAAAGCCTAATTTTGGATGTTCTACTAAGATGGTTTATGCAAAACACAAAGGACTTTCAAAGAGCCTATTCAATAAATCAAACAAGATTGACAGACAAGATCTATTAAAAGTTTCAAATAACGATTTAGAGGAAGCAGCTTTTAATAAATATCCAATTTTAAGAAAGATCAAAAGTTACTTGCAAAATTTAGATAATATTTACTTTGCAAATATGACAGGGTCGGGTTCTACTATAATTGGTTATTTTTTAACCAAAAATGCGGCAATAAAAGCTCAAAAAAAATTAAAAAATAAATATAAAAACTATTGGTGTATTTACTCTAAAACTATATAAAGCTTTTTTTTTGTGTTATACGAAAAACATCTTGGGGTGTAGCCAAGTGGTAAGGCAGCGGTTTTTGGTACCGCCATTCCTAGGTTCGAATCCTAGCACCCCAGCCATTTATGAAAGCTTTACTTAAAAAAATTTTTCAAAACAAAAAAATTTCAAGTGATAAAGATCTCAAATTTCTAGATTTAAAAAATAATAAGGGAGTAAATAAAATATTTGGTGCAATAAATAAACACAATGAAACCAGCGAGATTAGATATGTTGGTGGTTGTGTAAGGAAAATTTTAAATGATGAAAAAACAGATGATATTGACCTTGCAACTAATTTAACTCCTGATCAGGTTAAGCAATGTTTAGATAAAAACCAAATAAAGTTTTTTGAAACAGGAATTGAACATGGCACAATCACAGCAGTGATTGATGATCAAAATTTTGAAATTACAACATTAAGAAAAGATGTAAAAACAGATGGAAGGCATGCTATCGTAGAATATACAACTAGTTGGAAGGAAGATTCATTAAGGAGAGATTTTTCAATAAATTCAATATATTCAGATTTAGACGGGAATTTATATGATCCAAATTCTGGTCATAAAGATTTAAATTTTGGAATAATTAAATTTATAGGTGATTCAGAAACTAGAATAAAAGAAGATTATTTAAGAATAATTAGATATTTAAGATTTTATACTGAATATAGCAAAATCGATCATGAAATTAATATAATAAAAATCATTAAAAAAAATATAGAGGGTTTAGGAAAAATATCAAAAGAAAGACAATTCAATGAATTAAAAAAAATTCTCAAATTGGATAACTTTTTAAAGTTATTTAAAAATAAAACCTCTTGTGAATTATTTTCATTAATTTTCCCTCAACTAAAAAATTTTAAAAAATTGAGCAAGTTATCAAAACTACAAGAAAAGATATTAAAAAATAAAAGTTTAAATTTCGTCATTTCTTTTCTTGTAATCGATGAAACTGACAATTCTGACTATTTTGTATATAAATATAATTTACCCAATGAGTTAAAAGATAAAATTAATTTTTTAAAAAATAATTCGCTAAATAAAGATAGTACTAAAATTTTTAACAAGAAATATTTACAAAAAATATTTTATTATGAGGGTAAATCTAGCACAATCGATTTAATTGATTTTAATTTGTTATATTTTAAACAAAGTAAAAAACTTTCAGAATTAAAAACTTACTTTGAAAAATTAGATAAACCAGAATTTCCAATAAAAGCTCAGTTATTAATAAATGATTATGGATTAAAGGAGGGAAGGGAATTGGGTCAAAAATTAAAAAATTTAGAAATGAAGTGGATTGAAAATAATTTTAATTTATCAAAAAAAGATATGGAAAAAGTTTTATCAAATTAAACGTATTTTACGTCTACTATCTCAAAATTTTTTGTCCCTGCTGGTGTATTTATCTCTACAAGATCGCCTTTATTTTTACCTATCAGGCCTTTTCCTATTGGTGATTGAAAATAAAGAAGCTTTTGTTTTAGATCTGCCTCGTCTTTGCCGACAATTTTGTAATTTATTTTTTCATTTGTATCTAAATTTTGCAGGTAGACTGTAGATCCAAATATAACTTTTCCATCATTACTAATCTTGGTGATATCAATTACATTTGCTCTTGCAATTAAATCCTCAACTTCTTGAATTCTTCCCTCGTTATGAGATTGCTGTTCTTTTGCAGCATGATATTCAGCATTCTCTTTCAAATCCCCATGTGATCTTGCTTCAGCAATGGCTGCAACAATTTCGGGTCTCTTTTTTTCTTTTAAAAAAATTAATTCACTTTTTAATTTTTCTAATCCTTCAGTAGTAATTGGTTCTTTATCCATAATTTACCATTTAGCTGTTGGTGGTAATGACATAAGTATAGCTTCAACATTTCCACCAGTTTGTAAACCAAATTTTGTGCCCCTATCATGTAATAAATTAAATTCAACATATCTACCTCTTTTTTTGTATTGGATTTCTTTATCTTTAATTGTCCATTTTAATTTATTTTTTTTCTCAATTATTTCATTAGAAATGTTTTTGAAACTTATTCCTACTTCTCTTACAAAAGAAAAATCTTTTTCCCAATTATTTTTTTTATAATCAAAAAAAATTCCACCAATACCTCTTGGCTCTTTCCTATGCGGTAAATAAAAATATTCATCACACCACTTTTTATATTTCTTATAATAATCTTTGTTGTGTTTATCGCATGATTTTTTTATTTCTGTATGAAACCAATTTTCTAATTTCTTATCTTTCATACAAGGTGTAACATCCATTCCACCTCCAAACCAACCAAATGAAGTAACTATATACCTCGTGTTAAAATGCATTGCCGGCACATGAGGATTTTTCATATGCATAACAACAGATATTCCAGATGCCCAAAATTTAGAGCTTGTTTTAGTGCCTGGAACTTTATTTTTAAATTCATTTGAAAATTTTCCATAAACTTCTGAAAAATTTACTCCAACTTTGTCAAAAATTTTACCGTTTTCTAAAATTCTATATTGTCCTCCACCTTCATCATTACTTTTACTTCTATTCCAATTGGTAATTTTAAATTTGGTTTTTTTGCCCTCTTTTTCCTCTATTTCTCTACAAAGTACTTCTTGTAAAGTTTTAAACCAATTTTTTGCTAATTTCTTTTTTATGTACTGATCCATTTAACCTAACTGTCTTATAAATTCTGAAGCTCCTATGGCTACTGATATTGCAATGTTTAACGATCTTTTATTTTTTAGCATTGGTATCTTAATTCTTTCATTGACCTTAGAATGCACATCTTCTGGAACACCTGCACTTTCTCTGCCAAAGAGCAATATATCATTACGCTTAAATTTAAACTTTGTATAAACTTTGTTAGCTTTTGTCGTCATTAAAACTACTCTATTTTTACTATTTTCATCAAAAAATTCTTTAGGGCTCTTGTAAAATTTAATTTCACTGTAATCTAAATAATCCATAACAACTCTCTTGAACCTTTTATCGCTAAATAAAAACCCACAAGGTTCTATGATTTCTAAACTAGCCCCCAAGCAAGAACAAGTTCGAATAATTGAAGCTGTATTTTGAGGAATATCCGGCTGATATAGAGCTACTTTTAGACCGTGTTTTAAAGGTTTCTGTGTCATTGTTACCATAGAAATATCTCTTTTTTATTATATGAAATCATATATTACCAAAGATATAAAATATTAAAGATGTCAGACCAAAAAGACGAAAAAAAGACCAACAGAAGAGATTTCTTGTTTACTGCTACAGCCGCTGCTGGCGCAGTTGGAGTAGGTGCTGCTGTTTGGCCATTAGTAGACCAAATGAACCCAGATGCCTCTGTAAAAGCATTAGCAAGCACAGAAGTAGATGTGAGTTCAATGCAACCTGGACAGTCTTTAACAGTACTTTGGAGAGGTAAACCAGTTTTTATTAAAAGAAGAACTGAAGATGAAATTAAAAAAGCGAGAACAGTTGATATTAATGATCTTAAGCATCCTGAAAAAGACGAAGATAGAGCAAAAAATCCTGAATGGTTAGTGATGCTTGGGATTTGTACTCATCTAGGATGTGTTCCATTAACAGATAAAGGTGATTATGATGGTTGGTTTTGTCCTTGCCATGGTTCTCATTATGATACATCTGGTAGAATTAGAAAAGGACCAGCTCCAACTAATATGGAGATACCTAAATACGAATTTGTAAATACTAACACGATTAAGATTGGATAAATATGAGTAATCACGAATACACACCTAGTTCAAAGTTTGGTAAATGGTTTAATGATAGATTGCCTTTGCTTACATTGGCAAATCACTTAACAGATTACCCTACACCAAAAAATTTAAATTACTGGTGGACTTTTGGTGGGATATTAACTTTTTGCTTAATTACCCAAATAGTTACAGGATTAGTTTTGGCTATGCACTACATTGCTCATGCAGATATGGCATTTAGCAGTGTCGAACATATAATGAGAGATGTGAATTACGGATGGTTGTTAAGATATGTTCACGCAAATGGTGCTTCTATGTTTTTCCTAGCAGTTTATATTCATATCTTTAGGTCTTTATTTTATGGATCATACAAATCTCCTAGAGAAATAATTTGGATACTTGGAATCATAATTTATCTGCTAATGATGGCAGCTGCTTTTATGGGATATGTTCTTCCTTGGGGACAAATGAGTTTTTGGGGAGCAACAGTAATAACCAATTTATTTAGTGCAATCCCGCTTGTGGGGGAGAGTATAACAACTTGGTTATGGGGTGGTTACTCAGTTGACAATCCAACTTTAACGAGATTTTTTACTCTTCATTACTTGATACCGTTTTTAATACTAGGGCTTGTAGTACTTCACATATGGGCGTTACATGTTCCTGGAAATAACAATCCAGTTGGTATTGATATTAAAAAACCTTCTAAAGATACAGTTCCGTTTCATCCATATATCGTAATTAAAGATGCTTTTGCGTTATTAATGTTTTGTATTGTTTTTGCGTTGTTTGTATTTTATCAGCCAAATATTTTAGGTCATGCTGATAATTATATCGAGGCGGATCCACTTGTAACTCCTGCTCATATAGTTCCTGAGTGGTACTTATTACCTTTTTATGCGATCTTAAGATCTGTTCCTGATAAACTTATGGGTGTTGTTGCTATGTTATCAGCTATTTTAATTTTAGCTGCTTTACCATGGTTGGATACGTCAAAAGTTAGATCGGCAGTTTTCAGACCGTTATTTAGACAGTTCTACTGGATCTTGGTAGCTGATGTTTTAATTCTTGGATATGTAGGAGCAATGCCAGCTGAAGGATTGTACCTGTTAATAGCAAGAGTTGCTACAGCATATTACTTTGCCCATTTTTTAATTATTCTCCCAGTTTTAGGTTGGAAAGAAAAAACTACACCGTTGCCTTTGAGCATTACTGAGCCAGTTTTAGGAGGCTCTCCGAACTTTGCTACAGCAAGAATTGATGAAAAAATACAAAAAACAATAAAGTGAGAAAGTTAAAAAATATTTTTTTTGCAATAATATTCTCAGCTATTTTACTAAACTCGTCCTACTCTGCTGAAAAATCACCTCCTTTTTTGGAGACTAAATGGACTTTCAAAGGTCTATTTGGAAAGTTCGATAGAGCATCATTGCAAAGGGGTTATCAAGTATACACCGAAGTATGTGCATCTTGCCATTCTATGAAATATTTGACCTATAGAAATTTAGCAGAAAAGGGTGGACCAGAATTTTCTGAAGCTGAGGCTAAAGCAATAGCTGCAAGTTTTGAAGTAACTGATGGCCCAGACAGCACTGGGGAAATGTTTGTAAGACCAGCCAAATTATCTGATAAATTTGTGATGCCATATGCTAATGAGCAAGAAGCTAAAGCTGCTAATGGTGGCGCTTATCCACCAGACATGTCTGTTCTAGTTAAGGCAAGAAAAGGTGGGGCAGATTATATTTATTCTTTATTGCTAGGATATTCTGAACCTCCAGAAGGTGTAGACCTAGATGATGGTGTTTATTACAATAAGTATATGTATGGAAATAAAATTAAAATGCCAGCTCCTTTATCTGATGACTTGATTGAGTATACAGATGGAACAAAAGCTACAGCTGAGCAAATGTCTAAAGATGTCACAAATTTTTTGATGTGGTCAGCGGAACCACATTTAGAGCAGAGACATAAAACAGGATTTAGAGTTATAGCTTATTTGATAATATTGACTGTATTGGTTTACTTTACAATGAAGAAGATATGGTCACGTGTTGAATCTAAAGTTTAGAACATCGCCATCTTTAACGACATAATCTTTACCTTCTAATCTCATTTTACCGTTTTCTCTAGATTTTAACCAGCCACCGCTACCAACGAAATCTTGATAAGACACAGTTTCTGCTCTTATAAAGCCTTTTTCAAAATCTGTATGAATTATACCTGCTGCTTGAGGCGCCATGCAATTTTTGTTAATTGTCCAAGCCCTTGTCTCCTCAACTCCTGAAGTGAAAAACGTCTCTAAAGATAAAAGGTCATATCCTTTTTTGATTAATAAATTTAATCCAGTATCATCAACGTTGATCATTTTCATATAGTTTTTTCTTTCTTCATTTTCTAGTTCATTTAATTGATTTTCTATTTCAGCTGAAATAGTTAGAGTGTTTTTAGAACCATATTTTTCAATAAAACTTTTTGTATAATCATTACCTTTATCAATGCTATTTTCATCAACATTACAAACATACAATTTAGGTTTTGTTGACAATAATCCTGACAATTTAACATCCTTTTTATCAAATTCTTTGTATAATTTATTTATATCATCGTTATCATTAATTAAATTCTGAGCTCTTTCTAGAATTTGGTTTTGATTTTCGTCATTATTTTTTTTATTTTTCCTATCAAGTCTTTTTTGGATAGATTCCAAATCGGCTAAAGACATTTCTGTTTCAATTATTTCTAAATCTCTAATGGGATCAACTGTTGGATTTACATTCTGAATATCATCAGAATCAAAACACCTAATTAAATGAATAACAGCATCTACTTCTCTTATGTGGGATAAGAATTTGTTACCTAATCCTTCACCTTTAGAGGCTCCTTCGACTAATCCTGCTATATCAACAAAAGATATTGTAGTATTTATTTTTTTTTTTGAATTTGAAATTTTAACTAATTCATCCAACCTATAATCTGGCACAGGAACTACGCCTATATTTGGATCTATCGTACAGAAAGGAAAATTTGCTGCTTGAGCTTTACTTGAATTTGTAAGTGCATTAAATAAAGTAGATTTACCAACATTTGGTAAACCAACTATACCACACTTAAAACCCATTTAATTATTGTTAACTTTGCTTGAGAATAAATCTAATTTCTTGTCTATTAAAATAGCAATAGAATCAATTATATTGTGAGTAATTTTTTCTAAGTGTTCTTGTTCATCATCAGAAAAATCATTTAAAACAAAATCTGATACAGACATTTTATTCTCCGGCTTTCCAATCCCGATCCTCACTCTTGAATAGTCTTTTCCAATAAATTTATCAATTGAAGCAACTCCATTGTGACCTGCACTTGATCCACCAAATTTTGCCTTTATTTTTCCAAACTCTACATCTAGATCATCATGAAAAACTATGACATCTTCTGCATCTATTTTGAAATATTCAAGCAATTCTCTGATACATATCCCTGAGTTGTTCATGAAAGTCAGAGGTTTGATAGCATAAATTTTCTTTTCACCAATATTACCTGTTGTAAGTAAACCCTTAAATTTTGGCTTTTGCTTTGAAAGACCAAATTTTTGATTTATTGCATCTACAACTTTAAAACCTATATTATGTCTATTATTATGACTGTTTGGGGTTGGATTGCCCAAACCTACGAGTAACAACATTTTATTTTATTATTATTTTCACAGATTATTATTTTTTCTCTGCTGAAGCTTTTCCTTCTTCTTTTCCTTTATCACCATCTGCAGCTTTTTCTGCACCTTCTTCAGGTTTAGCATCTCCATCCGCAGCTGCCTCAGTAGCTTCTCCACCTTCTCCCTCAGCTTCTGCAGGTTTTTCAGGCTCTTTAACAACCGTTGGTGCTGCGACGGTTGCGATTACAAAGTCTCTTCCTTGAATTGTAGGTGTTACATTTTCAGGTAAATTTATGAAAGATATTTTAATACTTGCTCCAATATCTAAGTTATTTAAATCCACAACTAACTCTGTCGGTATATTTTCCGTAGGACATCTTAATTCAACTTTTCGTCTTACTATATTCAAAACTCCACCTCTTTTTAATCCTGGTGACAATTCGTGGTTTATAAACTTAACTGGAATTTCTAAAATTACTTTTGCACCTTTAACAATTCTTAAAAAATCTAAGTGTATAGGCTCATCTGTAACTGTATCAAAATCAATAACTCTTGGTAAAACTTTTTGTTCTTTCCCATCAATATTAATTGAAATAATATTTGATAAAATATTTTCTTTATTTAATAGATTTTTTACTTCTTTAACAGAGACAGAGATTTTTTGATTTGGCTCCTCTCCTCCATAAATTATTCCTGGAACCATACCTTTACTTCTAAGAGATTTAACTTCACCCTTAGTTTTTGTTTCTCTTATTGTGGCTGCTAATAAACTCATAAAGTGTCGGGTTTTTAACTTATGAAACTAAATTTTACAAGTAAATTATTTAAATAGATCTGATACTGAGGTAGAATTTGATATTCTTTTAATAGCTTCTCCAACCAAATTAGAGATTGTTAATACCTCAATATTCTTAGCTTTTTTAACTTTCATAGAATTATCTATTGTATCAGTTACAACTAAATTTTTTATCGAAGATTTCTTAATTTTTTCAACAGCATTACCACTTAATACGCCATGCGTTACATACACATGAACATCTTTAGCTCCTCTTTTTTTTAGTTCAGAAGCTGCATTTACAATTGTTCCACCAGAGTCGATTATATCATCAACTAATATACAAGTTTTATTTTTAACATTTCCAATTACATTCATTACTTCTGACTTTCCAGGAGCAGGTCTTCTTTTATCTACTATTGCTAAATCTACATTTAACAATTTTCCTAAAGCTCTTGCTCTTGCGGTACCACCGACATCCGGAGCAACACAGATTATATTATTTTTTTTTAATTTCTTTTTTATATGTCTAGCAAATATTGGAGTTGCAAATAAGTTATCTACTGGAATATCAAAAAATCCTTGAATTTGTCCAGAGTGTAAATCAACTGTAACTACTCTATCTGCACCTGCTTTCGCAATAAGATTAGATACAAGTTTTGCAGATATAGATGTTCTAGGAACCACCTTTCTATCTTGTCTTGCATAACCAAAATATGGGATCACAGCGGTTATATTTTTAGCCGATGATCTTTTTAAAGCATCAATTGATAGTAGTAATTCCATCAAATTGTCATTTGCAGGAGACGAAACGGATTGAATTAAAAAAATACTATTGCCTCTAATATTTTCATTAATTTCAATATAGATTTCTCCATCTGCAAATTTTCTTATATTTGAATTCACTAATCTATTTTTCAAAAATTTAGATATTTTTTGACTAAGATGTTTATTGCTGTTTCCTGTGAGAATTTTCATCCGCGGTATACTATTTAATCATAATTGCAGAAATATTTCTACCATAATCGTTATGCTTATTTTTTTTTGCTCTCCTAGAACTAAAAAAGTTATTTTTTAAAGCATAGGTATCTTTTCTTATTATATCTATTTTTTTAACTCCATTTTCATAAAATTGAGATTTTATATATTCGCTTAAATCAAAATAAATTTTTTTCTTTTTAAATGCGAAGAAATTCACATTTTTTTTATTTTTGTCCTTAAACAATTTAAAAAAATCATTTTTTACTTCGTAGCTGTTTTTTTTTATACATGGCCCAATACAAACAATCATATCTTTCTCCGAGCATCCATTTTTTTTCAAAAGTTGAATTGTTTTTTTTACTATTCCTTTAAAAGCTCCTTTCCATCCAGCATGAATTACACCAACAAATTTTTGCTTTTTTTCTATAATTAGAATTGGTGCACAATCTGCAGTGAGTATACTAATCGCAATATTTCGCTTATTTGTAATCATCGCGTCACCAGTCAATCTTTTTTTTGGAATATCACTAATTTTATAAACTTTGTTACTGTGAATTTGATTAAGAGAAACTAGATTTTCACTTGTGCATCCTATTTTTTTTGAAACTATTTTTATATTTTTACTTATATTAGCAATTTTATCTTTTGAACCTTTTCCGCAATTTAAACTTTTGTAAATCCCTTTTGAGGTACCACCTAATCTATTAAAAAAATAATGTGAAATGGATTTTTGATCTTTAAAAATTTTTGACTTAATCACTTAAAACCCAAATTAAAATTATTTTTGGATTTGCTTACAAATAATACTTTAAACATTGAGCCCATATATTTTGCATCAATTAATCTTTTTATTCTATAAAATATGTCAGCTTTCTTGCTAAATTTTAAATTTTTACTTATTATCTCAGCTCTTTTTAATATTCCTAATTTCATTAAGAAATTACCTTGGGTTGTTATTAAAGATTTTAAATTAGAATTTGCAAACTCTTTCTCGTACATTTTAAAATTTATTAAATGAGTAATATCTGAATTATAAGGATTTTCTAAAAAACTAATTTTTCTATGCTTCTCAACACTTTGCAAAGTATTTTTCATTTTTCCACTGGTAAAGCCATAGTCTATCATTAATAAACCACCATTATTTTTAAAAATAAAATTCCCTATTTCGTTAACAAATTTCATTGCTGAAGGTGAATATTCAACAAATTTTTCTTTTTTTATATCCTTGCCTAAATATTTCTCAATTATTTTTGACGACACTTTTTGATAACAAACTTCAAACTTATTTTTTTTGTATGTTACATATTTTTCATACCAATTATTGCTTTTCTTTAAAAACTGCTTGATGGGAAAAGCATCAAAAAACTCATTAGCCAAGAATATAGTTGGAGCCTTTGGAATTTCTTTTAAATTTTTAATCCAGCTTACTTTTTTCATATCTATTTTATCCTTCTGAATTTTTATCAGTAATGGACTTTTTTCTAAAATTAAGAAATTGGCAGATAAACTAATTTCACTAAAATTATTTAAAGTTTTTATAATTTGTGACATCATCTCTCCATTACCTGCGCCCAGCTCCACAATATTTATTTTTTTTGGTTTTTTTAAATTCTCCCAAAATGAAATTAACCAAATAGATATCATTTCTGAAAAAAGAACAGAAATATTAGGAGATGTTATGAAATCACCTTTTTTTCCAAAAGGATTTTTTTTAATATAATAACCATTATCCTTGTCATACAAAGATTTATAAATAAATCTATCCAACGAGATTTTTTTATTCTGTCCTATTAGCATTTTTATAATATATGATAATTAATCCGCAGGTTAGTGCTATACAACTTATTATTTGCCCCATACTCAAATTGAAAAATAAATAACCTAATTGTTGATCTGGTTCTCTGAAGAACTCGATAACAAATCTAAAAAATGAGTATAAAATTAAAAAATAACCTGAAATAATACCAGGTGTATTCCTTAATCTATTAAACATCATACTTAAAATAATAAATAGAACAACTCCCTCAAATATTGCCTCATAAATTTGTGAAGGATGTCGATTTAAATCATCAATTTTTATAAACTTTACCGACCATGGTACATTTGTTTCTATGCCATAAAGCTCTGAATTTATGAAATTTGATATTCTTCCTAAAAAAATTCCTATAGGAGAACAAACAGCAACCACATCTAAATAACTAAAAATATTTTGATTTTTATTTTTGCAGAAAAAATAAGTTCCTATAATAATTCCAATTAGTGCACCGTGAAAAGACATGCCTCCTTGCCAAATTTTTATAATCTCAACTGGATTACTGATAAAATAAATAGGGTCATAAATAATTACATATCCAAGTCTTCCACCAAGGATGATACTTATGATTAAATAAGTTATATAATCATCAAAATATTCTCTCTGAGCGTTATCTTTGATTAGTTTATTTTTTGCAAAATACCAACCAAATACTAAGCCAAATATATAAGACAATGAATACCATCTAATTTCTAATGAAAAGATCTCAAAAGCGACTGGGTCAAAATTATTAATAAACATTTAATTGTAATATTATAAATATTACTTAAACTTTGATAAGAAATTATTATGTCAAAATCAAGATTCGTATTTGATAAATTTGCAAAATTTTTGGAAGAAGGACTGGTCAATTACAAAGATTTTAGTGATGAAGTAGTAAATATTTTACGATCAAAAAAAGAGGAAATTATTCTTAAAATGAATTTAGTAAGTAAAGATGAAATCGATATATTAAATAAAAGAATTGAAAAATTAGAAAAAAAAATTGCTGAAAAAAAAGTTAAAAAAAAAACTAAACGGGCAAAGAAATAATAACTTTTAATCCACCTAAACTAGACTTATCAAATTTAAGATCTCCCCCATGTGATTTTACGACATCTGATGATATAGCTAAGCCAAGACCAACACTTGATTTTGTTTCTGATCTACTTTTGTCAATTTTATAAAATGGTTTCAAAACATTTTGATGTTCTTTTTGTGGTATTCCTGGACCATCATCCTCTATTGAGATATTAATAGTTGATCTTCCTTTTTTTAGATACAATTCAACATTATCAGCAAATTTTAGAGAATTATCTATTAGATTATTAATACATCTACTAATTAAATTTTTTCTTCCATCAAAATAAACCTTTTCTTTTAAAAAATATTTTATATTTGGTTTTTCATATTTTTTACATAAATCTTCAAGAAGGACAGATATATCAAACGTTTCAGTTTTATCTTTTGCTCCAGATCTTGCGAATTGAAGATATTCATTTAACATTTTTTCCATTTCATCAACGTCTCTTGATAGTTTTTCAACAACACTTTTGTCTTTAATCATCGCTATTTGAAGTTTTATCCTTGTCAAAGGTGTTCTTAAATCGTGGCTGATACCTGATAGCATTTCAGATCTTTGATTAAGATGTCTTATTATTCTTTTTCTCATTTTATCAAATTCTAAACCAGCTTTTCGGATTTCGAGTGCTCCAGAAGGTCTAAATTCGTCAATATCTTCACCTCTTCCAAATCTTTCAGATGCCTCTGCAAGTTTGGTTATGGGTCTAGTTTGATTCTTTAAAAAAATTATTGCTACTGCTATCATTAATAATGCTGGCAATGTTATCCAAAGACCAAATAATCTAGCCGAGCTTGTAGTTAGTCTATCTCTTGGAATATAAAATTGAAAATATCCTTTTGAATATCCTATTTTTAAATCAACAACTTCTTTGAAGTTTGTTGTATCAAACCAATAAGTTAAATTTTTTTTCTTTAATTCCCTTCTTAGCGATCGATCCACTGGACTGAACCATCTTTCTGGTATTTTATTTGGCAAGATTTTATCTTTTTCATATTTAATATTAAAACCCAAATGTTCCTTGAATAAAATTATTATAAAATCTTTGTTCGTTTCATCGTTATCATAAGCGTCTACAAAAGTTTTGACTTCAGAAACCAATGCTCTTGTCATTCCAGAATTAGTTTTGATCCATAGACTATCAAAAAAAACTAACGAAATAGTGATTTGCATAACAACTATTGGAACAGCAACTATGAGTAGACCTCTATAAAAAAGTCTTTTAGGTAAAATATTTTTTATATATCTACTCAATCCATAAAACATAACCTTCACCTCTTATTGTTTGTAAATAATTTGGACTTTTGGGGTTTTCTTCAATTTTCTTTCTAAGTCTTGTAATTATTACGTCAACTGATCTTTCTTTATCAATTTTTATAAGATTTCCAATTTCCTCTCTTTTAAAAATTTTCCCTGGAGAGTTAACCATTTTATCCAAAATTATCTTTTCTGTATTATTGATTTTTATAGATTTTTCATTTTTCATAATAAATTGTTTATTAAGATCTATTTCAATTTTACCAAATTTAAATTTTCTGTTTGTATTTCTATATTTTGTTTTATTTAAGATATTATTAATTCTAAGTATTAATTCTTTAGGCTCAAAAGGTTTTGGAAGGTAATCGTCTGCACCAATATCTAAACCCTCTATTCTCTCTGAGGCTTCACCTTTTGCTGTTAAAAGAATTATTGGGGTTGAGATTTTGTCTTTATTTTCTTTTGTAAATTCTAAACCACTTTTGCCTGGCATCATTATATCAAGCACTATTAAATCAAATTTTATAACCTTAACTTTTTCAAGAGCATCTTCGGCGCTATTTGAGCTCGTTACGAGATAGTTATTTTGTGAAAGATATTCTTTAACTAATTCTCTTATGCCATCATCGTCATCTACAACTAAAATATGTGCTTTAAATTTTTCCATTAATTATTTTTTTTAAAACATTATCAAAACTAACAACCTCATTTGCTTTTGATGCAGAAAATGCTTGGTAAATTCTTTTCTTTTGAACTGAGAAAATTTCGTTAAATAATTTTTCTCCTTCTTCTGTTAAGTAGACATGCTTTATTCTGGTATCTATTTGATCTTTTTCGTATTTTATAGCTTTTAGATTTATTAAATCTTTCAAAACTCTATTCAAACTTTGCTTAGTAACTTTCAACTTCCTTAAAAGATCCGATATCGTAATACCCTCATATAATGAAATTAGGTGAATAACCTTATTATGTGCGACACCTATGGAGTATTTATTTAATACATTTTTAGCATCTGAGACTGTCTCTCTGTATCCAAGAAATATTTTTTCAATATATTGTTTGAGATCCTCATCTTTTAAATATAAAAGTTTTTTCATATTGGTAAGTTATATTGACTTATTATATATACAAATATATTTTTTTATAAAATTAAATAATGATACCTTTCGATAAACGATCAGGAAAAATTTGGTACAATAATGAGCTTGTTGAATGGCAAGATGCAAAATGCCATGTAATCAGTCATGGACTTCATTATGCAAGTTTAGTTTTTGAAGGTGAAAGAGTATACGACGGAGAAATATTTAAGCTAGAAGAGCATACAGACAGATTATTTTATTCTGCAAAAAGATTAGATATTAATATTCCTTATACAAAGGATGAAATAAATGAAGCTTCTAAAAAAATTGTAGCGGTTCAAAATATTCAAAATGGTTATGTTAGACCATTTGCGTGGAGAGGAAGTGAGATGATGGGTGTATCTGCACAGAAAACTTCCATTAATGTAGCAATAGCGACGTGGGAATGGCCTGCGTATTTTGATCCAAAATTAAAAGCTGAAGGAATAAGATTAAATATTTCTAAATGGCGAAGACCGGCTCCAAATACTATTCCATGGGATGCAAAAGCAGCTGGATTATATATGATTTGCACACTTTCAAAACACGAAGCTGAACAACAAGGGTATTCTGAATCATTAATGTTAGATTTTGAAGGTAATGTTGCAGAAGGAACAAGTGCAAATATTTTTTTTAAAGATAAAAATCATGAATTACATACACCAATACCAGATTCCTTTTTAAATGGTATTACAAGACAAGCTGTAATTGAATTAGCCAAATCAAAAAATATTAAAGTTCATGAAAGAAAAATTTCTCCAGATGAACTAGGTAATTTTGATGGATGTTTCTTAACTGGCACAGCAGCTGAAATAACACCAGTTGCAAGTATAGCAGATCACAAATACAAAATTTGCGATGTTATATTAGGATTATCAAAAAGCTTTGATCAGTTAGTTAGACAAAAAAAAGCTGCTTAATCTTTATTATCTTCAGATATTGCATGGTCTATTCCTTTTCTAAGATAATCATATCCAGTATAAAGTGTTAAAAAAGCGGATAGCCATAAAATAATTATGCCTATTGTTTGAGCATTATAATCTTGAAAATTTATTAATTTATTTCCTGTTTCCCCAGTCAGAAGTATTGCTATCGAAAACATCTGCAAGAATGTTTTAAGTTTTGCTAAATTAGAAACTGGAAGCTTTATTTTTCCTTTCGCTAGAAATTCTCTTAAACCTGAAATTAGTATTTCCCTTGTAAGAATTATAATAGCTGCAATAACTTCATAATTTTTTATTGTTTGGTCCATAACTAACAAAATTAACGCAGTTGCAACAATAATTTTATCTGCAATAGGATCTAAAAGTTCACCAAGTTTAGACTCTTCTTTAAACATCCTTGCCAAAAGGCCGTCTAAAAAATCTGTAAATGAGGCAATTAAAAAAAGAGCAAATGGTATAACGTCTCCATAAAATCCAGGAAGGTAGAATGTAAAAACAAATATTGGAACAATTATTATTCGTCCAATTGTTAAATAATTAGGTATTTTAAATTTCATTCGTGAAAGAAGTTATATATTTTTTTTGCAACTTTTTCCTCAACTCCATCAACTGATTTTATTTCATCTAAACTAGCCGATTCCACAGCTCTAGCTGAACCAAAATGATTTAATAATGCCCTTTTTCTGATAGACCCAATACCATCAATTTGATCTAATAATGACTTGCTTATACCTTTTTTTCTCTTTGCTCTGTGAGCACTTATAGCAAATCTATGAGACTCATCTCTTAATCGTTGTAAAAAGAATAATGTTGGATCATTTTTCTCAAATTTGAACTCTTTTCCATTATGAAAAAATGTTTCATTTCCACTATTTCTCATCTTACCCTTTGCTATTGCAACAATAGGAATTTCATGTAGACCTAGCTCATTCATCGCTTCTCTGGCAACGGAATATTGACCTTTCCCTCCGTCAATTAATACTAAATCGGGGAAAGTTAGATAATTATCTTTTTCTTGAACCGCCCTTTTAAATCTTCTGTTAAGAACTTCCTTCATCATTCCATAATCATCTTGTGCATTTTTTTGAATTTTTATATTGAATTTTCTATACCTTTTTTTAACAAACCCTTCATCGCCATAAGTAATTAAAGCGCCCACACTATTCGTGCCTTGAATATGGCTATTATCGTAAACCTCGACTAAGTTAATATTAGTTTCAAGATTGAATTTTTTTGATACTGCATCAAAAAGATCTCTATTATTCTGACTCTCGTAAAGTTTTCTATTTAAACTATCTTTTGCATTATTTATTGCTTGATTAATAACTTTTAGTTTTGTCCCTTTTTTTGCAATAGTAATTGTGATTTGTTTACCTTCTTTTTGTGTAAGTGTTTTTTCAATTAATTCTTTTTCTTTAATTTCATTTGATAAAATTATTGAAGAAGGCACACTTTTATTTTCATAAAATTGAGAGACAAAAGAATTAATAATATCACTTAGATTTTCTTCTGGATCATGCTTTGGAAAAAAAGCTTGATTACCCCAATTTTGTTTTGACCTATAGAAAAAAACCTGAATACAGGTTTTTCCAGACTCTTTGTATCCTGCAATAACATCTGCTTCGACTAAATTTGCTTCATTAATTCTTTGAGAAGATTGGATAATATTTAATGATTTAATTCGATCTCTTAATATTGCTGCTTTTTCAAAGTCTAAATCTTCACTAGCTTTTTCCATTTGATTAGATAAGCTTTTCTGAATTTTTCTTGATTTACCTGACACAAACTCAATTGCATCATCAACAGTTTGTTTATAATCACTCTCAGTTACGTAACCAACACATGGACCTGAGCACCTTTTAATTTGATAAAGTATGCAGGGTCTTTCTCTATTTTTAAAAACAGTATCATCACAAATTCTAAGATGAAATATTTTTTGGATCATTTTTATAGTCCAATTTGCAGATCCAGCTGATGCAAATGGTCCAAAATAAAATCCTTCTTTGCCTTTCTTCCCTCTGTGTCTTTTGATTTGTGGCCATTTATCTTTGTCGCCTATAAAAATAAAAGGAAAGGATTTGTCATCTCTTAGTAAAATATTAAATTTTGGTTTAAACTTTTTAATTAAATTTGCCTCTAAAAGTAAAGCCTCACTTTCATTTGAGGTAGTAGTAATTTCAAGCCTTTTTGTTTGAGAGAGCATTCTCTCAGTCCTAATGATATGATTTTTCTCTGAAACATAACTTTTAAGTCTATTTGGAAGGTTTTTTGCTTTGCCTACATAAAGAATTTCTCCTTTTGAATTTAGCATTCTATAAACACCTGGCAGCTTAGGAACCAAGGGCAATTCTTTTTTAATTACTTCTTTACCTATATCAGAGCTGATCATGGCTTCTTTTTTTAGAAATTTGGATCCCAACTGAGCTGCAATCCTTCATTATTTCTAATTTTTCGATTTGAAGAGTGATTTTATCTATTCTTTTATCTTTGAATAGCTCATCAAAAACATCTTCTGCCAATGTCTCAAGAA
>CACIFV010000003.1 GCA_902586025.1 uncultured Pelagibacteraceae bacterium
TTTATAAATTTGCAATCAGAAAAAATTAAACTTTATTTATCTATTTTAGTTTTTATATTTCCAATTTATAAATTTTCTGTTTTTAATGATGGTATTACGCGACAAGATTCATTTCCCTCAATTCAGATTTATGAGACTAAAAAAAATTATAATTGGAATTTTAATTTAAATAATTATTTAAATTGTTCCAAAATTATTTTAAATATTAAAGACAATATAAATTCGAACCAGTATCACTCTAATGAAAATGTATTAAACTACTTCAAATATTTACACTTAGTAGTGAATTTATTAAACAATAATTATAAATTTGATAATAATTATGAAATTTTAATTAATTCTAATAATTTAAATAAAAAAAAAGTTTGTCAGATAGATGAAGAAAAGATTTATTAAAACTATCACGCCATTTCAAAGCAGAATGAAATTTTCAAATAATTATAATTTTAAATTTCACATAACTGAAAGACTCAAGTGGATGAAAAAATATTTGAAAAATAAACAGCTAATAGTTGAGATTGGCTCTGGAAATGGTCTTAGTAAAAAAATTTTAAATAAAAAAATAATCACAACAGATATTTTTGACGAAAAATGGATCAATTTTAAAATAGACATGAATAAAATGTCATTGCCGAAAAAATTTATGGGAAATATTGATGTCTTGATATTTAATCATTCTTTACATCATTCTAGCAACCCTTTAACAACCCTGAAAAAGGCCAGGAAATTATTAAAAAAAGATGGAAAAATACTAATTAATGATCCAGAAATTTCTTTTTTCTTCAAGTTTTTTTTGAAGATTTGTAATCACGAAAGATGGTCGACAAAAAAAAATGACTGGAAAGACAATAATGCAACTGGATATTTATTATTTGGGAATAAACAAATTAAAGATAAATTTATGAATAATTATATAATAGAAAAAAATAATCTCTCTGAATTCTTAATATTTCTAAATTCTGGCGGTAACGGAATTAACGCTCCTTATATACCCCTTAATAATGCTCTGCTAAAATTTATAACCATAATTGACAAATTGTTAGTATTACTTGCTCCAAGAGTCTTTGCTTTGAATAGGTCGGTTGTATTAAAAAAAATTAAATAAAATATTTATTGATTTATTAAAAAATTTATATCGTTTAAAAAGTCCTCTGTAATTATTTTATTTTTATTTTTCTCTGTAATATTATCAAAGAAGTTAAAAAACCTGTTTTCTTTCAACAGATAATTTTTATAATTCTTTAAATTTAATAATTGACTTATTTTTAAATAATTGTCTGTAAAAATTCTTGAGTGAATTTCAATTATCAAATTTTTTTTATTTGAAGCTATTAAATTCGTCAACGCCGAACCATGACATGTCAATATTATTTTTGAATTTTTAAAAACACTAAATTGATCTAGAATATTCATATTTTCAAAATGTAATATTTTAAAACCTTGTTTAGATAAATAAGTGATAAGTTTTTTTTCATTTTTAAAACCTCTGTAATTGGCTAATTTTCTAGAAATATAAACTTTTTTAAATTTAAATTTACTTAATTTTTTTGATTTTTTAATTTTTTTACTTAAGAATAATAAGTAATCTTTAAATTTGATAAAATTATGATCAAAGTTACTTTCAATATGATATAATATTTTACATACAATATAAGAGTTTTTATCTACTAAAAAAACTTTTTTTATCTCTCTAGGAAAAAAAAATTCAAAGATATCCTTTATATATCCATTAAATTTTTCTTTTGGTAAAACAATCGTGTAATTATTTATGTTTAGCTTTCTAAAAATAAAAAGTTTAAACAAAATATCAATTATAAAATGATAATAATTAAAATGTTGTTCTGATGAAAGATTTAATACTATTTTATCTTCATCAAAAAAAACTTTTTTTTTAAATTTTTTTTTTTTAAAATTTTTAATTCTTGCTTTATTGTCCAAAGTTTCAGAAATAATCTTTCCGTTACTATCAAATGCAAAATCATTTCTAGTATCAAAAAAACAGTTTTTTATTTTATATATTCTGACTGTATTTAAATCTTTTTTTTCAATATTATTATAATTATAATTTATAAATTTAGTATTCTTTAGAATTTTTAAGTATGATATTATGTTATATTTAAAAAGCTTTATTATTTCTACCATTCAAACTTTGCTTTAATATTTTTTTATTTGTAGTTGATCTAAATTGCACTTGATTAATATAATTGCACCGATCATTAAAAACTGATCAAAGTTCCAAGACATAAAACTATTTTCAATTAAAGATCTCATAATAACTATACCAAGACAAAAAAAACCAAAATTTAATAATATACTTTTTTCTTTTTTTACAAAAAAATACTTAATCAAATTTATAATTAAATAAAATATAGAATATATGTAAAAAATTAATCCAAATATTCCACTTGTTAAAAATCCATAAATTAAACCATTAGCAGCATCAGAATTAACTGCAGTTCTTTTTGCACCTTTAGTATCTGCCAAATATATTAACAATTGCCTGTCATACTCAGGTCCATTCCCAAAAAAATAATTTCTTTCCAAAACATCATTAATTAAAAAAATCCATTTTTGTTTCCTTGTGCTTAAATATCCTGATTTATTTTCCTTTACTAATTCTTCGTTATTATTAATTATATTTTTTATCGAATTATCTGAGGAATTATCTAAATTAGATTTTTTTTTATTAAAAAAATTTGTCTTAAATAATCTATTAGAATTTTGTTCTTTAATAAATTGAAACTCTTTTAAACAACTTTCAGAATTATCAAGACACTTAGCATTTGGTAAAGTTATTTTATCGTATTCTAGTTTTGCTTGATAAATTAAAAATGGAATAATTAAAATTACTAAAATGTTTATAATCTTTTTCTTAAAATTATCTTTTGAAATGTAAAAAACAGATACAACTGAGCAAAAAATAAACATTAAAGAGTTAAACTTACCCTCTAGGCTAAAAATTATCGAACCAATTATTATGACCGTAAGTTTTAAAATAATCTTTAAATTATAGTACTTAAAATAACTAGAAAAAATTAAACATTGAAAAAAAACTAACAATATTAAAAGCAATCTGCCTTGACCATTGCTATTCATATATATATTAAAATTTAAGAGCGGGATCTTGAGTTCAATCCCTCCGTATTCAAGCTGATTATTAAAAATTAAAAAAAAACTTAAAATAATTAAAAAAAATAAAGTAGAGAAAGTTACGGTTAAAAATATTTCTTTTCTGATAGAAATTATTATATATACTAAAGCTAAATTAATAGATGCTATTGAGAAATGTATAGTAAACCAGAAGTTTTTCCTATTACCATTTTCGCAAATAAAATCATTTATATTTAAAAAATTATCTTTATAGTTACATGATAAATTTAATCCAATAATACCAACAAAAGTATATAAAAAAAATAATGTAATAAATAAATCCTCAAGACCAAAATTTCTGTTTATCTTTAAATAATTTCTATTAATTATAAAAAAAATTAAAAAAAGGATAAAAATAATATAAACAACACCTGATCTAAAATATGCAAATTTAAAAATTTCTTTTATCCCAAAATTTCCATTAACAAAATTTAAAATAGCATAGACCAAGTCGGATGAATTTGCACCGACTGACAAGATAAGCAATAGCCAAGATATAAAAATTGGAATATTAATTACTAAATTTTGTTTTCCAAATAAAATGTTGAGATTTAAATATTTTGACATTTATTATTGCTCATATTAATTTTTTTCTAAATCTTTATAATTATTTATAGTAATTCACTTAATTAAGTGTAATAACTTAAAAATTATGGAAAAAAAATGTCAAATTATTGCTGAAATAGGATGGAATCACATGGGATCTCTAGATTTAGCAAAGAAGATGATAGATCAAGCGACTGTGTCCGGAGTAGATTATTGCAAATTCCAAACTTGGAGAGTAGAAAATCTTAAAGAAGGTCCTTGGAATAAGGATGGTAGAATCGAAATATATCAAAAAGCTGAACTAAAAGATCAAGATTACATTGAATTAATTGAACATTGTAAAAAAAATAAGGTAAAATTTTTGACATCAATATTTAACGTCAAAGACTTACCTTTTCTATTAAAAACAAATATTAAATCTATAAAAATACCTAGTCACGAAGTTTATAATTTAGACTTAATAAAAAAATGTGCAGACCACTTTGATAAAATATTTATATCGGTTGGAGCTTGCAAATGGGAAGAATTTGAAAATATAATGAATTTAAAAATTGATCTATCAAAAGTTTATTTCTTACATTGTGTTTCATCTTATCCATTGGATGAAAATAATGTAAATTTACCAAAATTAATTAAGTTAAAGTCATTTCATAAGCAAATTGGATATAGCGGACATCTAAAAGAAATTGATGATGCTATAGCTGCAATTAGCTTAGGCGCAAGTATCATAGAGAAGCATTTTACAATAGATAATAATCTTCCTGGTCGAGATAATAAGTTTGCTTTATTGCCAGCTGATATGAAAAAGATTTGTGACTATAGAGATAAATTTGTAAAAATGAATATTGACAAAGGTATAAATGTTCAAGATTGTGAAATGGATATTTACAATAACTATAGGGGAAGATGGTCAAAAGACTAAACAATTTCTCTGTAGTGATTAGAACTAGAAATGAAGAACAATGGATTGGTCACACTATACAATCAGTTTTAGATTATTTACTGAAACCTGAAATAATAATAATTGATAACAATTCTACAGACAAAACACTAGATATTGTTAATCAATTTATAGAAGATCCATTATTAAATAAAAAATCAAAAAATTATACAAAAATCAAAATCTTTAAAATTAATGACTATAGTCCGGGCAAGGCATTAAATTTAGGTGTAAGTAAAAGTAAAAAAGATAATATTCTAATAATTTCTGCTCACTGTGTTTTAAAAGAATTCCCAGAAAACCAGATTAGTCAAAATTTAAAAAAGTACGTTTGTATTTTTGGAAAACAAGTACCCATATATAGAGGTAAAAAGATTTCGAAAAGATATATATGGAGTCACTTTAGTGAAAATAGCAAAGTTAATTTATATTCAAATCTAGAGAAAAGATACTTTTTGCATAATGCATTGGCAATTTATAAAAAAAAAATATTAAAAAAATATCCATTTGACGAAAACCTTTCAGGAAAAGAAGACAGATATTGGGCAAATAAAATCGTTTCAAAAAAATTAAAATATTTATATGAACCAAAGATAATAGCTGAACATCATTATACCGAGAATGGCAATACATGGAAAGGAATAGGTTGAAATTAAATATTCTTGGAGTTACACTTGCTAGATCTGGTTCAAAATCAGTCAAAAATAAGAATATTGTTTTAATCAACAAAAAACCATTAATTTATTATACTATTAAAGAAGCTTTAAAGAGCAATTATATAACTGATTATATAGTTTCAACGGATAGCAAAGAAATAAAAAAAGTATCCCTAAAATACGGTGCCAATGTTCCATTTTTAAGACCAAAAAGACTTTCAGGTGATAAAGCTAAATCCGCAGATGCTTTAAAGCATGCTTTGCTTATTAGTGAAAAAATATTTAAAAAAAAATTTAATTATGTCATTGAATTAATGGCCACGAATCCATTAAAAACAATCAAAGATATTGATGCTGTAATTAAAATAATAATAAAAAGTAAATCTGACAGTGTTATTGCTGTTAATCAACTTTTTGACCACCACCCCGCAAGAATAAAAAAAATGAATAATGGAATTTTATCTGATTTTGTCATTAAAGAGAAACTTGAAAGCAGAAGACAAGATCTTAAACCTAATGCATATGTTAGATCTGGATCTATTTATGCAATGAGTAGAAAATTCGTAATTGAAAATAAGAGGTATGTATCTGGCAAAAGTATTGGATATATATTACCACCCAAAAGATCTATAAACATTGATGATAAATATGATTTGTTATTAGCTCAAAAAAAAATAAATGAAAAGTAAACTTTTTATTATCACACCTGTTAAACACATAAAAAATTTTCTAAATTTAGCTAAAAAAAATTTCCAGATTTCTGTTTATGAAAAACCAAAGAAAAGAGCATTAATAAAAAATATAAAAAAATTTGATTATATTTTTACAAATCCAAATATGTCTAAAATTTTTTTAGATGGCGAAATACTTAAAAATTCGAAAATTAAGGCAATTTGTACAGCATCAACTGGAACAAATCATATCGATTTAAGTTATGTTAAAAAAAATGGCATAAAACTTCTATCGTTAACTCAAGAGAAAAAAATTATTAGAAAATTATCATCTACAGCAGAACTAGCGTTTTGTTTGAGTTTAATGGGTTTGAGGCATATTAATGAAAGTTCCAAGTCAGTAAAAAAAGGAGAGTGGTCCTATTTAGACTATGTTGGTAGAAGTCTAAATAATATTAATATCTTAACTATTGGATATGGCAGGTTAGGTAGAATTTATTCAAAGTTCTGTATGAGTTTTGGCGCAAATATGAGTTTTTATGATCCTTACGTCAATATAAAGTCAAAAAAATTAAATAGAATAACTAAGTTAGGAAAGGATCTAAAAAAATTTGATATCATCTCTTTAAATATTCATGCTTTAAAAAAAAATATAAATTTTCTAAGCAATAGACTTTTTAAGTATTTTAAACAAGATGTGATAATTATAAATACTTCAAGAGGAGAGGTGATTAATGAAGAGCACCTATTGAAATTTTTAAAAAATAATCGCAAATCGAAGTATCTAGCAGACGTTATTAAAGGAGAACAAAGAAACATAGAAAATAATATTCTTCTTAAGGAGTACAAAAAGCAAAATGATCAAATATTTTTAACACCACATATTGGAGGTATGACCGAACAGGGCCAAGCTTTAGCATACAAACATGCACTTAATATGTTAATTAAATATGACAAATATCTAAAAAAAAATAATAAATTTTGTTAATATTGATATAAAAATAAAATTAATAATTATCAGTTTACCGATTTAGAAATGAAAAGTATCTGTATTTTAATTGGGAGAAAAATTAAAGCTAATATAAACCGTGAATTAGCTCTAATTAAAGAATTTAATAATTATAATATTGACACTACGTTTTTAATACCTGGCAAAGATCTTTCTTTTTCTTACTATGATATTAATGACTTATCATATTTTAAAAAAGCAAAACATATTTTTATTAATGATAAAAAAAAATTTATGGAAGTAATCGAAAATTTTGATTACTTTTTAATCGCATCATGGAGAGATTACAAACCACTTGTAGATATTTTGAAAAAAAATAAAAAAAAAATAATTGTCTACAGTGATGCTGGTGGAATAGATTTTTGGGACTTGGGATCAAAAAATTTATTATTTAAATCATTATCAAATATATATGTTTTCAATAAAGCAAGGAGAAATATACTTGTAAACTTTTTAAGGCAATTTAAAAATAGAAATCCTAGAATAACTGGAAGTTTGAGATATCAATATATTGATAAATATATACCAAAAAAAATAGAAAATACTCACATAGTTATCTTTCCTAAGTCATTTAGTAATGTTTTCTCCAAACTTCCCTCATGGTTTAAAAATAAAACAGATGAATGGTATAATAAATACATAATAGATATGAAGGCAAATTATGAAACAATATCAAACTTGTTGAGAAACGCAGGTTTTAAAATTTCCGTAAGAATACATTATTCAATAAATGATAATTTAATGACAAAGGATTCAGGTCACGAAGACTATAAATTTTGGAAGGGTATAGGTGTAAAAATTGAAGAGGGTGATGAAAGAGATATGTTCAATAATATGGATATTGGAATTAGTGTTGAGTCACACTCAGCTATTGATGTAAACTTGCATGGCAAACCCTATATATTTTTTCAACCGTCAGTATTAAATAGGCCTTTTGGAAAGGGTTGGGATTTGGCTAATTTATTTGGTGAAAATTATTATGGAAATTGGGGTTTTTCAGATAATTATAAATTTTCTGATAAATTAAAGTCAAAATTATGGTTGCCTTATTGGTATGGTTGCTTTGCAAACAAAAACAATTTAGTCGATTGTATTCATCATATTTATGAAAAAAGTGAAAATAGTACAAATAATGATATATTAAAAAAAATTAATAGCTTTTATTGGGGCAACAATTTTCAAAATCCCACAAAATCTATAGTTAATAATATTAGAAACATCTGGAATTTGTAAATTCATATAATAATAAATAATATGAAGATTGGCTTAATTACCTACGATAAACCTCACTTGAAGAGCTATCAAATATTGAAAGGTCTTATAAAAAAAAATAAATATCAAATTAAACTACTTCTAGTAAAATTTAAAAAAAGATCAAAAAAAAAAAATGATCACAGACCACACCAGTTTAAGACTAAAAGTCAAATTAAACTTGCAAAAGTAAATAATATCAAATCAGTATATTTTAATAAAAAAAATTGCTTATCCAAAATTGATGTAGCTATAATAGGTGGTGCTAATTTGTTAAATTATAGAATAATAAAAAAAAATTATATATTAAACTGTCATTCTGGATTAATTCCGCAAACAAGGGGATTAGATTCAATAAAATGGTCAATTTATAAAAATGAACTGGTTGGAAATACACTTCATTATATTGATCAAAGTGTAGACAAAGGAAATATAGTTTGTCACAAAATTACTAAAGTATATAAATCTGATAGACTAAGCAACTTTTATAAAAGACATTATAATAATGAGATAAAACTATTAATAAATTTTGAAAATTTTTTAAAAAAAAAGATGAATAAAAAAAATAGAATAATTAAATTAAGATCCAAATCACCTACTTTAAGAATGCCAGAAAAATTTGAATTAAAGCTTAAAGATAAATTTGAAATATATAAAAAAAAATTTATTAACTATGTTTGAAAAGATTCGAAAAAAACTTAAGTCAAAAAAAGTAAAAATAGGAATTTTTGGTCTAGGGTATGTTGGTCTACCATTAGCTTTAAGGTTTGCAGAAAAAAATTTTAAAGTATACGGATTTGATAATGACAAAAAAAAAATTTTAAAACTTAAAAAAGGTATTTCTTATATTAGACAAATACCTGATAGTGTATTAAAAAAATTAGTTGGCAAAAAATTAATTGTTAACAGTAATTTTTCCAAAGTAAGTAATATTGATGTACTAATTTTTTGCTTACCAACACCTGTTAGAAAAAATAAATCTCCTAATTTATCATTTTTAAAAAATTGTTTAAATAAAATAGAAAAAAATATAAAGAAAGGACAAATATTCTGTCATGAGAGCACGTCTTATCCTGGCACTACGGAAAAATATTTTGAAACAATTTTTAATAAAAGAAAACTTGTTATTGGTGAAGATTGTTACTTAATTTTTTCACCAGAGAGGGAAGATCCAGGAAATAACTTATTTAAAATAAAAAATATAACAAAAGTAGTTTCCGGTAAAACAGATAAATGTCTAACTTTGGGGGCAATATTGTACAAGTCAGTAGTTAATAAAGTATTCAAAGTAAAAGACATAAAAACAGCTGAGATGACTAAATTAGTCGAAAACATTTTTAGGTCAGTAAATATTGGTCTGATAAATGAAATGAAAATTATATGTGATAAGATGGGCATCGATATCTGGGACGTTGTAGAGGCAGCAAAATCCAAACCATTTGGATTTTATCCTTTTAGCCCAGGCCCAGGTGTTGGAGGACACTGTATTCCAATTGATCCATTTATTTTAACCTGGGAGGCAAAAAAATATGATGCTAATACAGAATTTATAAGATTAGCAGCAAAAATTAACGAATACATGCCAAGTTATGTGGTCAAAAAAACTTATAAGTCATTGTCAGCTTTATCAAAAAATAAAAAATTAAAAAAAAATTATAAAATACTTTTGGTTGGTGTTGCATATAAGCCTAACGTTGATGATTATAGAGAAGCGCCGGCTTTAGAAATTATAAATATTCTAACACAAAAATATAAATATCAAGTTTCATATTGTGATCCATTAGTACCAATTTTACACACAAAAAAATTAATTCACAAAAATAAATATAAAACAATTAAATTAAACTATAAGTTATTTAAAAATTTTGATGCTGTAATTATTGTTACAAACCATGACTTATTTGATTATAAAAAAATTATAACTCATTCAAATTTAATAATCGATACACGCGGTGTTTATAAAAGAATTAAATCAAAAAAAATTATAAATGCCTAAAAAAAATTTTGCTTTAATAGGTTCAGGTGGATATGTTGCAAAAAAACATTTCCACGCAATTAAAAAATTAAAATGTAATTTAATTGCGACTTATGATAAAAAAGAATCAAATATAATTAAAAATTATTTTAGTGATTGTAAGCAATTTAGTAGTATTACTAAATTTACAAATTATTTAAAAAAATCAAAAAAAAAAGTTGATTACCTAGTTATTTGTTCTCCAAATAATTTACATTTTAAACATATAAAATTAGGATTAAAAATGAATATGAATATTATCTGTGAAAAACCAATTGTAATTAATAAATATCAATTTGAGCAAATAAGATTTTTATCGAAGAAATATAATAAAAAAATTAATTCAATTTTACAATTACGTTTTCATCCATCGATATTAAAACTAAAAAAATTAGCAGACAAAACTAATAAAATGAATAAGATTAATCTAAAATATCATACGGAAAGATACCCCGAATATTTTAAAACTTGGAAAGGCAATGATATAAAATCTGGAGGAATAATCTTAAATATTGGAGTACATTTCTTTGATTTAATGTTATGGATATTTGGAAATTTAAAGAATAGTTTGGTCATATACAATAATAAATTTAATGCAAAAGGCATACTATATTTAGAGAAAGCAAAAGTTACTTGGGATTTAAGTGTAAAAAAAATAAAAAGGAAAGAAACACCAAAAGTTGATAGAGTAATCAAGTTTAATAATAAGGAAATAGAATTTTCAAACACTTTTGATGATCTTCATACTTTGAATTATAGAAAAATATTAAAATTAAAAAATTCAAATTTAGTAGACGCATTTAAATCTATTCAATTAGTCAATAATTTAAAAAAAAATGCAATTTAACAAAATTAATAAAATTACAAATAAAACTAAAGACTTATTAAGTAACAGCATTAATAAAGTAATTAAAAATAACAAATTCATTATGGGTCCTGATGTTGAAATATTAGAAAAAAATTTATTAAATTTTACTGGATCAAAATTTTGTTTAGGTGTTTCTTCCGGAACTGATGCACTTTTAATTTCGTTAATGGCACTCGGAGTTAAAAGAAACGACGAAGTGATTGTCCCCTCATTTTCATGGATATCCACAGCATCTGTTATAAAATTTTTAGAAGCAAAACCAATATTTGTAGATATAGAGCGTGATAGTTGCAATATAGATATAGAAAAAATTGAAAAATCGATTACCAAAAGAACAAAATGTATAATATTTGTATCGTTATTTGGGAATGTTCCAAATATAGATCAAATTAATAAAATTGGGAAAAAATATAAACTACACATAATCGAAGATGGTGCTCAGAGTTTTGGCGCCGAATACAAGAATAAAAAAAGCTGTAATTTAACTACTATTGGATGCACATCTTTTTTTCCTTCAAAACCACTTGGAAGTTTTGGTGATGCGGGAGCAATATTTACTAATAATCGAAAATTATTTTTAAAAATGAAAGCGATAAGAGTACATGGCCAAGTAAAAAGAGGTATTCATAATGTCTTAGGTTTAAACGCTAGAATAGATACACTTCAATGTGCTATTTTAAATGTTAAATTGGGAATATTTGAAAAAGAACTTAAATTAAGAAAAAAAAAATTTAATTATTATTACAATTTTTTCAAGAAACACAAATTTAAATATATTAATTTAATTAGGTATGAGAAATTTGGTAAAAGCGCATTTGCTCAATTCTGCATACTATCTTCAAAAAGAAAGTTTTTAATTGATAAATTTAAAAAAAATAAAATACCGTATGCAATTTATTATCCGAATCCAATTGACAAACAAAAAATTTTTAAAATCAAATCCTCAAAAGTAAAAAAAGTTAGTAACATGATATCAAAAAAGATTTTAAGTCTTCCATTTGGTCCATACATAACAAAACAAGAGCAAGATAAAGTTCTAAATATTTTTAAAAGATATCAAAAACAATTATGAAAATTTTAACTGTATTGGGTGCCAGACCTCAGTTTATTAAAGCTTCAATTGTGTCTGATGTAATAAAATCAAAGTATAAAAATGTAATTAAGGAGATAATAGTTCATACTGGACAGCATTATGATTTCGAAATGAGCAATATTTTTTTTGGTGAGCTAAAAATACAAAAGCCAAAATATTTTTTGAATGTATCAAAATTAAACCACACTAAAATGATTTCAAAAATGATTAAAAAGTTATCAGATGTTATGTTGCTTGAAAAGCCAGACTTACTTATTGTTTATGGGGATACTAATTCAACAATAGCAGGAGCTTTATGTGCATCAAAATTAAATATTAAAATTGCACATATAGAATCTGGATTAAGAAGTTTTAATATGAATATGCAAGAAGAAATTAACAGAATCGTTACTGATAGAATAAGTAACTTATTATTCTGTCCAACAAAAGAAGCCTTCCAAAACTTACATAAAGAAAATTTTAAAAAAATGAAAGAAAAACAAATCTATAATATGGGAGATGTTATGTTGGACGTTCATTTAAAATATAAAAAAAATATTAAAACAAAAAAAAAATTAAATAATTATTATTTATGTACTTTACATAGAGAAGAGAATTGCAATGTAAAAATATTTAAAAATATTATAAATAATTTAAATAAACTTTCATTTTATAAAAATATCGTTTTTCCTGCCCACCCCAGATTAAAAAAAATTATATCTATGTTTAAAATAAAAAAAAAAATTAAAATAATCAAACCGCAAAGTTACATTGAATTTGCAAATCTTATTCACAATGCTGACGCGGTAATTACAGATAGTGGTGGAGTTCAAAAAGAAAGTTTTTTTTTAAAAAAACGATGTTTTGTTTTAAGAAAAGAAACAGAGTGGAACGAATTGGTTAATTTAAAATTTAATTATTTGATTAACCCCCAAAAAAAAAATTTTTTTAGACAAATAAATGAAATTAATAGCAGGAAACAATTTATAAAATATAAAGCTAATTTTGGAAATGGAAATGCTTCTAAAAAAATTGTTAAAGCAATTTATACTTATTTAAAAAATAAATAATTTTGTTTAAAATAAGCTTGCTTGAAGTTATAAATTTTCTCAAAAATAAATAATTTAAATAATGAAATTTTTAATAACTGGTTCTGCAGGTTTTATTGGAATGTGGACATCAAAAAAACTTTTGGATATGGGTCATACTGTTATAGGAATTGACAACCTTAACAATTATTATGATTTAAAATTAAAAATAGATAGAAATAATTTTTTAAAAAAATATAAAAACTATATTTTTTTTAAGTTGGATTTGTCTAAGGATATAAAAAAAATTGATCAATTAATTAAAAAATATAAAATTAATCATATTTTACATTTTGCTGCTCAAGCAAATGTAAGATATTCTTTAACGAACCCTACTGCCTATCTAAATAGCAATTTAATTGGTTTTTTTAATTTGCTAGAGTTATGTAAAAAAAATAAAATTAAAAATCTGATCTATGCTAGCTCTTCAAGTGCATATGGTAATAATTTTAAAAATCATAAAAGCTTTTCAGAAAATCTAAGAACAAATACACCAAAAAATCTTTATGCGGCCTCAAAAATTTGTAATGAAATTTTAGCTCATTCGTATTCAGAAATTTGCAAGTTTAATTCTATAGGTTTAAGATTCTTTACAGTTTATGGTCCTTGGGGAAGACCAGATATGGCTCCATTTATTTTCTTAAATAAAATATTAAAGAAAAAAACTATTGAAGTTTTTAACTCAGGCAAAATGAGTAGAGACTTTACTTATGTTGAAGATGTTTCAAATGCAATTATAAAAATATTATTTAAAAGTATTTATACAAAAAAAAGAATTATTGAAATTTTTAATATTGGTAGAGGCAAGAGTATAAAACTATTAAAATTTATTAACACATATGAAAAAATCTTAAATATAAAAATTAAAAAAAAATATTTGCCTTTGCAAAAAGGAGATATGATATCGACCAAATCCAATATAAAAAAATTAAACAATTTTATCAATTATAACCCTAATACTTCTTTGTTGAATGGACTAACAAAATTTACTGCATGGTTTGTAAACTATTATAAATAATTTAATGTTAATTAAAATTAAACAAATTTTTTTCATTTTAAGTAAAAAAGAAAAAAATTCTTTTTACTTATTAATCTTTTTAATGTTGATTGGATCTTTTTTAGAAGCTGTAGGACTTGGATTAATCATACCATTTATTTCAGTAATAGTTGATTCTGACAGCTTAAAAAATTTTACATTCATCCCATTAACAATTAATGAATATATATTCAGCTTAGAAATCAAAATGCGTATAATCTACTTCTCCATTTTAATTTTAGGTTTTTATTTATTTAAAAACATTTTCATTGGTTTTCTTTACTATAAAATAAACACTTTTGCATTTGGTTCAAGATCTTCAATAAGCAATCGATTATTTAATCTGTATTTAAATAAAAATTATAATTTTTTTATGAAAACAAATTCATCAAAACTTATAAGTAATATTCATAATGAAACTGGCGTTTATTGTGAACAAGCACTTATATCTATTCTTACTATGCTAACAGAAATATTACTTATTTTAACTATTTCATTATTTTTGCTTATTTATAATCCAAAAATTACGATAATAGTTTTTATAATAATTTTTGTTATTTCATCTATTTTTCAAATTTTGACCAAACCTTTTATTATGAAATGGGGACTACAGCGCCAAAAATCAGATCAAGATAAATTCAAAATTCTATCACAAGGATTTGGAGGGATAAGAGAGCTGAAAATATTCGATAAACTTGAATATTTCAAAAAAAAATTTGAGAAAAGTAACAACTTACTCGGCAAGGTTTCGGGCTATCATGCAACATTGCAGAATATTCCAAAACTGTATTTAGAATTAACTGCAATAGTAAGTTTTATCACAATAATAATAATAATTGTTTTAACGGCAAATGATATTTCAAAATTGATAACCATCTTATCTTTATACGGTGTAGCAGCATTTAGAATGTTACCTTCAGCGAATAAAGTAATACACTCACAACAAAATATTAGGTTTTCGACCGTGTCTATTGAAAGACTCTATCAAGAATTTAATGATACAGACGAAAAAGACAATTACATTAATACAAAATTGAACGATATACCTGAATCTTGGGAAAAATTAGTATTTGATAAAGTATCTTTTTTTTACGAAGTCAAAGAAAAAAAAGTATTTGACAATTTAAATATTGAAATAAAAAAAGGTTCAAAAATTGGAATTTTAGGAGAGACTGGGATTGGTAAAAGTACATTTTTTGATTTACTTTGTGGTCTTGTAAAACCGTCTTCTGGCAATATTTATCTTGATAAAAATGATATTTCAAAATTTAAATTAAATGATTATTTGAAAAAATTTGGATACGTTTCTCAATCAATTTTTTTGTTTGATGATACAATAAAAAATAATATATGTTTTGAAATTGACAGCATTAAAGGTTATGAACATAATAACCTAAATAAAATTCTTAGAATTGTTAAACTTGAGCAATTGATCGATAATTTAGAATTAGGGGTTGATACTATAATTGGTGAGAAGGGTATTAAGCTATCTGGCGGTCAAAGACAAAGAATAGGTCTTGCAAGAGCATTATTCTCAAATCCTGAACTTTTAATATTAGATGAGGCAACAAATGCTCTGGATGAATTAACTGAAAAAAATATTATTGAAAACTTGCACAATGAGTATAATGATCAAACAATAGTTTATATTTCTCACAGTTTAAATACACTTAAAAGATGTGATCACATTTATGAAATAAAAGATAAAATATTTAAGAAAATTAAATGAAAGTGTTTATAACAGGAGTTGCTGGTATGTTGGGATCTCACCTTTCAGAAATTTTATTAAGTAAAAATTTTAGAGTTTATGGTATTGATAACTTAGCAGTTGGAAGAAAATCAAATATAAAATCATTGCTTAAAAATAAAAATTTTACTTTCATTAAAGGAGATATTAATCAAAAGAAAAATATATTTAAATTTGTAAAAAAAGTTGACATTGTTGTCCATTTGGCAGCAGTCAAAAAAGTCACAGAACTTCAACCATCCTACAAAACTTTAATTACAAATGTTTTTGCAACTAAAATTGTCCTCGATGCTGTAAAAATTTATAAAAAAAAACTTATATTTGCCTCGACATCAGATGTTTATGGAATTTCAGAAAAATTACCGTTTAATGAAAAAAATAATTTAATTATCGGTAGCTCTTTAGCAAAGAGATGGTCATATGCCGTTTCAAAAATTTATTGTGAACATTTATGTTATTGTTATCATAAAGATTATAAAGTTAATTTGACTATTCTTAGATATTTTGGAGGGTTTAGTCATAAATCGTCTTTTTCATGGTCAGGTGGTCACATACCTCAATTTATAGATAAAATTTTAAAAAAAAAAGTTATCGAGATCCACGGAGATGGTAGACAGACTAGATCAATGGGTCACGCAATTGATTTGGCATATGGTACATACCTGGCAATAATTTCAAAAAAAATTAATGGTGAAATAATAAATATTGGAAATGATGAAGAAATAAGTGTTTTAGATACTTTAAAAATAATTTCGAAAAAGATGGGAACCTCAATGAATAAACTTAAAATAAAACATGTGCCTCAATCTAAAATATTTGGAAATTATAAGGATATAAGAAGAAGAAGGCCAGATATAAAATTAGCAAAAAAAAAACTTGGTTTTAAACCAAAAATATCTTTAGAAAAAGCTATAGAGCTTGTCATAAATGAAAAAACAAAATCAAATTAATAAACAATTTCTTAATAGTTTTTGTAACTACAATAAATTAAACAATATTATCTTATCTTTTGATATAGATTGGGCCCCGGAGTTCATGATTGAAGATCTTTTAAATCTTACAAGTAAACTTAATCCAACTTTTTTTAACACACACAAATCTAAAATTTTACAAAATCTTAATGAAAAAAATATTACTCAGGGAATACACCCAAATTTACAAAATAATAGTTCACACGGGCATACGATTAATAATATTTATAAAACTGTAAAAAATTTTGGAAACAAAAAATATTTAAGGTTTCATGTTTTAGGACATTCATATCCAGATTTAAAATTTTTTGCAAAAAGAGGTACTGAAATTGATTCATCTATAATACTTATTAATCAGCCATACATTACTCCCAATTATCATCCTGATATTGATTTAGTAAAAGTTCCATATGTGTGGGAAGATGGAATGATTTTAAATTTTAAATTTAATATTAAGAATTCTTTGAATCTTAACTTGCCAGGACTAAAAATTTTAGATTTTCATCCTTTAGATTTGTACTTAAATACTCCATCAATTGAAAAGAGAAATAATTTCAAAAAAAAATTTAAATCTGTTTTGTTTTCTACAAAAAAAGAAAGCGAAAAGTATATTAATAAAAAAAAATATGGAATTAGGGATTTTTTTATAGAAACAATTTCCTATCTAAAAAGAAAAAGAATTAATTTTTCAAATTTTAAAGAATTAAACTATGAGTTTAGAGAAAACAAAAAATAAAATTGCAATAATAGGAAATCAATCAATAACAAAATATTTGATTAATTATCTACAGAATAAGGGAATAAAGATTAATTACTTAATTACTTTAAAAAATAAAAAAAAATATAATGTTACAGATCCATATAATTTTAAAAACGAAAAAATAAAAATCATAGAAGTCGAGACATATAGTTTAATAAGCAAGAATGATAAAAAAAAGCTAAAACAACTTGATATTGATTTTTTAATTGTATTTGGTTGGTCAAGGCTTATTCCTCAGTGGACTTTAGAATTGGCAAAAAAATCAACAATCGGAGTACATGCGGGAATACTTTCTCCACCAAGAAGTAGGGGAAGAGCAGTATTCAATTGGGCTTTAATAGGTGGATTTAAAAAAATGATATATTATGCAATGAGACTTAAATCAGGCATTGATAATGGTGATATTTTTGAAAAAAAAACATGTAAAATAAATCTATATGATGACATAGAAAGTTTATACTTTAAAAACTCTATTATCTCATCAGAGTTCTTTTTTAAAATAATTACTAATTGGAAATTTTACAGTAAAAAAGCTCGTAAGCAAAATAACTCAGGGTCATCATATTTTCCAAAAAGAAATCCAGATGATGGTTTTATCAATTGGAGGTTTTCTTCACTTGAAATATCCAACCTTGTTAGAGCACTTAAAACTCCATACCCGAATGCTTTTACCTTTTACAAATCAAAAAAAATTTACATTAATGATGCAATCCCATTTGAAATAAATACAAAAATTAAATGTGAGATTGGAGAGATCGTTGAAGTATTTCCAAATAATAAATTTGTAGTTAGGTGTAATAATAGCTTCTTACTTGTAAAAAATTTTACATCTTCAAAAAAATTTAATCCATTAAATGGTATGAAATTTAAATCTTCAAATATTTCTAAATTTAATTATAAAAAAATATGATTAAGAAAATTGGTATTATTTATTCCTCTTTTAATAATTATGAGCTTTTGAAAAATGAAGTTTTAAAAAAAGTTAATTTTGAGGGATATCCAGTTATTAATATTGATGATAGATCCGATCCTAAAAAATTAAACGAAGGAAAACATATATGTAAAAATAATAATATTTATTTTGAGATTAATAAAGATAAGGGTGTTCAATTTGCTGTCAATCAAGGAATAGAATTTTTAGAGAAAAAATTCAAAGTAGAATGGGTTTTTTGCTTACAACAGGATATTTTTCCAGCCGAAAAAAATTTTTTTTCTGAATTTGAAAAATTTGTTAAAAAAATTAATAACAACTCAATCGGAGCATTCGGTTTTAATATTATTTCAGAAGATGGAATTTATATGAATAAGAAAATTATTGATGAATATTTAAATGCTAAAAAGCCAAAAGGCTGGATTGGAAATGTTATTCTTAGTAGTTGTAACAATAAAATTTCTGATTTGAGACTTAGACATCAATTAAAATATTTTTTTTATTCAATTTTTAAAAATAAAAAAAATTTAAAAAAAAGAGATGATTTACTAAATGCTAATAGAGTTTTCTCTGATTATTCTATTAGAAATTTTAATAAAATATCAAAATTATATAATGGAACATTTGCCATAGATCTTCCAATGTGGGGAGCAATAGCTATAAATGTAAAATTATGGAAAAAATTCATCAAACCAAGAAAAGGGTATATATTTCATTTATGGTTTCCAGATATAGCCTTCCAGTTTATGAAAAATAATATCTGGCTCGCTACAAATAGCAATCTTTACATGAAAAATGAACAAAAAATTAAGGAAAAATATGGGTTTGTTTGGTCTTCAGCTCATGCTGGTAAAATTTTAAATAATAATCAAGTTGAGAAATATGGTTCTCATTTAGAAACTTTTAGACATTATTGGGGTTTTGATTATGAGAAAATTTACAAACAAAAAAATCAAATTATTGATCTTTATAAAAATACGCTAATTGAAAAATTCTTACTCCATAATTTTAAAAAAGGTCCTCTAAAAACTTTTAATAATTAAATATGGACCATTTTTTATATTTTTTTCTAGTAATATTAATTTTAATTAACACATCATTTATAATTTTTCATGATAAATTAAGTAAAATTTACAATATTTACGATGTCCCAGATGGTATAAGAAAGTATCACAAAAAATCCACGCCATTAACTGGAGGATTAATAATATTTATAAATATAATACTTATATTCTCTTTTTTTCAGCCAAATAATTATATTCTAACATTATTTATTTTTTTTATAGTTTTTATTCTTGGTTACGTAGATGATAAAAGAAATATATCACCTACATTAAAACTTGGAGTATTATTTTTTATAGTAATTCTAAATTCCTTAGTAAATCAAGAAATATTAATAAATAATTTACGTTTTAATTACATAGAAAGTTTAAATTTAACAGGTTCTATAAAATATTTATTTTTAGCCTTTTGCATTATTTCTTTTGTAAATGCTCTTAATATGTTTGATGGCGCGAATTTACAAGTGTCTATTTATTCAATATTTTTATTAGTTGTAATTTATTTAAATTCAACTCAATTAATATATGTTTATTTGATATTACCTTTAATTTTTTTTTCAATTCTAAACTTTAAAAATAAATCTTTTTTAGGTGATAGTGGATCTATATTAATAGGTTATGCAATTTCCCATGAAATAATTAAAATTTATAACGTAGAAAGTATTTTTACTTGCGAGGATATTTTTTTATTAATGTTTTTGCCGGGCATAGATATGACGAGATTATTTATTTACAGATTAATCAACAAAAAAAATCCTCTAAAACCTGATAATGAGCATATTCACCACATAGTTAATAGAAAGCTAGATAAAAATAAATCACTCATATTAATTATTATTTTGACTATAATGCCATACATACTTTCATTAATTTTAGGAAGGTTAATATCAATTATTATATCTAGCCTATTTTATCTCTTTGTAATAACAAAACTTTCGAAGAATAATTGGGATAAAATTTAAATTTAAAATGAGAAATAAAATTAAATATGAGGTTTTTCATTTATCTTACTCTGATTATATAGGTGGAGCATCAATAGCTGCAAAAAATATTGATTTGTGTTTAAAAAATAAGATTTCCTCAAAATTCTATGGATTAGAGATTAAAAATCATAAGAAGAAATTTACACAAAAAATTAAATTAAATATAAGATTATTGATTGGATTATTTCCTAAATTATTTTTCTTTAATAATTTCAAACAAACTTTATCATTTGCTATTTTAAATTCTAATATAGTTAAAAAGATTAATAATCACAAAAATACTGATTTAATTGTAAATTTACATTGGATTAATAGAGAAACTATTTCAATCAAAGATATTGGAAAAATTAATAAAAATTTAGTTTGGACATGTCATGACATGTGGCCTATTTTAGGGGCAAAGCATATTTCAAAAAAATCAAATTTTAATAGTAACTCGAATAATTTTAGATATTTATTTGATTTCGACTATTGGACTTATTTAAGAAAAAAAAAATATTTAGGTCAAAAAAAAATAACTTTTATAGTACCAAGTAAATGGTTAAAAAAAAAAGTTGAAAAATCAAAAGTTTACAAAAATAAAAAAGTTCATTTGGTAGGAAACCCTATTGATTGTTCTTTTTGGAAAAAAATCGGAAATTATAAATTTAATGGTAAAATTCTAAACATAGTTTTTGGAGGCTCAAATATTAGTAATGATGATAATAAGGGTTTGGAACTTGCAATTAAAATTTTTAATTTTATGCATGAAAATTTAAAAATTAAATTTATAGTTTCATTTTTTGGCTCTCAGATCATAGATGATTCAAAAATTAAATTTCCATTTAAAAATTACAAAATAGTAAATAAGTATAATTTAAGAAAAATATATTCAAAATCTGATTTGATGATAGTCACATCAAAAATAGAAAGTTTTTGTCAAGTTGCTGCAGAAGCGCAATCTTGCTCTGTACCGGTTATATCCTATAAATCTTCAGGGCTTATAGATGTAGTCAAAAATAATTATTCAGGTTACCATATTTCTAAATATAATCATCGTGAATTTGCATATAAAATTTACAAATTATTAAATAATAAAAAAAAACTTAATCAGTTAGCAAAAAATGCTAGAATTCATATTAGAAAAAATTATGACTTTCCTGTAGTATCAAAAAAATACAATAAAATTTATCAATTAATATTAAAAAAAAAAAAAATTAATAGTGAGAGTGAAAAAAAATAAACTTGCTGTAATCACAATACATAAAGGTGATATCAAAAACTTAATTAAAACAATAAATTCCATAGACAAGCAATTAGTTTTTCCCGATTTGCACTTAATATTAATTCATCATTCAACGAGTGGTGATATCAAAATCAAAAAAAAAAAAAATAGAAAAATATTAATTTCAAAAGATAGATCTTTGTATCAAGCAATGAATATAGCTTTAAAAAAAACATTTAATTATTCTGTAATTTTTATTAATTCAGGAGATGAACTGTCAAATAAACGTTCCATAAAAAAAATAATATCGAAATTATCAATAAATAAGTGCCTGATTTTTAAAACAAAAATTCTTCATGGAAAAACTCAATTTATACCTAGAACAAGCTATTTTATGAATGAAAATTATATGCCTCATCCTTCATTTATAAGACCACCTGTAATAAAAAATAAAAAAATTCTAATGAACGAAAAATATAAAATCGCAGCTGATGGATTATGGATGAAACAAAATATTAGTATTTTTGGAAAAAAAAAATTTCCTGATGTTATTACAAATTTTTATACTGGAGGTTTGAGTACAAATCCAAGCTTAAGATCGATTAAGTTACAAATTGAATTTAGTTATAAGGAGGGACTTAAAGAACTTATAAAATTTATTTTATCAAAAATATTTAGAGAAAAATATTTTCAGATTATCTACGCGTGGAAATTTTATAAAAAATGAGGAAAAATGTTAGTAAAATATATTCTTGGTGCTCAGACATGTATGTTAATACCGGTGAAGGTGTATTAGCACTTGCTTTCTTATATCACTTATCAAAAAGTTTAAATTCTAAAATAATTTGTGAAACTATTGAGGGAAAAAAGAGTTTTTACTTTAAAAAAAAAAATAATTATAAAGCAAAAAAACATTATTTAACATTTCTAGAAAAATATTACACACCTTTTAAAGGAATATACTTAATTTGGAAATATCATTTGAAAGGATATGACACTTGTTACATTAATTTTTTACCATTATGGAATTTTTTTGTTTTTCTTTTACTTCCTAAGAAAACAATTTTAGGTCCAATCACAGGGACAACTTTAATAAAAAAAAATATTACAATATCTTACATTATAAGAAAATTTTTATTTCCAATATTTTATAAAATAAGCATATTTATTATGTTTAACAAGTGGAATAAATTTATTTTTTCAACTGACTTGTTAAAAAATAAAATACCAAAAATACACTTAAGAAATGTCTTTTTTAATTTCCAATTAACAAGAATTAAATTTAAAAAAATTAAAAAGAAAAAAATTGATTTTTTAGTTTATTATAGAAAGCATGCCAACAAGTATGATACCCAAACGATAAGTATGATTAAAAAATTATCATACAGTTTCAAAATATATGTTGTGGGTGATTTTTTAAATATAAGTAATATTAAAAATCTTGGTTATATTGATAATAATAAACTTAGAGATTTATTATCGATATCTAAGATGACAGTATCTAGCTCAGAAAATTTATACTCAAATTTTAATATAGACTGTATTAATAACAACATGAAAATTTTATATTTAAACAAAAAAAAAAATAATAAAATTCTAAAAAGTTCAATTTTTCATCAAATCTTTTATTCTGATTTGCAGACAAATGTTTTAAAGTTCAACTTGAAAATAAAAAAAATTATAAATAAAAAAATTTATTTAGCCAATGAATTAAAATATTTAAATAATGTTAAAACAGAATTTAAAAATTTTTTTGTAGAAGTTTTGAAATTACATTAATTAATATAATGAAAATTATACATTTAAATTATTCTGATCTACAAGGTGGTGCTTCAATTGCCTCTTATAGGTTACACAAATCTTTAAAAAAAAAAAAAATTAACTCAAAAATGGTAGTTGCAAAAAAACTATCCAACGATAATTCTGTTTATTCTTTTAAAAATAATTTAGAAAAATTTATTTTTAATTTAAAAAAAAATTTATCAAGATTTTTTTCGAAAACTTTAGAGTTGAATAGTAATAATAATTATTCAGTGTCCTTTTTTAATTCAAAACTTTTCAAGGTAGTAAAAAGTTTAGATCCGGACATAGTAAATTTACATTGGATATGTAACGAAACAATTTCAATCAATGAAGTAAAAAAATTAAAAAAAAAAATAGTTTGGACACTAACTGATATGTGGCCTTTTCTAGCAATTGAGCACATAAGTTATAATTTTAATAAAAAAGATTATTGGAATGATAAAAAAATTCTGAACTCAAACAAACTTAGTTTGAAACATTTAATTTTAAAAAGTAAAATAAATAAATTTAATTTTAACTTTAAAGTTGTTGCTATAAGTGCTTGGTTAGCTAATCAAGCAAAAAAAAGTATTTTATTTAAAGATAAAGATATTATTGTTATACCTTGTTGCCTTGATTTTGATGAATGGTCTCCAGTAAATAAAATTGATGTTAGAAAGAAGTTTAAATTAGGTTTAAATAAAAAAATTATTTTGTTTGTTAGTTCAGGAAATACCAATGATAAAAAGAAAGGATTTGAAATACTTTTAAATGCATTTAAAAAGATTCAAAATAAATCTAACTATCATTTAATAATACTTGGAAAATTAGATGATAATCATAAAAAAGAGCTATCAGTTTCTTATACTCAGTTTAATAATTTTTACTATGGCAAACCCTCTTTTTTGAAAGAAATTTATTCTGCAGTTGATTTACTTGCTGCACCAAGTTTAGTTGAATCTTTTGGTCAAGTATCACTTGAAGCAGCTTCTTGCAACGTTCCAACTATTGCTTTTAAAGATACTGGCTTGACTGAAATTGTTGTTCATAAAAAAAATGGGTATCTTGCAAATTATAAAAATATAAGCGATTTTGCAAAGGGCCTTGAATGGTGTTTTGAAAAAAAAAATTATAAAAAATTATCTCTAAATTCAAGACCAATGGCTAAAAGTAAGTTTTCATACAATATAATATCGAAGCAATATTTAGATTTTTATAAAACTTTACAATGAAAATAACAGCTAAAAATTTTAAAAAGAAAATTACTCCAATAATATTATGTGGTGGAAAGGGTGAAAGATTAAAACCTCTTACAATTAAAACACCAAAACCATTATTAAAAATAAATGGAAATGAAATTCTATCTTATATAATTAAACATTTATTATTTTATAAATTGGAAAATATTTTAGTTTTAAGTGGATATAAAAAATACAAAATTAAAGAATTCCTTCAAAAAAATTTTAAAAATAAAACTTCATATTTAGATACAGGTTTAAATAGAGATATCTTACAAAGAATTAAAATAGCTGAAAAGCACTGCCTAGAATATATTTTAATTTGCTATGGTGATACTTTGGTAAACTTAGATGTAAATAAGCTCATAAAATTTCATTTAATAAACAAAGCAGATTTATCATTATCAGTTTACAATCAAAAAATTTCTTTTGGTGTTGTTAATATAGATGAAAGTAACAATATTAAATCTTTTAAAGAGAAACCTAATTTGGAAAATTGGATAAATATTGGCTTTATTCTCGTTAAAAAAAAAAAATTTTTCAATATTTCTAAAAAATACAAAACTTTTAAGTCATTTCTTGAAAACTTAAATAGGATGGGAAATATTAAAGCTTTTAGACATAATAAAAATCATATAACTATAAATACTCTGACCGAACTAGACAACGCAAAAAAAAATATTAAGTTTTTTGAATTTATAAATGAAAAATAACTTTTGGAAAAATAGAAAAATTTTTATCACAGGTATTGATGGATTTGTTGGATCAAATTTAGCAAAAGCTTTAATTCAAAATGGTTCAAAAGTATATGGCTTGGTAAAAGATAAAAAAAAAGAAAGTTTACTTAAATACGAAAAGCTAATTAATAAATGTAAAATATATAAGGGTGATATTAAAGATAAAAAGATTTTGAGTAATATTATAAAAAAAAATAAAGTAGAAGTTTGCTTCCACTTAGCAGCCCAACCTGAAGTTGGAATAGCAAATAAAGACCCTTATAATACGTGGGAAACTAATATTAAAGGCACTTATAATTTGTTAGAGACAATAAGAGATAATAAAAAACATATAAAATCAATTATCATTGCATCTTCTGATAAAGCTTATGGCGATTACCCCAAAAAAGATCTACCTTATAGAGAGGATTATCATTTAAAACCGAGATATCCATATGATGTCTCAAAGGCATGTGCTGATATGATATCAAAGGCATATACAACCGAATTATTTAATCTTCCTATAATCATCACAAGATTTTCAAATATATATGGTCCTGGTCAATTAAATTTTAGTACAATTTTTCCTGATGCAATCAGGTGCATAATAAAAAATAAAAAATTCATCCCTAGAAGTGACGGTAAAGACTTTAGAGACTTTATATTTATAAAAGACATTGTAGATGTCTATTTGCTTCTTGCAAGAAAACTCTATTTTAAACCATCTTTATCAGGAGAGGTCTTTAATGCAGGTAATAACAAGCCCATAACAGTTAAGAACTTGCTGCAAAAAATATATTTTCACCAAAATAAAAAAACTGAGTATTTAGAAATAGTAAAATTAATGAAAAACAAAAACACTACTGGGGAGATTAAATTTCAGTCAATGAATTACAGAAAATTAAATAAATTTTTTAGATGGAAACCTAAATATAACATCGAAAAATCTTTAAATATTACATTCGCTTGGTACCGTAAATATTTAAATAAATGATCAATAATGATACTAAATTTTTTTTTATTTCCATTATTTGTTTTTTTATTTTTTTCAATAGGTAATTTTTTATGCTTCATTATTTCAAAATTTTATTTAAAAAAAAAAATTTTTAGAAACTATTTTTTTTTTGAAAAAATTTTATATTCATTATTTTTTATTTCATTTTATGTACTAGTTTTTAATTTTGTTACATATTTAAACAATTTAGTAATTTATTTAATATTATTAATAATTTTAATTATGTCATTATTCTATATTTCAAAAAGTGATTTAATAAGTTTCAAAAATAATTTATTTGTTATTTTCGCCATCTCTTTGATCTCAGTTATAATGCAACCTGGATATGATGCAGGTCTCTATCATATCCCTTATCAGACTTGGATAAAAAATTATAAAATATTACTGGGATTTTCAGAATTAAATCTAAGATTTTCTTTAGGTTCAATTTACAATTATACTTCAGTGTTATTTTGGAATAATAATATATTTTTATTTGTTACTTATTTAACCTCATTATTTTATCTAATATTTTTTTTATTTATAAAAGAATATTTAAATTCTAGTAATAAAAAAATTACTTATGGAATACTTCTAATAGTAACCATACCGTTGTGGGAAAGATATATATATCCTAGTTATTCGCTTGTAGATGCGCAGTTTGGAATAATATCGTTAATAACTTTGTCTTTAATTTTTTTTAACTTACGAAATTGGCATAACGGCAAAATTGATCTTAAAGATATATTTTTAATTTCTATTTTACTTTCTTTCATATTTACATTGAAATCTTCAGGAATTTTATTTTTACCTTTAGCACTATACCTATTTTTTTTAATCACTTTTAAAATTAAAGATAAAAAACATCTATATTTACCTTATATAATTCTTCTAGTTTTTTTAGCCTTTTGGATGTTGAGAGGATTTATAATCTCTGGATGTTTCTTTTATCCTATCGGTGTTACATGTCTTCCTGTTGATTGGTTTAATTATGAAAATTTAAAATATATAAATAATGAGATCAGTTTATACGCTTATCAACCATTTAAAATTATAAATTTTAATGTTTTAATTTCTGAAAATATGATTGCTATATTAATTTTTTTAATAATCTCAATTATTATCACATATTTATTTATAAAATATCTTTTAAAATATCAAAATAGTAAAATTAATAATATTTTATTTCTACTTTTTGTTTTGATTTATACTTTTGTGGTTTTTAAAATTGGAGATTTACGTGGGTTTTCACGATTAGTTGAGGCTAATGATATAATATTTGTTAAAAAAATTATAATTAACGAAATTTTATTTTTTACAATTATATTAACTTCAGCTTTTTTTATAATACTCATAAAATTTAAACATCTTATTTTAAAAATTAATTTAAGGACATTTTTATTAATTGAAACCCGAATATTTTATTTCTTATTGTTTCTGATTTCTATTTGGATATTGAAAGCTCCTCAGCCCAGATTTGGCTTTGGATTTATACCATTGCTATTACCAATGTTTTATTTGATTTTTTTTGAAATAAAAAATAAAAAGATCGATATAAAACTACAAAATTCCTTAAAGTTTGCTTTAATTGTTTTTGCACTTTATATCCCTGTGGTTAATATAGATAAAGATACTAAATTTATTTATGATCTTAAAAAAATTAATTATCAAAAAATAGAAAAGAGAAACAAATTTGGCAGTAGACCGCTATTTCAAAATTTGTGTTGGAATTCCAAAAATTGTTATATTGGTGAAGATAAAATAATTATTAAAAAAAATAATTTTTTAAAAGTTCTTGAAAATTAAATTATGAAAAAAAATGTACTTAATTCGGTACTTCTGATTTTATTAATGTGTGTATGTTTAGAGATATTTCTTCAAATAAGCAAACCCACAGTCTATGAATTTTCAAAAAAATTAGGCTGGGAGACAAAAAAAAATTATATTAGGAAATTTAAATTTAAAGATTTTTATAATAATAAATATGATGGCATTTATGAAACTGATAAATTTGGATCAAGAAAGATTGGAGATTTAAATGCAAGAAAAAAAATTTTAGTCGTAGGAGATTCGTTTACGATGGACCCACATACTGGCAATCAAGAAACTTGGTTTTCTGTTTTACGAGATGGATTAGAAAGTATTTATGATGAAACTTTTACTGTCTCAGCAATAGGTGGTGGAGGATATGGCACTAATCAACAATATTTAATCAGTAAAGAATTTTTAGAAAAAAGTAATTACGAACCTGATTTGGTAATTCTTCAGTTTTGTGTAAATGATTTCATGAATAATTCATTTAATTGGGAGACAAATACTGAAAACTACTCACAATTTTTGAGAAGACCATTTTATGTAAACAACAATCATTTTATTTATAAAGATAATATTCTTGGTAAATTTATGAGAACTGAGTTGGCCTCAAAACTAAAACTTCCAAATTACTTTTTTTTGATATATGCAATATTTGAAAGAAAATATTTTGAGAGTATTATAAGTAAACATACACTTCAAGAATCTACTGAAATAACATTAAAACTATTAATTAAATTTAAAAATTTATTTAAAACCGAAGTTTACGCATTTAATTGTAAGGATTCTGATTTTTTTCCAGAGAACCAATGGGGAAAAGTACTGAAAAATGCAGGTTTTAAAGTTTTATTGACACCATCTTTAAAAATGAAAAAAATATCAAACAATCAAGAGATTTTTTTTAAAGATGGTGGGCATTATAATAAATTGGGAAATAAACTACTTGGCCAATTTGTTTTAAATGAATTAATTGAGCAAAATTTATTTTAATATTGGCTTATTATTTTTCGAATTAATTAGAAATTTGCATAGTACGATTGGAATACAATAGAAAATAGTATTGTAATTGTTGAAAAAACTACCACTTGTAGTTAGAGGCCATAAAATTATAACAAAACTTATCAAACAAATAATAATCGATGTGTTAGTATTATCTAAACTATTTTTATTACCCTCTTTATAAAAATATTTTATATATTTTATTACTCTATAAAAAATAAATAAGTAAATAATAAAACCTAGAAAACCTGTTTCAGATAATATTTGTAATACTATATTATGTGGGTGGCTTGTACATTTTACATTATCAATATTTATTATTTCAGTCTTAAAGCATTGATTTCTAAATCCTTTAATACCAGAACCAAGTATCGGATATTTTTTAAATATAATTAGAGCAGCTTTAAAATGTCCTTCATAGTCTTTAGATATAAAAGTAGTTCTGTTATCGTTGTATTCACCTTTTATATTATCTAATGTGGTATTAACTACCCTTTCTTTAACAATCGGATCATTTAGAATAACAACTGATGTAATAATTATAAACGCAGTTCCTATATAAAATATAATTTTTCTTAACTGTTTAACTAATATAAATATTAAAAAAATCTCAAAACTAAAAAGTATTATGGGAGCCCTATCACCTGAAATAACCATTGATACAATTATTGTTAGTGAAACTAAAAATATAAATAATAAATTTTTCAAATTAAGCTTTTTATCTTTGTTTAAATAAATATAGCTAGCTAAAAAAATTGGAAAGAGTTTCAAAAGATAACTTCCTAAAATTTTTTCGTCCCCAAAAATACCCGCAATTCTTTGACTTGTTGTATTTTTAATTGTTATTATTTCATCTAAATTTTGAATATTACCCATTCTTGTATAATATTCTAACCTGATAGATATAAATTCTACTATACCTGAAGCACAAACAATTATAATTGAAATTAAAGTAATTTTAAATAAGTCATTAATTATTTTATTTTCTTTACTAATTAAAAACGAAATTACTAAAATAAAAAATAAAAATCTGAAATAAAATAAAAATGATTTAAGAGAAAAAAAAAAATAATCAAAATTGAATGAGTTAAATAAAGTAGAAAAATAAAATAAAGCAAAAATAATAATGTATTGATTTTTCAAGTGATTTTTAAATTCTTTAAAATTCAGCAAAAAATAAATCGCAACAATGCTAACTGCTAAATCGCTCAAAAAAGGACCCGAAATCAGTAGGAGTGGTAAAAATACAAATAATAATGCAATAACTTTTTGATTAAACTTGAGTTTATGGCTATTAGTTAATAAAAACATTTTTTTAATTTATATACTTAATTTAAATGAATATTTTTGCATCTGTCTTGATAGCTGTTTATAACGAAAAATCATCAATTTTAAATATTTTAAAAAAACTTCAACTAGTATTTCAAGATAGAGGTATGTATGAAATAATTGTGATTAACGACTGTTCCAATGATGGAACTAGGGAAATTTTAGAGAGTAATACTAATCTGTATAATAAATTGATAAATAATGATGCTAATATGGGAAAAGGTGCATGTATTAAAAAAGGATTAGAAAATTCAAAAGGTAAATATATATTTTTTCAAGATGCAGATAATGAATATGATCCAAAAGATTTTATTAGATTTTTTGATGTTATAGATAACTTTGATCCAGACTTAATTATAGGTTCAAGGTTTAAGTTTCCTAATTATATAAGATCACATTATTTTATTAATAAGTTGGCAAATTTTATTTTAACAAACTTTTTTAATATTTTATACAATACAACTTTTACAGATATATACTCTTGCTATGCTGTATTTAAAAAAAATTTGATTGTTCCATCTGAATTAAAAACTGAAGGATTTGAACAACACGCAGAAATATTATGTAAAATTACAAAAAAGGCTACAAAATTATATGAAGTTCCAATAAATTATAATGGAAGAACATATGAACAAGGAAAAAAAATTAAATATTCGGATTTTTTTAAAGTTGTTTATCAAATATTGAAGATGAGGTTTTTTTGAAAAAGAATATTGTTATCACAGGTGGTTTAGGTTACATCGGTATGGAATTGTGTAAAATTTATTCTGGAGAGTCGTGGAATTCAAAAATTACAGTAATTGACAAAAATTTTTTTTCAGAACGTGTAAATCAACTTACGAATTGGAATATTAAATTCTTCCAAGGAGATATCCTTGATAAAAAATTTATTACATATCATATAAAAGATGCAGATATTATTCACCATTTAGCGGGGATAACAGATGTTGCATATGTTAAAAAAGATGAAAATAAAGAAAGAGATAATTTAATTAGGAAAACAGCAATAGATGGTACCCAGAATATTTTAGATGCGATGAAAAAAAATTCGAAAATTATTTTCCCATCAACTCATGTAGTTTTCGAAGGTCTAAAAAAAACTAAATATAACATTATAGAAAGCGAAAAACCAAAAACCTTTTTAGCATATTCAACAAGCAAAGTTATAAATGAAAAACAAATAAAAAATTCTAAAAAAAATTACATCATATTAAGGCTGGGATCAGTTTATGGGTATTCCGGAGACTCAACTAGAATAAACATTATGCCAAATCTATTCTCAAAAATTGCATCTCAAAATGGAAAAATAAAACTTTTTTCTGGAGGCAAACAAATAAAGAGTTTAACTCCCCTTATTGATGTTGCAAGATGTTTTAAATATATGGAAGAGCAAGATTTTAATAAAGAAGTCTATAATTTAACCAAAGAGACTGTTACGGTAAAAGAAGTTGCAGAATTATGTAAACAATACAATAATAAATTAGTATTAGAAAGCACAAACGATGAAATACCAAATTTAGGATATACTCTTTCTAATAAAAAAATTCTTCAAACTGGCTTTAAATTTCTTTATGGGCTTGAAGAAAATATAAAGGAAATGATCCATAAATGGTCAGAAAAAAAAATCATACCAGAATTAGAAATTGTTAATGATGGTGAAGATAAGTTTATTGATAGAAGAGGTTCCATAAGCAATCATGAACTGACCGAACCTATAAATTTAATTGGTTTAATTGAATCAAAAAAAGGTACGATGAGAGCTAATCATTACCATCCTCAACAAGAACAAAAATGTTTATTTACAAAGGGGCAAATTATCGAAGTATTTCAAGACATTATTAATCCTAATTCACCAAAAGTCACTCAAGTGGTTAATGAAGGGCAATTATCTATAATTAAACCCAACGTTGCACACACAATGGTTTTTAGCAAAGACACTACTTTTTTAAATTTAGTAAGAGGAGAAAGAGATCATGAAAATTATGGGATCACTCATACTATTAAGCATCCAATTGTTACTGAGAACGAAAAAAAATTATTACTAGATACCTATAAATATGATTGTAGATCTTGTGGAAATACAAACTTAAAGAGAGTAATTTCTTTAGGTTTTCAGCCCCTCGCAAATAATTTATTAAGTAATAAGAATGAAGAGCATGAAGTATATCCTTTAGAGCTGAATTATTGTCCTGAGTGTCATAATTGTCAACTTTCTGTAGCAGTTGATCACAAAAAAATGTTTTCTAATTATTTATACACATCCTCAACATCCAAATCATTTCGAGAACATTTTATAAACGCCTCAAAAAAATATATAAAAGAATTCAAATTAAAAAAAAGTTCTTTAATAATTGACATTGGAAGTAATGATGGTGTTGGCTTAAAGCCTTTTAAAGATTTGGGATTTAAAAATATTTTAGGTATAGAGCCTGCAACAAATTTAGCAAAATTAGCTAATAAAAATAACATAAAAACTTTCAACGGTTTTTTAGAAAAAGCAAATTTAAAAAAAATTAAAAAAAATGCAGATTTAATATTAGCTTCCAATGTTTTTGCTCATTCTGACAACTTAAGAGAAATGGCAGAATGTATGATCAAACTACTTAACAAAAATGGAACAATAATTATAGAGATACAATATCTGATAAATACTCTCGAAGATTTGACTTTTGATAATATTTATCATGAACATTATAATTATTGGTCTTTAACATCACTAATTAATTTTTTTAAAAAATATCCAATAAAACTTTATAATGCAGAAAAAATTAACACTCATGGTGGTTCTTTAAGAGTATACTTATCAAAAGATAAAAGTAAAAAGATAAGTAAAGATGTTTTTAAAATATTAAAACATGAAGAAAATTTTGGGATAAAAAAACTTGAAACTTACATAAAGTTTGGGGAAAAAATCGAAAAATTAAAAAAGAACACTTTGAAAAATTTTGAAAATTTAAATAAAAAATTTCCAAATATCATTGGTTATGGATCACCTGCAAAAGCAACTACTAAATTAAATTATTTTGGTATAAATAATACTAATATTCATAAAATTGTTGAAGATAATAAGTTAAAACATAATAAAATTATCCCAGGAATTAACATTGAAATAGTCTCGAACAAACATATTAAAAATAAAAAAATCGATAAGATAATTGTTATGGCTTGGAACTTTTTTGATGAAATCAAATCAAAATACCCAAAAATAAGTAATAAGTTTATTTCTATAAAAGATCTAGAAAATGAGCCCAAATATTAAAGAAAATTACGCTCGTAATGTCTTAAAATTAAATAAAATTTTTCACATTATTATCAATAATAAAAGATCAGAAATATTAGATATTATATCAAAAGAAATTGATTTAGAATCAAATAAATCACTTTTAGATGTTGGCACAACTTCTTCTTTAGAATTTCATGAAAATCAAATTATAAAACATTTTTATAAAAAAATAAAAATTAGTTGTTTGTCAAACTTAGATTTAATGAAATTAAAAAAAAATTATGAAGATTTAAATATTTATATGGGTGATGGTAGAGATATGAATTTCGAAGACAATAAATTTGATATAGTAACAAGTAACGCTACTATAGAACATGTTGGAAGTTTTGAAAATCAAAAAAGTTTTATAAAAGAATGTTTAAGAGTATGCAAAAAAAAAACGATAATTACTACACCAAACAGATTCCATCCAATGGAATTTCATACCAGAGTACCTTTTATTCATTTTTTCCCAAAAAAAATACATAGAAAAATACTTAAATTTTTTGGTGAAAAATTTTTATCTTTGGAGGAAAATCTAAATTTAATTTCAGAAAAAGATTTAAATAATTTTTGTAAAACTTTAAATATAAAGAATTATATTATAAAGAGCATTAGCCTATTAGGTATAAAGTCGAATTTAATTCTTATTATAAGAAAAATATAAAATGAATTTTATTTTTCTATAAACAAATAATTATTTTTTTCAATCAAATTAAAATTCTCAGGAAGCATGTGTGAACATATATAATTAGAATAATAACAAACTATCATATTTTTCTTGGGTTTAACTAAATTATATTCTTTGTTCACTATTATGTAATTTTTGTCGCTTAATTCAGTCAAAGGAAAAGAAAAGTAATTAACTTTAAATTGTCTATCTAAATTTTTAAATACAAAAAAAACAAATGATATAAATATTAAATATTTAAGATTTCTTAACTTAATATATGAGATTTTTTCTATAGACTTTAAATCAAAAATTAAAAATACTAATATTAATGATGCTATAATATAAAATGCACCATATCTAAACAAAGGGGATTTTAAAAACCAAACAGTTAATCCTATCAATATAAGGACCAATAATTTAATTAATCTATTTCTAATATTATATTTATCAAAATGTGAAATTGATTTGTTTTCATTAAAAAATAAAAAGTATATTTTTACAATTAAAATCAAAATTATTAATGGTGAAACTTTTTCAAGTATTTTTATAAAGTGTTTATCAAACCATATATTGACCCAATTAAATGAACTATTAAAATCTTTCATTGATATTTGAAAATTTTTAGGTTTATCTATCCATCCCTTCGACCATGCTTCTGCTGATGTCATTGCATATGTTGAGTCAGAAAGACCAAATAAACTCCATGATATATTTTCAAAACATAAAGTGCTTATAGGATAAATAATACAAGATGTTTCAATGTAATTTTTTAAAAACCATACTAATAATAATATTATCGGAAAAAAAATAATTTTGTTTTTAAAAAATTTATCTAGATTTTTAAAATTAATGATTGTTATAAAAATTATAGAAGAAAATACGTAACTAATCTTATGAGTTACAGTTAAAAAAACATAGAATGGGAAATAATAAGAAATATTTTCATTTCTGTTTTTTTTAGAACTAAAATTTTTAATAATTATTAATAATAGATAATTAGAAATCAGAAATGGTATTAAATCATTTCCAAACTCTCGATATCTTCCAAATTTAATCAATGTGTAACATGAAATAAATACTGCAAAAATAATCAAAACTTTATTTTTTCTCTCACTGATAACTATTTCAAAGCAATAAACTATAAATGTTCCAAAAAAAATAATGTTAATAAAAGATATTGAGTATTTTGAAAAAAAATCATTTACAAATATCGATTGAGCGTATTGCAAAAAAGAAATGTGACCGAATCTTGAGTGTAAATTTGTTATCCCAAAAATTATCTTTTCGGTCTTAATATAAGAGACATACGGGTGGTGATACATATTTGAGTCAATTGCATGCTCAGAGGCACCTAATAATAAATAACCTACAAATAAAAAAAAAATAAAATAATATAAATAAATTTTTTTAAAACTTATTTTTTTAAATAATAAAATTAATAATCCAATTGATATTATTATTATACTAAGGGTATTTGACAGTGGAAAAAAAAAATGTAAAACAAGAGCTATTGATCCTATTATTGTATATCCACTTAAAAATATAAAAAAAATATCTTTTTTCTTATCTATCAAAACTCCATATCCGTATAATGATGATAAAACAATTAGATAGCTAAAAGTAAAAAAAAAATACTCAATCATTTGATAATATATTTACAATATAAAACAATTAAATATAAGATTAAATATTTTAACTTTCTTAATAATATAATTTATTAATTTAATGTTACTTTCAATTATAGTTCCTTGTTACAACGAAAAAACTACAATAAAAAAAATAATAAATAAAATTATTAAATTAAAGATAAAAAAAGAAGTAATTGTAGTTGATGATGGATCAATAGATGGAACAACAAAAATATTAAAAAATGATCTAAAGAATACTGTAAAGAAAATTATATTTCATAAAAAAAATAAAGGAAAAGGAGCTGCAATAAAGAGTGCATTAAAATTTATTAAAGGTAATATAATTATTATACAAGATGCAGACCTTGAATATGATCCAAGTGATTATTACTCTCTTATAAAACCTTTTAGTTGGAAAAATGTAAACGTGGTTTATGGATCTAGAGTATTAGGAAGAAAAAAAAAATTCACCCAGCATAATTTTGCTAAACAATTTAGAATTTTTGCAAACTATACTTTAACCACTATTTCAAATTTCCTTAATAATCAAAATTTAACGGATGCACATACATGTTACAAAGTTTTTCGAAAACCAGTATTTTTACGACTTAAAATAAGAGAAAAGAGATTTTCTTTTTGCCCAGAGGTAACAACAAAGCTTTCTCGGTTAAATATAAAAATTCTAGAGGTACCAATTAGATATCAGGGGAGAAGTTATAAAGATGGAAAAAAAATCGGACTGAAGGATGCATTTGAAGCTATTTTTACAATATTAAAATATAAATTAAAAAAAAAATTCTGAAATTTCGTTTGTTCTTTTAATATTTTTTGAATATAAAATTAGCATGTCTAAGTTTTTAGTTTGTGGAGCTGGTGGTTTTATTGGTGGGCATCTTGTTAAAAGATTAATGGATCAAGGTCATCAAGTAGTTTGTGCAGACATAAAACCCTTAGAATATTGGTTTCAAATATTTGAAAAAAATCAAAATTTTTCTCTTGATCTTAAGGAATACGATAATTGTTTAAAAGTTACAGAGAGTATCGAGTTTGTTTATAATATGGCATGTAATATGGGCGGCATGGGATTTATAGAAAATAATAAAGCTGAATGTATGTTATCAGTCTTAATTAATACTAATATGTTGAGAGCTTGCTTAAAAAATAATATCAAAAAATATTTTTTTTCATCAAGTGCTTGTGTGTACAATGCATCCAAACAAACAAAAACTTTTGTTGAAGGTTTAAAAGAAACTGATGCTTATCCAGCAGATCCAGAGGATGGGTACGGTTGGGAAAAATTATTTAGCGAAAGAATGTGTAGACATTTTAGTGAAGATTTTGGTCTTGATACAAGAGTTGTTCGTTATCATAATGTTTATGGTCCTCTAGGCACATATGACGGAGGTAGAGAAAAAGCACCAGCTGCAATATGTAGAAAAATTATTCAAGCTAAAATTAATAATATAAATAAAATTGATGTTTGGGGAGATGGTAATCAAACTAGAAGTTTTTTATATATATCCGACTGTTTAGATGGGACTGAAAAAATATTTAATTCAAATAAACAAGATGTTTACAATGTTGGAAGCTCTGAACAGGTTTCAATTAATCAAATGATTGATATAATACAAGAAATTGCAGAAATAAAAGTTGAACGAAATTATCAACTAGATAAACCTAAAGGAGTTAGAGGTAGGTCAAGTGATAACACAAAAATTAATGATGAGATGAATTGGCTACCCTCCATTAAATTAAAATCCGGACTTGAAAAAACTTATAAATGGATTTTTGATCAAGTTAAAAGTGGTTCTAATTTAAAGAAATTTACGCGATCTAATTAGTTTAAAAATCTTTACTTAAAAAAAAATAGGTGTATAAAACATCTGCCTGGTGATTATTGCGAAAGTGTAATACCCGATACCATTCCGAACTCGGAAGTCAAGCCTTTCTGCGCCGATGGTACTTTGTCTTAAGACATGGAAGAGTAGGACATTGCCAGGCTAAAATACTCTAAAATGAAAAATCACTTAATTGTTACAGGTGGAGCAGGATTTGTTGGATCAAATTTAATCGAGTACTTTCTTAAAAAAACAAATTTCAAAATTATAAGCTTAGATAACTACTCAAGTGGGTCAAAAAAAAATCACTTAAAAAATAACAGAGTAAGCTACTTAAGAGGAGATACAAAAAATATATTTAAGCTGCTTAAAAATTACAAAAATAAAATAAATTCAATATTTCATTTTGGAGAATTTTCAAGAATTTATCAGAGCTTTAATAAATTTAATGAATGCTTTGAGTCTAATACAATTGGAAGTAAATCCGTTTTCAAATTTTGTTTGGAAAATAAAATAAGACTAATTTACTCTGCTACTTCAGCTTCTTTAGGTAATAAGGGAAATGACAAAAATCTATCACCATATGCATTCACAAAATCAAAAAATTTGGAACTTCTACAAAATCTAAAAAAATGGTTTAATTTAAAATATGATGTAATTTATTTTTACAATGTTTATGGTCCAAGACAAATAAAAACTGGAGAGATGGCAACAGTGATTGGTATTTTCGAAAATTGTTATAAAAAAAAGAAACCCCTAACTGTTGTAAGACCAGGTACACAAACAAGAAGATTTACTTATATTCAGGATACAATTGAAGTATGTTATGAAGCATGGAAGAAAAATAAGCAACTTCACTATAGTATTTCAAATAAGAGAGAATATTCAATTATTAAAGTAGCAAAGTTATTTAACTCTAAAATAAAATATTTGCCTTCAAGAGATGGCGAAAGGTATGCATCTGCATTGAAAAATTTAGACAATAGTAATAAAATACATAAAAAATTTGGCAAAACTAATTTAGAAGATTATATAAAAAATTTTTTAAATAAAAAATTTTATTAACTTAACAGATCTTAAAGTCCTATATAAAAAAATTTTCGGATTGTATATTATTCTCATCAACCATCCCATATAAAATTTATCCACATAAATATTGATTGGCGCTTGTCTTTTGGTCAAAAATGCAATAGCTGCGCCAGTACATATTATAACTGGTTTATAATTTAAATTATCTCTTAAATAAATCCCAAGCACTTCTTGAACGCCACCACCAATATTTATTAATATATATTTTGGTCTTATTTTTTTTATTTTATTAAGTAATTTAATATCTTTTATTCGTGATTTGACGTAGACAGGAGCAACATAATGAAAAACATTAAAAATTTTATTATTTTTAAAATACTCATAATTAATTTTTTCATCAATATCTGACGGATCTACACTTAGTATTATGTCTTTTTTATTTTTTTGAGATGAAATGAATTTTTTTAAAAACAAATATCCTGACAGCTTTTTGGCTTTTTCGCCTCTAAAAAATCTTAGTAATATACAGAGTAAACCGCTGTCCAAGATAGCAAAATCTGATTTTAACAATGCTTTATAATAGTCCTTATTTCTGGTGATATCTATTAGAGCAGAAGCTGCTGGAGCTACTAAAACTCCCCCTTTTTTGATTTTTGCCATTAAATTTTTAAATTCAATATTCTGAAATTTAATGCCTTCAAATAAAATAGTTTTCCTAGTCATTAGGTAATAATTTCTTATCAACTTAAAAACACTTATATTTAACGTCTTAATTTAAATAAACAACAATTGAAAGTTAAATAAAATTAATCTATTAAGACATAAAAAAATATGAAAATTGCTAGTTCACTTAAATCTTTAAAGAAAAGAGATCTTAACTCTAAATTAGTTAGAAGAAGAGGTAGAGTTTATATTATTAATAAAAAAAATCCAAAATTTAAAGCAAGACAAAAGTAATAATGGACAATGAAAGCCATAAAAACACTTGGAATAACTTCACAAAATTTGTTTTGTGGGGATGTGTAGCAGTTGTTGTGATACTTGTTTTGATGGCAATTTTTCTTTTGTAAAATGATTATTGGTTCAATTTCTGAAGATAAAAATACTGAAAAAAGGATTGCTATAACTCCTGATATTTTAAAAAAATATAAATCTATAGGTGTTGATGTTTTTATAAACAAAGGATATGCCGATCATATTGGTTACAATGATAGTGATTTTGAAAAAGAGGGAGCTCAAATTTTAAATAATAAAGACGATGTTATCTTAAAATCAAATATACTTTTGCAAATGAATATGCCAGAGGAAGATAAATTACATCTTTTTAAAGAAAACCAAACAATCGTTGGTGTATTAAATCCTTATGAAAATAGTGATAAATTAAAAATTTTATTGAATAAAAAAGTTAATTGTTTTTCTCTTGAACTGTTGCCAAGAATTACCAGAGCTCAGTCTATGGATATATTATCTTCACAAGCAAATCTTGCAGGTTATAAGGCTGTAATTGATTCTTTTGCTTTATTTGAAAAAGCCATACCTATGATGATGACTGCTGCTGGAACAATATCGGCAGCTAGAGTCTTAGTAGTTGGAGCTGGAGTAGCTGGTCTACAAGCAATTGCAACAGCAAAAAGAATGGGCGCAATTGTATACGCTACCGATGTAAGAATGGCATCTAAGGAGCAAGTAGAAAGTTTAGGTGGTAAATTTTTGACTGTTGAAGGTTCAGAAAATCTTGAAACAGAAGGTGGTTATGCAAAAGAAGCATCTGATGATTTTAAGAAAAAGCAAGAAGAATTATTAACTGAAACTTTGAAAAAAATTGACATAGTCATTTGTACAGCACTAATACCTGGAAAAAAAGCTCCATTAATTATAAAAAAAAATATGATAATGAGTATGCAGTCAGGATCAGTAATTTATGATTTAGCAGCAATACAAGGAGGAAATGCCGAATTAACAAAAGTAAATGAAATTGTAAATTTTCAAGGAATTAAAATTATTGGTGAAAAAAATATTTTAAATAAATTGCCTGTTTCATCATCAAACTTGTATACAAAAAATATTTTTAATTTTTTTATTAATTTATATGATAAAGAGAAAAAACAAATTGTAATTAATTTGGAAGATGAAATAATTAAAAATACAAAGGTTGAATAGTCATGGAAATAGATCCATTTATTTTTAGATTGAGCATATTTATTTTATCAATATTTGTTGGATATTACGTCGTGTGGAGTGTTACCCCATCATTGCATACTCCTCTAATGTCTGTGACAAACGCTATTTCATCAGTAATTATTGTAGGAGCTATTATTGCAGCTTTAGCTAGCACTAATGAAAAAATTTTTGAAACATCAAGTTTATTTGGATACCTAGCAATTATCTTAGCTGCAGTTAATATATTTGGTGGATTTTTGGTTACTCAAAGAATGCTTCAAATGTATAAAAAGAAGAAAAAATAATTAGCATGTCAGCAAATCTTTCAGCAGTATTCTATCTTTTATCTGGAATTTTATTTATTCTTGCACTTAGAGGCCTTTCTTCTCCAGAGACATCTAGACAAGGAAATTATTTTGGTATAGCTGGAATGATAATTGCAATAGTTGTTACATTTTTATCTGTAGGTAATTTTGGCTCAGGTTTAATATTTGTTTTAGTATTTATGTTGGTAGGAGGAGCAATAGGGTCATTTATTGCTTTTAAAATTCCAATGACAGCAATGCCCGAGTTAGTTGCTGGATTTCATAGTTTAGTCGGTTTAGCTGCAGTTTTTGTAGCGATTTCAGCTTTTTTGAACCCCGAGGCTTTTAATTTAGGAGCATTAGGTAATATTAAATTAGCAAGTTTAATTGAAATGTCTCTTGGTGCTGCTATTGGTGCTATAACTTTTTCAGGCTCGATAATAGCTTTTTTAAAGTTAAGAGGAATTATGTCTGGTGCACCAATAACTTTTAAAGGCCAACATTTTTTAAATTTAATTTTAGGTATTTCAATTTTAGTTTTAATTTTTTATTTATGTAAATCGCAATCAAATAATTTATTTTGGACCTTAGTTTTAATTTCGTTTTTAGTTGGAGTATTGTTAATAATACCAATTGGAGGAGCAGATATGCCCGTCGTAATATCCATGTTAAATTCATATTCAGGATGGGCTGCAGCAGGTATTGGTTTTACTTTAGAAAATACGGCATTAATTATTACTGGAGCTTTAGTCGGGTCATCTGGAGCAATACTTTCTTATATAATGTGCAAAGGTATGAACAGGTCATTTTTTAACGTTATTTTAGGAGGGTGGGGAGCTACAGAACAATCTAAATCAGATAATTCAAAGGAGCAAAAACCTGTAAAGAGCGGTAACGCGGATGATGCAGCTTTTCTAATGAAAAATGCTTCTTCAGTAATAATTGTGCCTGGTTATGGTATGGCTGTTGCTCAAGCTCAACATGCATTGAGAGAAATGGTGGATGCATTAAAAAAAAATGGTGTTAAAGTTTCTTACGCCATACATCCAGTTGCAGGAAGAATGCCAGGGCATATGAATGTACTTTTGGCTGAGGCAAATGTCCCATATGATGAAGTCTTCGAATTGGAAGAAATAAATAATGATTTTTCTAATTGCGACGTAGCGTATGTCATTGGTGCAAACGATGTAACAAATCCAGTAGCAAAGTCGGATCCTCAAAGTCCTATTTATGGAATGCCAGTTCTTGATGTTGAAAAAAGCAAGTCTGTTTTATTCGTGAAAAGAAGTCTATCACCAGGATATGCAGGAATTGATAATGATTTATTTTATCGAGATAATACGCTGATGTTATTTGCAGATGCAAAAAAAATGACTGAAGAAATTGTAAAAAGTTTATAAATTGACCAAGATATATTGTGATATTGCTGATAAGAAATTAATAAAAAAATTTGATAGAAAAAAAATAGTTGAAGGTTTCACGACAAATCCGAGCTTAATAAGAAATGCTGGAGCTAAAAATTACAGTACATATTGTAAACAAATTCTTAAGATTACAAAAAAATCAATATCATTTGAAGTATTTGCTGATGATGAAAGAAAAATGATTGAGCAAGGTATTAAAATTAGCAAATGGGGAAAAAATGTATTTGTAAAAGTACCTGTTGTAAATTCAAATGGCAGATTTATGGGAAAAGTAATTAAAAAGTTAAGCACAAAAAAGATAAAGTTGAATATAACTGCTGTTTATACATATGAACAAGTAAAAAAAATTTTAAGAAATGTAAATAAAAAAAGTAAAGTTATTATTTCGATTTTTGCTGGTCGTATGGCTGATGCTGGAAAAAACCCAATACCAATTTTTTTAAAAAGTATAAAATTATCAAAAAAATATAAAAATGTTAAAATCCTTTGGGCAAGTACTCGCGAACCATATAATTATTTACAAGCGAAACTATTAAAATGTCATTTAATTACAGTTCCACCATCAATAATTGAAAAAATAGAAAATTTTGGCAAATCTTATAACAAACTTACATTAGATACTGTAAAAGGTTTTTTAAATGATAGTAAAAAATCAAAATTTAAAATATGAGCAATGAAAAAATTAAGATAGGTTCAAATAGAAGTTTTGGTATAGTTTTTTTTTTAGTTTTTCTTATAATTGCAATTTATCCATTAATTAATGGCAATGAAATTAGATACTGGTCATTTGTTATATCAATAATTTTTTTGATTTTAGGTTTGCTAAATTCTAAATTACTAAATCCTCTTAATTTAATATGGTTTAAATTTGGTTTATTTCTTGGTAAAATTATCTCTCCTATTGTAATGGGTATTATTTTCTTCGCAGTTGTAACACCAACATCTTTAATAATGAAGATTCTTAGAAAAGACTTGTTAAATCTCAAATTTAATAATAGTAAAACTTATTGGATATTAAAAAACGATCATAAAAGTAAAATGAAAAACCAATTTTAAAATGAGTTTTATTAAAGAGTTTATTGAGTTTCTAAAAGAAAGAAAGAAATATTGGCTTTTACCAATAATAATTGTTCTGGTAATCTTTGGAGGCTTAATTGTACTTAGTCAGGGATCAGCTGTAGCCCCTTTCATTTATACAATTTTTTAAGTGAGATATATATTAGGAATATCTGCTTTCTATCATGATAGTGCAGCTTGTATTTTAGCTGATGGAAAAATTATTGCTGCAGCTCAAGAAGAGCGTTTTACAAGAATTAAACACGACTCCAGTTATCCTTCAAATGCAATTAATTTTGTTTTAAAATATTCGAATATTAAACTAAGTCAAATTTATAAAGTAGTTTTTTTTGAAAAACCATTTCTTAAATTTGAGAGACTTCTTGAGACCTATGTGGCATTTGCTCCAAAAGGGTTTATTTCATTCAGTAAAGCAATGCCATTATGGATTAAGGAAAAGCTTTTTCAAAAAAATTTATTATTTAAAAAACTCCAAGAGCATGATTACAAATTTGATGATCAAAATAAAATTTTTTTTTCAGATCATCACCTTAGTCATGCTGCCAGTGCATTTTTTCCATCTCCATATAATGAAGCTGTAATTTTAACTGCAGATGGTGTGGGAGAGTGGGCAACTACAACTGTTGCAGTTGGTAAAGGAAATAAATTAGAGATTAAAAAAGAAATACATTACCCTCATTCGTTAGGTTTAATGTATTCTGCATTTACTTATTATTGTGGGTTTAAAGTAAATAGTGGAGAATACAAATTAATGGGTTTAGCCCCATATGGTGATCCAAAATATATTGATAAAATTTTGAAAATTATTGATATAAAAGACGATGGATCTTTCAGATTAGATCAAGGTTATTTTAATTATTCAACTGGATTAACCATGACAAATAATAAATTTGATAATTTATTTGGTAGAAAGCCTAGAAAACCAGATCAGGAAAAAATTGATCAATTTCATATGGATATTGCTGCATCAATTCAAAAAGTTACTGAGGATATAATGTTAAAATTAGCAACATCAATTAAAAATGAATTTGGAATTGAAAATTTATGTTTAGCTGGTGGAGTAGCTTTAAACTGTGTAGCTAATGGCAAGATACTTGAAAAAAAAATTTTCAAAAATATTTGGGTACAACCCGCAGCAGGTGATGCAGGTGGCTCATTGGGAGCAGCATTAGCGCTATGGCATATTGAGGAGGGAGAGGATAGAAAAATTGACAGAAATGATAATATGCAAGGCTCATATTTAGGACCTTACTACTCTCAAACAGAAATAGAGGATAAATTAAATAAACTCGGTGCGAATTTTGAAGTTTATAAAACAGAGGAAATAATAGATAAAACTGCCCGCTATCTATCTCTTGGAAAAGCTATTGGATGGTTTCAAGGAAGAATGGAATTTGGACCAAGAGCTCTGGGATCTCGTTCAATTCTTGGAGATCCAAGATCGGAAACTATGCAAAAAAGTTTAAACTTAAAGGTTAAGTTTAGAGAGAGTTTTAGGCCATTCGCACCTTCTGTGTTGAGAGAAAAGGTAAAAGATTGGTTTGATATTGAAACCGATAGTCCATACATGCTCATGGTTTCCAAAATAAATGAGCAAAAAAAAATAAAAATGACAGAAAATCAAGAAAAATTATTTGGTATTGATAAATTAAATATAAAAAGATCCACCATTCCTGCGGTAACACATGTGGACTATACCGCAAGAATTCAAACTGTGGATAAAAATACTAATGGACTATATTACAAGTTGTTAACTAAATTTAACGAAATTACTGATTGTCCAATTTTAATAAATACTTCATTTAATGTCAGAGGAGAACCAATTGTAAATTCCCCAGAAGATGCTTTTAAATGTTTTATGGGCACTGATCTTGATAGTTTAGTAATCGGAAACTGTTTTCTTGAGAAGGATAAACAAAATAAAATCCTAAAAAAAAATTACAAAGACAATTTTGAATTAGATTAAATTGGTTGCGGGGGACGGATTTGAACCGCCGACCTCAAGGTTATGAGCCTTGCGAGCTACCAGGCTGCTCCACCCCGCGATATTTAAATCCTATTTTTGAGTTTGTTAAGCTTTTTTACTCTTTTAATGTTTTCTTGAAGTATTCTTTTTTTCTTTTCAGAAGGTTTCTCGTATGTATTTTTTAATTTAATTACTTTAAAAAAACCGTCTCTCTGAAGCTTCCTTTTTAAAACTCTCAGTGCTTGTTCAACATTATTATCTTTAACTTCTATTTTAATAACAACCTCCAAAAAATGCGTTTAGTTAACATTTTAAATAATATTTGTCTATATTTTAAATTTATGTTTTATTAATTAAGTTTAATTTTTCTTTGTTTTTTTTTCTTTTAATATTCTTCGTTCAGCTTTTTCAATAGCATTTAGTAAAATTATTTGAGTAAAAAGTCCCATCGCAACAGGATCTTTCGCATTCAGATTATTATAATTCCAATAACTTTTATTTCGAATTGAGGTTACCGAATTCTTAGTAATACCAACTAATTTTGCAATCTGCGAGTCCTTTAAGATTGGATGATTTTTTAACAACCAAAGTGCTGAGTCAGGCTTATCTTGTCTTTTTGATAAAGGAACGTATTTTTTTATTTTGCTGTCCGAAGTTCTTATTTTTACTTCTTCATCTATAATATTCAACGGTCTATTGATGTCACTAGAAGAAAGCTCTATTTCCTCACTTGTCAGTTGACCAGAAATGATTGGGTTATAACCAACAATACCTTTTGCAACCTCCCCATCAGCAATTCCTTGTACTTCTACTTCATGTAATTTACAGAAATCAGCAATTTGTTTAAATGTTAGAGACGTATTTTCAACAAGCCATACAGCTGTAGCCATTGGCATTAAAGGAGCTTTAGACATTAATCTTTATTTTCTGATCTGAAATTTTGAAATTTTTTGTTAAACTTACTTATTCTTCCTTTATCTAATATTTTTTGTTTACCACCTGTCCAAGCAGAATGAGATTTTGGATCAATTTCTAATTTTAAAACCTCATTCTCAGATCCCCAAGTAGATTTCGTTTCAAATTGTGATCCATCAGTCATTTCAACTTTGATAGTATGATATTTTGGATGAATATTTTTTTTCATGGCCAGCCTTATAACAAAATTTGTTTTAAAAACAATTAAAAGTTGCCAATTTCTTTTAACATTTTATCATATATACTTGAATTACCTGCCCTAATATTAATTTCATTTGTTTTAAAAGCACTTATATTATTTACTTTACCACCCGCTTCCTCAATAATTATTTTACCAGCAGCAACATCCCATAAATTAATTTTGTTATGAAAAAAACCATCAAGTCTTCCACATCCAACATATGCCAGGTCTAAAGCGGCACAACCAGTATTTCTTAGATTTAATTGAGGATGTATTTTTTTTATACCTTCATTGTTTGATGCAAATAAACATTCTTCTATGTTTATTTTCTTTGATACTCTTATCCTATTATTATCCTGAAATGCACCATTATTTTTTTCTGCATAAAATATTTCATTTTTAATTGGGTCATATATTACTCCTGATTGAATTTCATTTTCGATTTGTAATGCAATTGATATAGCAAAGTGAGGTATTCCATGTAAAAAATTAATTGTTCCATCTATTGGGTCAATTATCCAAAATATATTCTTATTTTTGTTAAAAATCTTTCCGCTCTCTTCAGTTATAAATGAATAGCCCTTTTTTGATTTTGTTAGTTCGCTTACCAAAATTTCTTCAACTTTTTTGTCAGTTTTTGTCACAAAATCCCTAGGACCTTTTTTTGATACTTGTAAATTTTCTATTTCTCCAAAATCTCTAATTATAAACTTTGAGGCTTTATCACACGCTTTAATCATCAGGTTTAAATTTGAGGATATTGAATTCATTTTATACTTTTTTTACATATTCCATACTTCTGGTATCTAGTATTATTTTGTCTCCACTCTCAATAAAGGGAGGAACTTGTATTTGTAAACCATTTTCAAGTATTGCTGGTTTGTAAGAAGAAGAAACTGTTTGACCTTTAATAGCTGCATCTGTACTTTCAATTTTATATTCTAATTGATTTGGAAGAATTATATTAATTGGGATTTCATTGTGGAAATTTATTGTAACCTCAAGGTTTTCACTGAACATTTGACCTTTATCTCCAACTATATCTTTATTTAGATTAATTTGTTCGAATGTTTTAGGATTCATAAAGTAAAAATTGTCCTCATCATTGTATAAAAAGTTATAATTTATTTCTTCTAATAAAGCTTTTTCTAACGTTTCACTAGATCTAAACCTTTCATTCAATTTCGTATTTTTGTTTATACTTTTCATTTCTACCTGAGCAAATGCCCCACCTTTGCCAGGCTTTACATGATTAGTTTTCAATACTTCCCATAAATCATTTTTAAACTCTAGAATCATCCCAACCCTTATTTCTGTTGCATTGATTTTCATTTTATTTTTTCTATTGCTTGATGTGGTTTTAATTTTTTATTATTCCAAATGTAGCTTGAAATAGCTAAAAAATCTGCTTTATTCAATAATAGATTTCTATAATTTTTTTCATTAATTCCTCCAATAGCCACAATAGGTAACTTTATTGATTTTTTTATTTTTTTTAAAGTTTTCAGGTCAGCTTTGTATTTAACTTTTTTTGTACTTGAATTAAAGAAAGCCCCAAGTGCTATATAAGTTGCACCATTTGACTCAGCTATCCTTGAGAGTTTTATTGAATTGTGGCAGGTAATTCCTACCACTTTGTTTTGTAAAATTTTTCTTGCTTTTGTAATATTCATATCCTTTTGACCCAAATGGCATCCGTCAGCATTTACTTTTAAGGCAAGATTTGGGTCATCATTTATAATAAATTTTACGTTATTTTTTTTACAAATTTTATAAATTTTTTTAGCAATCGTAATTTTATTTCTTATATTTTCGTTTTTAAGTCTTAATTGAAAAAAACTAACTTTCTTAGATTTTAAAACTAAATTTAAATTGAAAAAAAAAGATTTATTTTTAATTTTATTAGGCGAAATCAGATAGATAAATTTTTTATTTTGAATTTTCAAGATTTTCTGACCATTTTCCTTGTGCTGCCAAAGTACACATTTTAGCTCTATGATTAAATATATCCTGAGTTCCAAGTTTATTATTTACATCTTTAGACCAAAATTTTAGAGCACTTTGTTGCAAAGCCCGTCCATAAGAATAGGTCATTATGAAGTTAGTGTTATTTTTCAAGTTGATTTCGTTTAAGTTTAAAGTAGCCTCTACTTCTGTTTGACCTCCTGAGAGAAAAGCTATTCCTGGAACTTCTCTTGGGACACTATTTTTTAAACATTTTAAAGTTAGTTCAGCTATTTCCTCACTTGTTATTTTCTCTTTGGAATTTGTTCCCGAAAGAACCATGTTGGGCTTTAATATTGTTCCCTTCAGATCAACTTTGTTTAAATCTAATTCTTCATAGCATTTTTTAATTACTACTGATGTTTTGCTCAGACAATCTTTGGCAGAATGATTGCCATCCATTAAAACTTCAGGTTCAATTATTGGTACCATACCTGCTTCTTGAACCAATGCAGCATATCTGGCTAAAGCATGGGCATTCGTTGCAATCGCCAAATCACTTGGAAAACTATCTGATATTAAATATACCGCTCTCCATTTTGTAAATCTAGCTCCAATTTTATAATAATCTTTTAATTTCTCTCTTAGCCCATCTAAACCCTCGGTAATTTTTTCCTCTGTTGACCCAGCCAAAACTTTAGCTCCTGTATCTACCTTAATTCCCACTTCTGATCCACTTGAGTTAATTAACTCTGGAATACTTTTTCCAGATGATGTTTTTTGTTTTATTGTTTCGTCATACAAGATTACTCCACCAATGCATTCTTTCATGGAGGTAGAAGAAAAAAGCGTCTCCCTAAAATTTAATCTATTATTTTCATTTGATTTTACATTTACTGAATTTAATCTTTTTGTCATTGTTGCTGTACTTTCATCAGCCGCAAGTATACCTTTTCCACCCGATAATATCTTCAGAGCAATTTTGTTTAATTCAGACATTAATTTAATGCTTTTATACCAGGGAGTACTTTGCCTTCAAGGTATTCTAGAAAAGCTCCACCAGCAGTTGAAACAAAGCCAAATTCGTCTTTAATATTTAGAGAATTAATTACGGCAACTGTGTCACCTCCACCTGCCACTGAAAAAATCTTATCTCTTTTATTTGCAATATGCTTTGCAATTTCAGAGCTGCCTATTGAGAAGTTCACATTTTCAAAATATCCCAATGGTCCGTTCCATAATATTGTTGATGAATTATCAATTATATCCTTTATTTTTTTTAAAGTTTTAGAACCAACATCAAGTATTATATCATCATTATCAATTTCTAAAAACTCCTTTTCTGTTGAGATGTCGTTTAGCTTTTTTCCAACTTTGACATCTATAGGAAAAAAAATTTTACAGTTATTAGTTTCAGCATAAGAAAAAATTTCCTTAACTATATTATCAAAATTTTTTTCATAAATTGATTTGCCGATTTTTAAACCTTTATATTTAAAGATATTATTTGCCATAGCACCAACTATTATAATGTTATCAAATTTGGGAATTAAATTTTTTATCACTTTGATTTTAGATGAAATTTTTGAGCCGCCAATAATACATGTAACAGGTTTTTTTATTTCTGAAGTAATTTTATTAAGAGCATTAACTTCTGTATTAATTTGAAATCCAGAGTAGGATGGGATAAATTTAGTAATCTTTGATACAGAAGCATGATCTCTATGAGAACAAGAAAATGCGTCGTTTACGTATATTTCACCTAAACTTGCTAATTTTTTTGAAAATTCATTGTCATTAGATTCTTCCTCTGGATAAAATCTAATATTTTCTAATAACGCTATATTGTAATTTGAGTTACCAAAAATTTCTTTTGGATCTAGTTCAAAAATATTCTTTGTTAATAAAAAAACATCTTTTTTTATTTTTTCTTTAATGCTTAACGTTATTGGTTTTAAAGATAGCTCTTTTACTATTTTCCCTTTCGGTCTACCTATATGTGATATAATTATTACTTTAGCTTTTTTTTCTACCAAAAAATTTAATGTTGGAATAACTTTATCAATACGAGTTGTGTCAACTATTTCCCCCTTTAATAGTGGAACATTCAAATCTAGCCTCAGAAGTACTTTTTTTCCCTCAATATTTTTTAATTTTTCAATAGATTTCATTATTTGATCTTGCTTATATACTTAGCAATATCGCACATTCTATTTGAGAAACCCCACTCATTATCATACCAAGCAGAAACTTTCCCCATCTTATCACCTATTACAGTTGTTAGAGATGCATCCACAACTGCAGACGCATTGTTATGATTAAAGTCAATAGATACTAATTTTTCACTAGTAATATTTAAGATATTTTTAAGATATTTATTAGATGCTTTTGAAAATGAGTCATTTAATTTTTTAACAGAAATTCTTTTTCTAACATTAAAAATAAATTCGATTAATGAAACATTAGGTGTAGGAACTCTCATTGCAACACCCTCAAGCTTTCCTTTAAGTGAAGGTATTATTTCCCCAATTGCTTTTGATGCACCAGTAGAAGTAGGAACTATTGATTGACTCGCAGATCTAGCTCTTCTCGGGTCTTTGTGAGAGTTATCCAATATTCTCTGATCGCTAGTATAAGCATGTATAGTTGTCATAAATCCATTTATAATTATGAAATTTCTATTAATAACATCCGCAACAGGAGCTAAGCAATTAGTAGTGCAGGATGCTGCTGAAATAATTCTATCATTCTTATTAATCTTCTCATGATTTACCCCAAAAACTACACTTTTATCCGCCATTTTACATGGGGCTGATACTATAACTTTTTTTGCCCCATTTTTTATGTGGTGTAATAATTGATCTTTAGAATTAAACTTACCTGTACACTCGAAAACATAATCAACATTATATTTTTTCCACTTTATGTCATTAATCATAGTATGCTGGGTATAAGATATTTTATCTTTATTTATTTTTAAATAATTTTTACCAGATTTTAATTGAGAACTAAAATTACCATGAATTGAATCATATTTTAATAAATTTGCACAAATTTCAGAGCTAGATCTATTATTAATATGTTTGATAATTATTTTACTTTTATGATTTTCATAAATTGACCTCACAATCATTCTGCCAATTCTTCCCATACCGTTAATACCAACTTTTATAGTCATTTTTTTATATAAAATTTAATTTTTTTACTAATTTTTTCACTACTTAAACCAAAATGATCATAGACTTTTTTATAAGGAGCGCTTTTACCAAAATCTTCTATTGAAAAAGACAAGCCTTTTTCAATATATTTTTCCCAAGACATTTTTGATCCTGCCTCAATTGTAAAAGTAGTTTTGCTTTCTTTTAAGATTTTATTTTTATAACTTGTATTTTGTTTGTCAAAAATTTCTTGGCAAGGCATTGATATTACTTTTGAATAGATTTTTTGTTTGGCTAATTTATGACTGGTCTCAATTGCGAGATTGACTTCTGATCCTGAAGCTAAAATAGTTAAATTTATATTTTTTCCAGTCCTCAAAACTTCATAAGCTCCCTTAGAACATTGATTTTTTTTGATAAAACTATTTCTTATGGGTTTTAAATTTTGTCTAGTTAACGCTAATATGCTAGGTGTTTTGCTGCTGTTTAAAGCAATATCCCAACATTCAATTGTTTCAGTTTGATCTGCTGGTCTTAAAACGTTTAAGTTTGGAATAGATCTTAAAGCAGCAAGTTGCTCCACAGGTTGATGAGTAGGTCCATCTTCCCCTAGTCCTATTGAGTCATGTGTCATTATATAAATTACTTTCTGTTTCATTATAGCAGAAAGTCTTATTGAAGGTTTACAATAGTCTGAAAATATTAAAAAAGTACCTCCATATGGAATAAAATTACTATGAAGAGCTAATCCATTCATTATTCCACTCATTGCGTGCTCTCTAACACCATAGTGAATATAATTACCATCAAAGTTACTTGAATTAATAATTTTATGTAACTTGGTTTTTGTATTGTTTGATCCTGCTAAATCAGCAGAGCCACCAATTAAAGTATTTCTTTCATTTAATATAGTTGATAAAAACTTCTCTGAGGATTTTCTTGTAGCTATAGTTTTGAGATTTTTTATTGCATCTTTTTTTTGCCTTACAATTGAACTTGAGAATTTATTTTTTATAATATTTTTAAATTTTACTTTATGTTTATTAAAAGTTTTATTCCATATTTTTTCTTTTTTAATACCTTTTTCTCCAATTTTCCTCCAATCAGTTAAAATTTTTTGAGGGATTTTAAATGGCTTATAATCCCACCCTAATTTTTTCCTAACTAGCTTAATTTCATCTATTCCAAGAGGACTCCCATGAGAAGAGGCCTTTCCACTTTTATTTGGAGATCCAAATCCTATTTTTGTTTTACAAGAAATCACAGTAGGTTTTTTTGAGAATTGTACTTTTTTTAACGCATTGTAAATTTCTCTATAATTATGCCCATTGATTAAAATATAATTCCATCCATAGCTTTTAAATCTGTTTTTATAATCATCTGAGACTGCTAAACTAGTAGGACCATCTATAGAAATTGAATTATTATCAAAAAGCATTATAAGATTACTTAGTTTAAGGTGACCAGCTAGACTCATTGCTTCATGGCTAATTCCTTCCATGAGGCAACCATCACCCGCCAATACATAAGTTTTGTGATTTATTAAATTACTCCCTAATTTTTTCTTTAAAATTTCTTCTGCAATTGCAAAACCCACAGAATTTGCAATTCCTTGACCTAAAGGACCAGTTGTTGTTTCAATGCCTGAGTTTGGATGATATTCTGGGTGTCCAGCACAAATTGAATTTAGTTGTCTAAATTTTTTGATGTCGTTAAGCGATACACTTTTATATCCAGTTAGGTACAAAAGCGAGTAAAGCAACATTGATCCATGTCCAGCTGACAAAATAAATCTATCTCTGTTGAGCCAGTTTGGATTTTTTGGATTAAATTTTAGGAAATACTTAAATAAAACGGTTACAACATCAGCCATACCCATTGGCATACCTGGGTGACCAGAATTAGCATTTTGAACCGCATCCATTGATAAAAAACGAATAGCATTTGATAAATTTTTTTCTATATTTTTCAAAAAGTATCCTATCTAGACTTAGGTGATTCAATTTATTAATATAGATATATATATGAAAAACATTGACGAAAAAGAAAAAAAATTAAAAGATACTTTAAAAAAATTAAGAGAGATAAACATTCAAGATAGTGAAGAATTAAATAAAGTTGAAATTTTAAAAGATCAAAAAAATCAATTAGAAATTGAAAAAAATCAGATAATCAAATCTTTGCAAAGCTTAGAAGAAGAAAACTTAAAACTTAAAAGTCAAATAAATGAATTAAAAAAGGATTACGAAACTTCAAAAAGAAAAGAAAATCAATTTGCTGAAAAAATTGATGAATTAAATCAAGAAACAGATAATTTATTGGAAGAAATAGATAAATGGCAAATGTGAATATAAAATTTAATGGAAAAGAATATTTGTTATCCTGTGAAGATGGTCAAGAAGAACATCTAGAGGAATTATCCTTGAATTTAAATAAAAAATTTAATGATTTGAAATTTGATCTTGGAAATATTGGAGAGAATAAATTATTACTAATATCTTCTATCAAAGTTATGGATGAGTATTTTGAAACCAAAAAAAAAATAGACTCACAAAAAAAAGAGCTTCAAGAAATAAAAGAAAAGTTCAAAGAATTAAAATCTTTAGTTTACCATTATAAAGATAGAAAAGAAAACGAAATTAAAAATTTGAGTTTAACGCAAGAAGAACTTATGACTGATATTGAAAACTATAAAATTAGTTATGAAAATTTAATCGACAAAGTTACTTTAGAAATCGAAGATTTTGTCAAAAAAAATAACTCAAACACTTCTGTTTGATAAAATTTCAGTGTCAAAATTTAAAATAAGAAAAAAAATTATATACATTAGAAAAAAGAAATATTTTGAAATCAAAATAAGTAATAATATTGTTGATAATTTACGTGCCAAAATTAATTTTTCAAAAAATAAAATTATTGGAGGATATTTTCCAATTAATTTTGAATTTGATTGTTTGCAAATATTAAAAAAATTTTATTCTAAAAGTTATGTTATTTCGTTGCCAATTATAAAAAAAAATTATCAAATGGATTTTTATAAATGGAGCCCTGATGATCCTTTAACAATAAACTCATTTGGAATTCCTCAGCCACTCAAATTAAAAAAAGTATATCCAGATATAATATTTGTACCAATGGTTGCCTTTGATAGAGACAGGAACAGAATTGGCTATGGTGGTGGATTTTATGATAGATATTTAGAAAAAATTTCTCAAATTAAAAAATGTGTAACAATTGGTCTAGCTTTTTCACATCAAAAAGTTAATAAAATTAATGTTGAAAATTTTGATAGAAAATTAGATTTAATTTTGACAGAAAAATTAATGTAAAAATGAAGATTTTATTTTTAGGTGATATAGTTGGAGATGCAGGCTTTAAATCAGTGAAAAAAAACTTGCCAAATATAATCTCAAAAAAGGGTATAGATTTTGTTTGTGTTAACGGTGAAAATGCAGCCAGTACAGGTGTAGGATTAACTGAAAATATTGCTAATGAACTTTTTAATGTAGGTGTAGATGTAATTACAACAGGCAATCATGTATGGGATCAAAAAGAAATTTATGAGTTTATAAAAACCGAAAAAAAATTATTAAGACCAATAAATATGAGTGGAAATCTACCAGGTAAAGGTTTTTCCATATTTAATTCAAAAAAAAATAAAAGAGTTGGAGTATTAAATCTTATGGGTAACGTTTTTATGAAAAAATGTGATGATGCCTTTAAAATTGCCACTGAATTTATTGCACAAAAAAAAATTTCAAAAGATTATGATTTTTTAATTGTAGATTTTCATGGAGAAATCACAAGTGAAAAAATGGCTATGGGAAATCTCTTCGATGGATATGCAACTTTAGTTGTAGGTACCCATACACACGTGCCAACAAATGATGCAAGAGTTCTAAAAAATGGAACTAGCTATATTACTGATGCTGGAATGTGTGGAGATTATGATTCAGTCATTGGCATGAATGCACAAAATTCTATTAACAGATTTCTAAAAAAAGAGGCTTTAAAACATTTTCCTGCTAGTGGAGAGGCGTCTCTGAGTGGGGTAGTTGTAGATTGTGATGTGAGAAATGGACTTGCAAAAAATATAGAAAGCTTCATTTTTGGTGGAAGTTTAAAAAACATAAATTAATTATGGCTGGACATTCACATTGGGCAGGTATTAAACATAAAAAAGGCAAAGCTGACAAACAGAGATCAAAAATTTTTTCTAAACTCTCTAGAGAAATCACAGTAGCCGCTAAACTAGGAGATAAGAATCCTGATACGAATTCGAGACTAAGATCGGCAATACAAGCAGCCAGATCAGCTAACATGCCAAAAGAAAATATTGAGAGAGCAATTGAAAAATCCTCAAATAATGATCAATCAAATTTTGAAAACATTAGATATGAAGGTTTTGGACCTAGCAAATCCGCCGTAATAGTTGAAGCATTGACTGATAATAAAAATAGAACCGCTTCTAATATAAGAACAATATTTTCGAAAAATAACGGTTCTTTGGGAACTCAAGGCTCTGCATCACATAATTTCCAAAGAATGGGTGTAATTAAAATAGATAAAAATGAAATTGAAAAAGATAAAATATTTGAATTAGCAATCGAGTCGGGCGCAAATGACTGTATTTCTCGTGATGAATTTCATGAAGTACATACGGATATCGATGAAATATATGAGGTAAAAAAAAAATTTGAAAAAGTTATTGCAAATTTTCTTTCTACTGAAATTGAGTGGCTACCTGTAAATAAATTGTCTCTTAAAGGTGAAGAAAATCAAAATATGGCGAAATTTTTAGAAACTCTTGAGGATGAGGATGATGTACAAAATGTTTATACAAATGTTAACTTTGAAGATTAAATGATAATTGTTGGAATTGATCCAGGAATAGCAGGTGCTATTTGTTTTTTTTCTAATGGGAATGTTATTGATGTAATCGACATGCCTACAATGGCTGAAGGAAAAAAAAATAAAAAACAAGTAAATGGTAGGCAAATTTATAATGAATTAATGCTAGTAAAAAACAAATTTATGAATGAAAAAATGAGTGTAATAGTCGAACAAGTTTCTGCTATGCCAGGACAAGGTGTAACAAGCATGTTTAATTTTGGACAATCATTTGGAGTTATTAAAGGCGTATGTTCTGCAATGGAGCTTCCCATTTTTTATGTTAGACCAACAAAATGGAAAAAACATTTTAATTTGATTAATTCTGGAAAAGATGCCAGTAGAACTAAAGTAATAGAGATGTTTCCTAGAATTTCTAATAAGTTATCAAGAAAAAAAGATAATAACAAAGCAGATGCTATTTTAATTGCTCAGTATTTTGAAAACACACGGGAAAACAACGATAACTAGACCATGAAAGTTTTATGAAGTCAAATTAATGACATATTTTAATGGGAAACGATTGAATGGAAGCAGATATTGCAACACAAAGTTTAGGTTTAGCAAGTAACACAGATTTTTCTTTAATTAGTTTATTTTTGCGTGCAGACATAATTGTCAAGTCTGTAATCATAATATTAATTCTAAGTTCTATTTATTCATGGGCAATAATATTTGAAAAAATAAGAATGTTTAGAAAAATTAATAAAAGCGCAGAGGAATTTGAGGAGAAATTTTGGAAATCAAAGTCTGCTGAAACATTTTATAACAGTCTGCCTTCAAATATTGAGGATCCTATGGCAAAATTATTTAAAAGTTCTATGCAAACAGTTATGAAAACTAGATCAAAATCAAATTTATCTGAGAGACTATCTAGTGTTTTAGAGGTAAATATTGAAAAACAAATGGTGGCAGTAGAAAAGTACAACAGTTTTTTAGCAACTGTTGGATCAACAGCTCCATTTATAGGATTGTTTGGAACGGTCTGGGGAATTATGAATTCTTTTCAATCGATTGCAATTTCAAGAAACACTAGTCTTGCAATAGTTGCACCAGGTATTGCAGAAGCATTATTTGCAACTGCACTTGGATTATTAGCTGCAATTCCTGCTGTAATTGCATACAACAAATTTAATTCAGACTCTAGAAAATACTCACAAAAATTAGAAAATTTTTCAAAAAGATTCTTATCAATTATTTAAATGGGATTTAAGCTCAAAAGTTCAAAAAACGATCCAATGAGTGAAATTAATGTTACACCATTTGTTGATGTAATGTTGGTTTTATTAATTATATTCATGGTCACTGCACCATTGCTTACTGTTGGAGTCCAGGTAGATTTGCCAGAAACTTCTGCTGACACACTTCCTGAGGAAAATGAACCATTAACTTTAACAATTAATTCTAAAGGTGAAATTTTTATACAGGAAACAAAAGTTGAGTTTAACAATTTAATTGTAAAAATATTAGCAGTGTCAAATAATAGAACTGATACAAGAATATATGTTAGGGGAGACAAAGCTATTAACTATGGAAGGGTTCTTGAAATTATGGGAATGCTTTCAGGGTCAGGATTTACAAAAGTTGCTTTAATATCTGAACCGAATAAAGAGAGATAAAGATTATGTATCGAGGTCTTTTAATCTCTTCTGGATTTCATGTTGCTATTGTTATGGTGAGTATTTTGGCTCTACCATTTGTTGCCAAAAAACCTCTGGATATTCCACCACTTATTTCTGTTGAACTTATTCAAATAGCCGAAAAGACAAATATACCTTTTGTACCAAAAGCTTCGAAAATAATTGAGAAGGCAAAAAAACAAAATGAAAAGCTTTTGTCTGAGCAGGCCCCTCCTAAAAAAGTAAAAAAAGATAAAAAAAAAGAAGTTCAAACTGATAAAAAAAAAAATGAAATTTCAAAGGTTGCATCAAAAAAAACACCAACCACTGAAAATAAAATAGAAAAGTTAAAAAAAGAAAAATTAAATGCTGTACCTATGCCTGATGAAGATAAACAAAAAATTCAACCTAAAGAAGAAAAAAAGCAGAAACCTTCAAGGGAAATCAATGATGAAAATATAAAAAAAATAGTTCAAACTAAAAAACCTGTTTTGGATGAAAAAAAAGTTAAACAAGTCTCAGAATTTGAAAAAAAAGAAAAATTAGATTTAAATGAAATTGCAGCTTTAATTGATAAAAAAAAAGAAAATTTAGCAGAAACAAAAAAAGAAGTTGATAAGATTTCTCAATCAACTGATGAAACTATGGATTATTCAAAATTAACCTTAAGCGAAGAGGATGCATTAAAGGCTCAAATATTTACATGCTGGAGTGTTCCTATAGGTTTGCCATTTAGTGAAGATTTATTAGTTAGAGTTAAACTCCAATTAAAACCAGACGGAACAATTGAAAAACTTGAAATGTTAGATCATGTAAAAATGAATACACCTGGTAAAGAAAAATTTAGAACACTAGCAGATAGTGTAAGACGAGCTATTCAGCTGTGCAATCCATTAAAAGTCCCCACAAGTGGTTATGAAAGATGGAAAAATATGATTTTAAATTTTGATGCTCGTGATATGCTTGGAGGATAATGATTAGAATAATTAATTTTTTTTTTACTATATTTATTTTATTATCAGCCAAGGCTTATTCATTAATAGAGATTGATATAACAAGGGGTAATTTAGATCCGTTACCAATTGCAGTATCCCCATTATTTCAAGATGATAGTTCAAAAAAAAATTCAATTAATGAACTCAAAATTGAAAATGTTGGATCTGAGATTTCATTAGTTGTAGAAAATAATTTGAAAATTTCAGGTTTATTTAATCCTCTTAGTAAAGAAGCATTTTTACAAAAGCCAGATATTGCACATTTAAAACCAAGATTTGAGGATTGGGCATTGATTAAAGCTCAAGCTTTAATTACAGGCAAAGTATCAATTGAGGACAAAAAATTAAAAGTTGAATTTAGACTCTGGGATATTTTGGCTGGAAGAGAAATGATGGCTTTAGCATTTACAACAGTCCCAAGTAATTGGCGAAGAGTTGGACATATAATTTCTGATAAAGTTTATGAAAGATTAACCGGAGAAAAGGGATATTTTGATACTAGAATTATTTATGTTTCTGAAGAAGGACCTAAGACTGCAAGAGTTAAGAAGTTGGCTATTATGGATCAAGATGGTTTTAACACAAAATATTTAACATTAGGAAATGAATTAGTTTTAACTCCTCGATTTAATCCAACAAGTCAGATGGTAACTTATCTGTCTTATTTTAAAAATCTGCCAAGAGTATATTTATTAGATATTGAAACTGGTACGCAGGAAGTAGTTGGCGATTTTCCAGGAATGACATTCGCTCCAAGATTTTCTCCAGATGGAAAGAAAATTATTATGAGTTTTGCTAAAGACGGTAACTCAGATATTTATACTATGGATTTAGAAAATAGAATTGTTGAAAGAATAACAAATCATCCATCAATCGATACATCACCTTCTTACTCACCTGATAATCAATTTATAACATTTAATTCTGATAGGAGTGGGTATCAACAAATTTACGTAATGAAATCTGATGGCTCAAATGTAAAAAGAATTTCATTTGGTAAGGGATTGTATGGCACGCCCGTATGGTCTCCACGAGGTGATTTAATTGCGTTCACAAAATTACATAAAGGTAAATTTTATATTGGTGTTATGCGAACAGATGGTTCGGGTGAAAGATTGCTAACTGAAAATTACTATCAAGAAGCTCCCTCATGGTCTCCTAATGGAAGGGTATTAATTTTTTATAGAGAGACTAAATCTAATGATAAAGGTGAAGGATTTAGCGCAAAACTTTGGTCTATAGATCTTACAGGATATAATGAAAGGCAGGTTCAAACAGAGACTGACGCCTCCGACCCATCTTGGTCGTCTTTACTCAGTAATTAGGCCTTTTTTATTAATTTTTAATATAAATTAAGTTGATTTTTATGCTTGAAACATCTAATTAGTTGTGAAAAAGTTCTAATAAATTATTAAGGAGCATTAATGAATTTTAGCAAATCATTTAGAAATACTTTTCTAGTTATATTATTAAGTTTAATCGTATCAGCTTGTGCAACGAAAAAAACCGTTACAAAAGTAGATGGCCAAATGCAAGGTGATGTTTATACAGGCACCGATACTGTTAAATACTTAGCTGACGGTGTTCCAGACAGAGTATTTTTTGCAACAAACGAATCTATTTTAACAACTAAATCAAGAGACACATTAAGAAAACAAGCAAACTGGTTGAGAGAGAATTCTAGCATCAATGTTGTAGTTGAAGGCCACGCAGATGAAAGAGGAACAAGGGAATATAACTTGGCATTAGGTGAAAGAAGAGCAAATGCTGCCAAAGATTATCTGATCACTTACGGAATATCTGCAGATAGAATTTCAGTAATAAGTTACGGAAAAGAAAGACCTGTTGACTCTGGTTCAAACCCACTTTCTTGGTCGAAAAACAGAAGATCTGTAACTGTAAAAGCTAATTAAAGCTATTTGAAATATTTTAAAGACCCTAAGATTATTATAAATAATTTCAGGGTCTTTTTTTTGCCATCATTATAATTAAAAAATAATTTAATGTTTAAAAAGTACACCAACATTTTTACTTATGTAATTTCTATATTTTTTATTTCATTTAGTGCAGCTTCCGAGGAACTGAGCATGAGAGAAATCTTAGAAATTATTCAAAAAGATCTTAGAACTTTGGAAAGAGCAGTTTATTCAGAATCATTTCAGAAAAAAACTGGAGGTGAAACTGATTTGACAAATAAGGAAACAGAAGATGTATTAACAAGACATCTATTAAAATTGTCTGAAATAGAAAAACAATTTCAAAATCTGACTAACAAATTTGAAGAAATTAATTTTAAAGTAGATAAATTATCATCGAGACTGTCTAAAACACAAGCAGATAATCAATTAAGATTTCAAGATTTAGAAAACAATTCTAACCTCGTTCAAAATAGTGATAACAATCAAGAAAATTTAATTACAAATGAAAATCTAGATAAAGATCTAGTAAGCAAAAAAATTATGCCAGGAACATCCCAACCTCAAGATTTGGGTACAATATCATATAAGGACATGACAGATAAAAATGAGACACAAGCAATACAGTCTGTCGAAACCACTCAGACAATTTTGACAGAGAATTTTATAAACGAAGAAAAAATTTTACCTGACGCTTCTCCTTTAGAGCAATATGAATTCGCAACAAGTTTTTTAAAGGTGGGAGATTATAATATGGCAGAAAGAGCATTCAGAGAATTTGTTGATACAAATCCAGATAATGATCTTTCTGGAAACGCACAGTATTGGTATGCAGAAACTTTTAGAATAAGACAGCTCTACACAGATGCAGCATCTGCTTATCTAGAGGGTTACCAAAAATATCCCAAGAGTGAAAAAGCACCTATTAACCTTTTGAAGCTTGGTGTATCTTTAGTTCAAATAGGAGAGAAAGATCAGGGTTGCTTAATGATTGCTGGTGTTAAAAAACAGTATCCAAATGCCACTCAATCAGTTCTTCAAAAAGCCAAATATGAAGAGAAAAAGTTTGAGTGCACCAAAGAAAACTCCTAATTTTTATTTAACAAAATTAAAGGATCCTCAGGTTAAAAAATTATATAAAGTATTTTTAAATAATCTTGCTTCTTTAGATTTTGCGAAAAAAAAAGTAATGGTTGGAATATCAGGCGGCGTTGATAGCTTATCTATTTTATTTTTTTCTCAGTGTTATGCGTTGAAACACAAGGCAAAATTGTATCCAGTAATAATTGATCATAATCTAAGAAAAGAGTCATCTAATGAAGCTAAAAATTTAAAGTTTAAACTTAAAAAAAACTTCAGCATTAATTGCAAAATCCTAAGAAAAAAAAATATTAAAATTAGTAAAAATATACAATCTTCTGCAAGAGACCTAAGATATGATTTATTTTATAAAGAATGTAGCAAGCATAATATTAGATGTCTCTTATTAGGCCATCATAAAAATGATATGATAGAAAATTTTTTTATAAGATTGCTTCGAGGTTCTGGTTTAAAAGGACTTGTTTCTTTTGATAAAAATGTGACTGATTATAAAAATATAAAGATTGTCAGACCATTTTTGTCTACTTCAAAAGAAGAACTAATTAATATTAATAAAAAAACTTTTGGCTTTTTTGTAGATGATCCTTCAAATAATAATGATAAATTTTTAAGAAACAGAATAAGAAAACTTTTAGGAAATTTAGATAAAGAGGGTTTAAACTTTGATAAATTCTATTTAACTTTAAAAAATTTATCAAAAAGCAATCAAGTTATTGAATTTTTTGTTAAGAAAAATGTTGTTAAAAACTCAAAATATTTTCAAAAAGATAAAAAAATTATTTTAAACCAATCTTTTTTTAAAAATCCAGACGAAATTATTTTAAGAAGTTTTATGCAAGTAATTCAACAGATCAGTAAGAAAAAAAACTATCCACGAGGCAAAAAAGTGTTAGGTCTCTTAGAATCTATAAAATTTTCAAACAAAAATGTAAAATCGACACTTTCTGGATGTATTATTGAAAAAATTCAAGATTCGGTGATTATTTACCCAGAAAAATGATAATTTTTTTTGTTAAATGATCAAAATGACACTTGTTAATTTACTAATAATTCTTAATTTAATGCATTATGAATTTTAAAAACTTAGCTATGTGGGGAATAATCGTTATTTTAACGATTGGTCTTTATAATATGTTTAAGAACCCACAAGGTTCGATTTCTCAAAAAAATAAAATTATTTTTTCTGAATTCTTAACTGAAGTTGACAATGGAAGAGTGGTTAAAGTTGAAATTCAAGGAAAAAACATAAAAGGAGTATTATCAAATGGAAATCAATTTACTACCTATGCACCCGAAGACCCGAACTTAATTCAGAAGCTAAGTGATAAAGGTGTTAGTATTTCTGCCAGTCCATTAGAGGAAAAAATGCCTTCTTTATTAGGAATACTTCTATCATGGTTCCCAATGCTTTTACTAATTGCTGTTTGGATCTTTTTTATGAGACAGATGCAAGGTGGAAAAGGTGGAGCAATGGGATTTGGAAGATCAAAAGCTAAAATGATGAATGAGGTAAAAGGCAAAGTTACCTTTAATGATGTTGCTGGTGTCGAAGAAGCAAAAGAAGAAGTCGAGGAAGTTGTTGAATTTTTAAAAGATCCTAGAAAGTTTAGTAGACTAGGTGGTAAAATACCAAGAGGATGTTTATTAGTTGGTCCTCCTGGAACTGGTAAAACACTATTGGCTAGAGCAATTGCTGGAGAGGCAGGTGTTCCTTTTTTTACGATTTCTGGATCAGATTTTGTTGAAATGTTTGTTGGTGTTGGAGCTTCAAGAGTGCGAGATATGTTTGAACAAGGTAAAAAACATTCTCCGTGTATTATATTCATTGACGAAATTGATGCAGTTGGAAGAAGCAGAGGAGCAGGTCTTGGTGGTGGGAATGATGAAAGAGAGCAAACACTTAATCAGCTACTAGTTGAGATGGATGGTTTTGATACTAATGAAGGTGTCATTATTATTGCTGCAACTAATAGACCAGATGTATTAGATCCAGCTCTTTTAAGACCTGGGAGATTTGACAGACAAGTTGTTGTTTCAAATCCAGATTTAATTGGAAGAGAAAAAATTTTAAAGGTACATGCGAAGAAAATATCAATGGCACCTGATGTTAACTTAAGAACTGTTGCTAGAGGAACACCTGGATTTTCTGGTGCAGATTTAGCAAACCTTGTCAACGAAGCTGCATTGCTTGCTGCAAGAAAGAATAAAAGAATAGTAACCTATCAAGAATTTGAAGAAGCAAAAGATAAAGTGATGATGGGATCCGAAAGAAGATCAATGGTAATGTCTGAAGAAGAAAAAAAATTGACAGCTTACCATGAAGCAGGTCATGCTATAGTAACCATAAATGAAAAAGCTGCTTATCCTATACATAAAGCAACGATTATACCAAGAGGGAGAGCTTTAGGGATGGTAATGCAATTACCAGAGAGAGATGAGGTTTCACAAACTAGAGAACAACTACATGCACAAATGGCAATAGCCATGGGAGGTAGAGTTGCAGAGGAATTAATTTTTGGAGATGATAAAGTAACTACAGGAGCTTCAAGTGATATCGAACAAGCAACAAAAAGAGCAAGAGCAATGGTTATGAGAGCCGGATTAAGTAAAGAGATGGGTCCAGTAGCTTATGGTGAAAATGAAGAAGAAGTATTTTTGGGTAGATCTGTTGCTAGACAGCAAAATATGTCTGAAGAGACAGCAAGAAAAGTTGATAGTGAAATAAGAAAATTTGTTGATATGGGTTATGAAAGAGCAAGAAAAGTATTAACCGATAAAATTGATGACTTACATAAATTAGCAAAAGCTTTATTAACTTATGAAACTTTGACTGGTGCAGAAATTGAAGATTTAATAAATAAGAACATATATCCAAAAAATAAAGAAGATCTAAAAGTTGAAAATGATGACCAAAGCTCAGCACTTGGTTCAATGGGCTTAAAACCAAAGATTGTGCACTAAGCACTAATGAATAAATATTACACAAGAGCGTGTAATTTTTATTTTGGATCAGTATCAGAAATAAACGTCAAAAAAAACAAATCAATTCCTCTTCATGGTAATACTAAAATATCATTTGATAAAATAGAAATCATAGACAGAAAAAAAAACAAAATCATCAATATCAAAGATGTTAGTAAACTTTCAACTAAATTAAAAAAAAAAGTTAATAGAGATTTAAAAAATATAAAAAAAAAAAAAATTTTCAAACAAATAAATTTATCTGATATTCCTATTTTGATGGGCATAGTTAATTTAACTCCAGATAGTTTTTCTGATGGTGGCAAATATAATAAAAAAAATTTAGCCTTAAAACATGTGAATAACTTATTATCAAGTGGTGCAAATATAATAGACGTCGGTGGAGAATCTACAAGACCAGGTGCAAAAGATATTAATCCTAGAAAAGAATGGGATAGAATAAAATTTATTTTAAAAATTTTAAAAAATAAAAAAAGTTTTGTCTCATTGGATACTAGAAAAAGTTTTGTGATGAAGAATGCTTCCAAAATAAAAGCAGATCTTATCAATGATGTATCTGGACTAAGTTATGATCCTGAGACCATAAATTATTTAAAAAAAACAAAAAAACCTTTTGTTATTCATCACATGAAAGGAACACCAAAAAATATGCAATTAAAACCATCTTACAATAATGTATTACTTGATATTTATGATTTCTTTGAAAATAAATTAAAATATTTAAGAAACGAAGGTATTAAGCATAATAATATTATATTAGATCCAGGCATTGGATTTGGAAAAAATTTGAAACATAATATTACTCTTTTAAAGAATATTTCTATTTTTCATTCACTAGGCCTTCCTGTAATGTTGGGCTTGTCTAGAAAAAGATTTATTAAGGATATTTCAAGGGAAAATGATACTAAAGAAAGGATTGGTGGAACTGTATCTTCATGTATTCAAGCATACCTTCAAGGAGTTCAAATTCTAAGGGTTCATGATATTAAAGAAATTAATCAAGCATTTAATGTATTTAAAAAATTACAAAACTAAAAATGATTAAAAAATATTTTGGAACAGATGGAATTAGAGGAAAAGTTAATGGATCTAAAATAAATGGAGAAATGTTTTTCAAATTTGGCTTAGCAGCGGGAACATACTTTAAAAATTTAAAAAAAAGTAAACAAACAGCAATTATTGCAAAAGACACTAGATTGTCAGGGTATACGCTTGAACCAGCTTTAGTGTCTGGATTGGCATCAGCAGGAATGCATATTTATACTTTGGGACCCCTTCCAACAAATGGTTTAGCGATGCTAACAAAAAAAATGAGAGCTAATATGGGTATAATGATTACTGCATCTCATAATCCATATCACGACAATGGATTAAAGTTATTTGGACCTGATGGACTTAAATTATCTGATAGAATTGAGAAGAAAATTGAAAAGCTAATTGATTCAAAGATTACTAAAAATCTATCAAAACCTATAGAATTGGGGAGAGTTAAAAGATTAGAGGATGCTAACGATAGTTACATTAAAATATTAAAACAAAATTTCCCATCCTCATTTAGTTTAAAAGGTATCAAAATTGCTTTAGATTGTGCCAACGGAGCTGGCTACAAAGCTGGTCCAGCTTTATTTAAATCATTAGGTGCTAAAGTATATGACACAGGCACATCTCCCAATGGTTTAAATATAAATCTCAAATCCGGATCTACTTACCCAAGTAAAATTTGTCAAATGACAAAAAAAAATAAAGCTCATATAGGTATTTCATTGGATGGAGATGCTGACAGAATAATTGTCTGTGATGAAAAAGGAAAGATTATTGATGGAGATAAAATTCTTGCAATGTTAGGTGAGAGATGGAAAAGAAAAAAGATTTTAAAAGGAGGCGTCATCGGTACATTAATGTCAAATTATGGCTTAGAAAATTTTTTTAAAAACAATGGAATTAAATTTTTAAGATCAGATGTGGGAGATAGATATGTAAAAGAAAAAATGAAAAAAAATAAATTTAATTTAGGGGGGGAACAGTCTGGTCATATAATTCTTGGAAAGTTTGCGACAACTGGTGATGGGTTATTAGTCGCACTAGAAATCCTTTTCTCTTTAAGAAAAACAAAAAAAGCAAGTGAGCTTTTTAACAAATTTAAACCCACCCCTCAAATGTTAGAGAATATTGAAGTTAAAGATAAATCAATTATTAATACTCCAAAATGTAAAAAAGCAATTAACGAAGCAAATAAAATAATTAAAAACAGAGGTAGAATTTTAGTTAGAAAATCTGGTACTGAACCAAAAATAAGAATCATGAGCGAGTCAGAGGATTCAAATTTAAATAAACTATGTGTTGATATAATTAAAAAATCTATTCAGTAAATTGAAAATCAAATCTAAAATATTAATTATTGCAGGATCAGACTCCTCTGGAGGAGCGGGCATACAAGCAGATATTAAATCAGTTACTTCTCTTGGCTCTTTCGCTATGACAGCAATAACAGCAGTTACAGCTCAGAATACTACTGGTGTAATGTCTATAATACCAGTGCGTAGTAAAGAAATTTTTAATCAAATTGTATTTACTTCAAAAGATATCAGGCCAGATTCAGTAAAGATAGGAATGCTGCATTCTTCTGAGGTTATAAATTCAGTATTAAAATCAATAAAAAAATCAAAATTAAAAAAAATAATATTAGATCCTGTCATGGTGGCTAAAGGTGGAACCAAGCTTATAGACAATAAAGCAATTTTAGTATTGAAAAAAAAGCTAATAAAAAATGTTGATTTAATAACACCAAATATTCCTGAAGCAGAAATACTAACAAAAATAAAAATTAAATCTATATCGGATATGAAAAATGCTGCTAAAAAATTATTAGATTTAGGTGCTAAGAATGTTTTAATTAAAGGTGGTCATTTAAGCTCTAAAAACTTAAAAGATATTTTTGTAAATAAAAAAGAAACTGCAATATTTGTTAATAAAAAAATTGATACAAAAAATACTCACGGAACTGGATGTACATTATCAAGTGCAATTGCAACATATTATGGATGTGGAAAAACTCTAAAGAAATCTTGTGAGTTAGGTATTAGATATGTAAACAATGCCATTAAAACAAGACCAAATTTTGGAAAAGGAAATGGACCAATTAACCATTTAAATAGTTTTACTATAGATAAGAAATTTAGATGAATAATGTAGTTGTTGTTGGATCGCAGTGGGGAGATGAAGGAAAAGGTAAGATAGTTGATTGGTTATCAAGCGAAGCAGACGTAGTTGTAAGATTCCAAGGAGGACATAATGCTGGTCATACTCTAGTAATAGATGGTGTTACTTATAAACTGAGATTGTTACCATCTGGGATTGTCAGAAAAAATAAAATTTCTATCATAGGAAATGGTGTTGTAGTAGATCCATGGGCGTTGCTAGATGAAATCGAGGAAGCTAAATCTAAAGCTGTAGAAATCAATGAAAATAATCTGATTTTATCTGAGGCTGCCACACTAATTTTACCATTTCATAGAGAGATGGATGAAATAAGGGAAGATTCTGCTGGTAAATCAAAAATTGGAACTACAAGAAGAGGAATTGGTCCAGCTTATGAAGATAAAGTCGGACGAAGATCTATAAGAGTAATGGACCTTGCATCCAAAAAAAATCTAGAAAATAGATTAGCTGTGGTTTTAGAACATCATAATGCCATCCGAAAGGGATTGGGTAAGCCAATATATGAAAAAGATAAACTAGTTGAGGACTTATTAAAAATAGCCCCAAATATATTAAAATATTCAGCCCCTGTTTGGAGAAAGATAGATCAATTTAAATCAGAAAATAAAAAAATATTATTTGAAGGAGCTCAAGGAATATTACTTGATGTTGATCATGGGACATATCCGTATGTAACTTCATCTAATACAGTAGCAGCTTCAGCGGCAACAGGATCTGGATGTGGTCCAAATTCAATAAAGTATGTGTTAGGAATTACAAAAGCATACACAACACGAGTAGGTGAGGGACCTTTCCCAACAGAATTAACAGATGTTATTGGTAATCATTTAGGTGAAAAGGGACATGAATTTGGAACTGTAACCAGTAGAAAAAGGAGATGCGGCTGGTTTGATGGAGTTCTAGTAAGACAAACCATAAAGATTTCAGGCATTGATGGAATAGCATTAACTAAATTAGATGTATTAGATGAACTTGATGAAATAAATCTTTGTGTGGCTTATAAGCTAAATGAAAAAGAAATAGATTATTTCCCAGCTGCCGTAGAAGATCAGTTAAATGTCAAACCAGTTTACAAAACATTCAAAGGTTGGAAATCTAAAACTCAAGGAATAAAAAAATTTGAAGATTTACCTGATAATGCAAAGATTTATGTAAAAGCTATTGAAGAGTTCATTGAGACAAAAATATCTAGTATTTCAACAAGCCCAGAGAGAAAAGATACCATTCTATTAGTAGATCCATTTTACTGCTAAAAAAAAGCAGAATTAATTTGCAGGTAGTAGATTTTTTGATTTAGCAGAGTTAAGCATATGTTTTTGAAGTTTTTCAAATGCTTTATTTTCAATTTGTCTTATTCTTTCTCTGCTTATTTTGAATTTTTTACTTAAATCTTCTAAAGTTATTGGATCGTCTGTTAACCTTCTTGAGTAAAGGATTTCTTTTTCTCTTTCGTTTAAAATTTTGATTGAATCTTGAAGTAGATCTTTTCGTTGCTCCATTTCTTCATTTTGTGCAAATTTAAGTTCTTGATCCATATCATTGTCCACAACCCAATCTTGCCATTCATCGCCGTCTTCTCCAATTGGTGCATTTAATGACTGTTCTTTTCCTGAAAGCCTTCTATTCATAGATACTACTTCTTGTTCACTCACATCTAATCTGTTTGCTATATCTTTTACGTGTTCATCACGTAAGTCACCCTCAGTCCTAGGTGCAATTTGATTTTTTAACTTCTTCAAGTTGAAAAAAAGCTTTTTCTGGGCTGTGGTAGTTCCAATTTTTACTAAGCTCCAAGATCTTAGAATATACTCTTGAATAGAAGCTTTAATCCACCACATTGCATAAGTTGCAAGTCTAAAACCTTTTTCTGGTTCAAATTTTTTAACAGCCTGCATTAAACCTACGTTACCCTCTGAAATCATTTCATTAAGAGGTAATCCGTAGCCTTTGTAGCCCATTGCTATTTTTGCAACTAGTCTTAAATGACTTGTAACAAGTTTTTCTGCTGATTTCACATTTCCTGTAGTTTGCCAGTTTTTAGCAAGCATATATTCTTCTTCTGCATCTAGCATGGGGAATTTTTTAATTTGAGCTAGATATGCTGCTAAACCACCTTCATTTGAAAGAGTTGGCAAATTGTATGTATTATTACTCATCGGAAATATTTATGTAATAGAGATTTTTTTTTTTACAATCATTTTATTTACTCAATTTTCTTAGCTTTTTTAAGATATCATTTAATTCGATTGGGATATTTGATGAAAATTCTAATCTTTCTCCTATCCTTGGATGGTTAAAACCTAACTGTTTTGCATGCAAAAATTGTCTATCTAGATTTGAAATTTTATCATTAAGATCTTCATCAATATTTTTAAATTTCTTAAATTTCTTTTTATATTTTTTATCACCAAGAATATTATTGCCTTTGTATGACATATGAACTCTTATTTGATGAGTTCTCCCAGTTTCTAATTTACATTGTATAAAGCTAAAAGTTGGAACTTTATCATTCTCGAAAACTTCTAATGTTTCATAATGTGTAATTGCCTTTTTACCTTTGCTAGATGAGACCTCCATCATCTGTCTGTTTTTAGAACTTCTAGTTATGAAGGTTTCAATTTTTCCTTTTTGTGGTCTTAGTTTTCCCCATATTAAAGTTTGATAAACTCTAGTTATAGAATGTTCAGAGAATTGAATTGATAATTTTTCATGGGTTAAATTATTTTTTGCAATTACAATTAATCCTGATGTATCCTTATCAATTCTATGTACTATACCAGGTCTTAGTTCATCTCCAATATCAGATAAATTTTTACCATTATAATTCATTAAAGCGTTAACTATTGTATTATCGTAATTACCAGCACCAGGGTGCATTGAAATTCCAGAAGGTTTGTCAATTACAATTAAGTCTTCATCTTCATAAATTATGTTTAATTTAAAATTATAAGGTTTTATGCTTTGCTTCTTAGGTTCAACAATTTCAAGATCAATTTTGTCATTTAATTTTGTTTTAACTGAAGGATCTTTTATAATTTTCTCGTTAATTTTTAATTTACTATCTAGAATTAAATTTTTTACTCTAGTTCTGCTTAACCTCTTATCATGATTTGCTAATATCGTGTCTACTCTCTTGTTATTATCATCTTCTTTAATAATAAAATTGATGAAATTTTTCATAAATTATTATATTAAATTATTATGCGTTCGTAGCTCAACTGGATAGAGCGCCAGATTTCGGCTCTGGAGGTTCAGGGTTCGACTCCTTGCGGGCGCACCACTATTCCCCCATATTAATAAGCGTTCCTTTTTTTTTTGCGACATTGAAAGAATAATAGAATAATGCAATTGATAATACAAAGTAAACCCCATTCCAAATGAATGCATTGTAGATATTTTGAATGTCTACAGTTTGATTAATCAAAATATTTCTTGCTTCTTCGAAAATGTATACCAATGGTAATAAGTAAGCTATTTTTTGAAACAATTCTGGCAATATTTCTATTGGATAATATATACATCCAAAGGGTGCTAATAGAAACATTGTGGACCATGCTATATTTTCAAAAGAGGGTCCGTATCTCAATAGACCAGCTGACACAAGGATGCCAAGTGTTATTCCAAATAAATAGAGGCTCAAAAATAAAAAGAATAAAAATATTCCTAAATCTAAAATAGAAATACCAAACAGCGGAGAGGTTAAAAGTACTGCTGGTATTAAACCTATGAGAGCTCTTATTAAAGCTGTAGCAACAAGTGAAGTTAATATTTCACCAATTTTCATTGGCGCAATAAATAAATTTGTAAAGTTTCTACTCCAAATTTCCTCAAGAAATAGCATATTAAATCCAATACTAGTTCTAAAAAGAAAATCATAAAGTATTGCACAAGTTAATATAACTCCAACTGCATTATTATAATATGTTGTATGTGTAGCAAAAAAATTTGAGATAAATCCCCACAAAGTAATTTGAATAGTTGGCCAATAAACAAGATCCAAAACCCTTGGGAAAGATCTGGTAATTAAATAAAAATGTCTTAAAAAAAGACCATACATTCTAGTTAAGCTCATTTTTACTCCTTGTTAATTTTAAAAAAACTTCCTCAAGGTTTTTTCTGCCGTGTTTATTTATTAATTCTTCAGGATTTCCTTTATCTATAATAATTCCGTCTTTCATCATAAGAATAGATTTACAAAGCCTACTGACTTCATTCATATTATGAGAAGCGAGAAGTATAGATATTTTTTTTTCTTTTTTATAATTTTCCAAAAAAGATCTAACAAAATCACCTACTTCTGGATCTAATGATGCAGTTGGCTCATCTAGTAGTAATACTTTTGGTTCATTGATTAATGCTTTTGCCAAACTAACTCTATTTTTTTGTCCAGATGATAATTCTCCTGTAATGCTATTGAGTAATCCTCCCAATCTTAATTTTTCTGATAAATATTCAATCCTCTCATTAATATTATTTATTTTATATAATTTTCCATAAACGGTTAGATTTTGTTTAACCGTAAGTTTTTTTGGTAATTCAATATATGGAGATATGAAGTTTATTTGTTCCAAGATTTCAATCCTATTTCCCTCCAATTTTTGACCATTTATCAAAATTTCTCCACTAGTTGGTTTTAAAAGTCCTAACAACATACCAATGGTGGTTGTTTTGCCTGAGCCATTTGGACCTAATAGGCCTAAAATTTCGTCTTCTTTTATGTTAAAGCTTATTCCTTTTACAGCCTCATTCTTTCCATAATTTTTTTTAATATTTTTTACTTCGACTAAATTCTTCATTTTTTCGATGCTCTAAGAAGTCTATCGTTAATCACTAATCCAAAGTTTCGGTTTGGTATTCTTTGCACAGCTATTTTTCTGTAACCTAGCTTCTTAATTTTTCTTAATGTTTTATACAAATTTTTACCACTCTCCATTAGATTATTTGTCTTACTTAAATAAAAATAATTCTTATTATTTTCTTTTTTCTTCTTGATTAGGATAAAAGCCTCATCTTTTTTTATTTTAATTGCGTTTAATCTAATGGGTATACCTGGTGAATAATGAACTCTCCCTCTTCCTGGAGAATTTATATTGTTTTTACCATGCAATTTAGTTTTTAAATTTGTTTTTAATTTTTTTTTTAATATAGAAATATCTAAACCGCCCAATCTTAAAATTTGGGGTTTTTTTACTAAACTTATTATTGTAGATTCAACACCAACTTTTGATCTTCCACCTTCTAGAATAAATTTAATTTTTTCTCCAAATTCATCATATACGTCATCTTTTGTTACCGGACTTATCCCTTTAGAAATATTTGCGCTTGGTGCTGCTAAAGGATATTTTAAAGATTTTAATAATATTCTAGCGGTTCGGTGACTTGGAAATCTTACACCTAATGTTTTTTTGTTATTAGTAACGTTTTTTGAAATTTTGCTTTCATTTTTTAGTTTTAATATAAAGGTAATTGGTCCAGGGCATAATGAATTATAAAGTTTATAAAACAAAGTATTTGTCTCACAATCTTTTTCCAAATCTTTAATATTATAATAATGAACTATTAAGGGGTTATCAGAAGGCCTTCCTTTTAATTTAAATATTTTTTTAGTGCCTTTATCAGAATAGGCATTAGCAGCTAATCCATAGACAGTTTCTGTAGGTATTCCAATACATTCGTTATTATTTAAATATTTTACTGCTTTTTTAATATTTGAATCATTAATTTTCATATAATATTACAAACTATTATATGAATGAAAAAATTTTGCCAGATGATATTGAATTAAAATCTTTGAGTGAACTCACAGATATAGCAGATCGTTTAATTCAAAAATTAGAAAATAAAAAAAATTTGGAAGAATCCGTTCAAGATTATCAATATTTAATAAAGTTAAACAATATAATAGAAAAAAAATTTCAAAAGGACTCAAAAAATATATCTGAAAGTACCAAGCTAAAAATAGAAGAATTAACCTCAAAAAAAAATGAAAAAAAAATTAGTTAAAACTGTTAACGAAGTAAATAAATTTTTAAAAAATTACTTAGCAAAACAAAAAAAAACAGATCTAATTATACCTATTAAGTATGGTCTATTTCCTGGAGGAAAAAAAATAAGATCTAAGCTTATTTTTGATGTTGGAAAAATTTTTAATGTAGAAAAAAAATATCTTTTATATTTAAGTTCAGCCGTTGAATGTATACACGCTTATTCACTAATACATGACGATTTACCGTGTATGGATGATGATGATATTAGAAGAGGTAAACTAACTACACATAAAAAATTTGGAGAATCAACAGCTGTTTTAGCTGGAAACTCCCTTTTGACATTAGCTTTTGAAATTTTATCTGATCCAAAGTTCAATATAAATAACAATAAAAAAATATCCCTAATAAATCTAATATCTCAATCATCAGGTCACCAAGGAATAGCCGGAGGTCAATTTTTGGATTTAAATTATGAAAGAAAAAAAGTTTCTAAACAAAAAGTTATAGATATGGAGATTAAAAAGACTGGAAAATTATTTTCATTCAGCTGTTTGTCTCCAGTTATTTTGACAAATAAAAAAGATCAAATAAAAAAATTCTCAATTATTGGTGAAAAAATTGGTTTACTTTTTCAAATTGCAGATGATTTAATTGATTATAGCAGTACATCAAAAACTGCAGGAAAAAAAACAAATAAAGATTCAAAAAGGGGAAAAGCAACATTAATAAGTTTACTAGGATATAAAAATGCTATTAAATATGCTTCAAAACTAAAAAAAGAAATATTTAATAGTTTAGTAAGCTATGGAAATAATGCTAGTGATTTAAAAGAGACAATTGAATTTATATTAAGTAGAAATAAATAAATGCAAAATTACAAATATTTAAATAATATTAATTTTCCTTCAGATATAAAAAAACTCAATAATGAAGAATTAAAAGTTCTATCAGAAGAAGTAAGAAGCGAAATGATTGATGCTGTTTCAAAAACAGGTGGTCATCTAGGTGCGGGCTTAGGTGTTGTAGAATTAACAGTAGCACTTCATCATATTTTTGACACACCTAAAGACAAATTGATATGGGATGTTGGTCATCAATCATACCCTCATAAAATTTTAACAGGAAGAAAAGATAAAATACGAACTTTACGACAAGGAAGTGGATTATCTGGTTTTACAAAGCGATCGGAAAGTGAATTTGACCCTTTTGGTGCAGCTCATAGTTCCACTTCTATTTCCGCTGGACTTGGTATTGCAACAGCAAATAAATTATCAAATAAATCAGATCAGGTTATAGCAGTTATTGGTGATGGTGCCATGAGCGCAGGGATGGCATATGAAGCTATGAATAATGCTGGAGACTCAAAAACAAAAATGATCGTAATTTTGAATGACAATGATATGTCAATTGCAAAACCAGTTGGTGCAATGAAATCTTATCTTGCTAAAATATTTTCAGGTAAGATTTATTTTAGTTTCAGAGAAACAGTTAAAATGATTATTTCATCATTTTCAAAAAGATTTAGCAAAAAGGCTGGAAAGGCTGAAGATTTTTTGAGATCGGCTGTCACAGGTGGTACACTATTTAATTCATTAGGTTTTTATTATGTTGGTCCAATTGATGGTCATGATTTAGATGTATTATTGCCAATTTTAAAAAATGCAAAAGAAAGCAATCATAATGGTCCAATACTAATTCATATAAAAACTCAAAAAGGGAAAGGATATAGTTTTGCTGAAAAATCTGATGATAAATATCATGGAGTTACAAAATTTGATGTTCAAACTGGAGTTCAACAAAAATCAACAACTAAGACTCCTGCTTTTACAAAGGTATTTGCAAATACATTAATAGAGCATGCAAAGAAAGATAGTAAAATTGTAGGTATAACTGCTGCTATGCCATCTGGGACAGGAATGGACGCATTTAGTAAAGTTTTCCCGGACAGAACTTTTGATGTTGGAATTGCTGAACAACATGCTGTTACTTTTGCTGCAGGTTTAGCAACAGAGGGTTATAAGCCTTATGCAGCAATTTATTCAACATTTTTACAAAGAGCTTATGATCAGGTAGTTCATGACGTAGCAATTCAAAGTTTACCAGTAAGATTTGCAATTGATAGAGCTGGTTTAGTTGGCGCAGATGGAGCCACTCATGCAGGTGCTTTTGATATTACATATTTATCAACTTTACCTAATTTTATTGTTATGGCAGCAAGTGATGAAGCAGAATTGGTAAGAATGGTCAATACGTCAGTAGATATTAATAATCAACCATGTGCATTTAGATATCCAAGAGGAAATGGAGCAGGTTTAGAATTACCTGATATCAACGAAAAAATAGATATTGGAAAAGGTAGAGTTATAAGAGAAGGCAAGAAAGTTGCCTTAGTAAGTTTTGGTAACAGATTAAAAGAATGTGTATTGGCTGAAGAAAGTTTAAAAAAAATGGGAATTAATCCAACTATTATAGATGCTAGATTTGCAAAACCTCTGGATGAAAATCTTATGTGGCAAGTTGCAACAAATCATGAAGTGCTAATTACGTTGGAAGAAGGCTCTATAGGAGGTTTTGGAGCTCATGTAAATTATTTCTTAAATGAAAAGAATTTATTAGATAATAATATAAAATTTAGATCAATGATTTTGCCTGATAAATTTTTAGACCAAGATAAACCAGAAGAAATGTATAAAGAAGCTGGTCTAGATGCTAAATCTATTGAAGCGAAGGTTTTAGAAACTCTAAATTCTAAAGTTTTAATTAAAAAAACTAATTAATTGCCACATTGAGCTTTATTCATTAAGTAGTGATCAAGAATTACACAATGCATCATTGCTTCGCCAATAGGCACTGCTCTAATACCTACACATGGATCATGTCTCCCTGTGACTGAAATTGAAGTATTTTTTCCAAATTTATTAATTGTTTTTCTTTGAGAAAGAATTGATGAGGTTGGTTTTACTGCAAAAGAAACTATTATTTCTTGACCACTAGAAATACCTCCAAGAATTCCTCCAGCATTATTCGATTTAAATTTTGTTTTCTTTCCTGTTTGGGACATTTCATCAGAATTTTGTTCACCAGAAAGTTGAGCAGAGTTCATTCCTGATCCTATATTTACCCCTTTTACTGCGTTAATACTCATCATTGCTGATGCTAAATCCATATCTAATTTTGAATAAATTGGAGCTCCTAATCCGACAGGAACACCTCTTGCTCTTACTTCAATAATAGCCCCACATGATGAGCCAGCTTTTCTTATCCCAAGTAAATATTTTTCCCATAATTTTAAAACTGTTTTATCAGGACAAAATAAAGGGTTTTTTGTGATGAAACTGTCATTCCATTTTTCTGTGTCACATCCTAGTATTCCTAATTGTGTTACGGCTCCAATTACACTGTACTTTTTCCCAATAATATTTTGCAAAACTTGTTTTGCTATTGCCCCTGCTGCCACTCTTGAAGCAGTCTCTCTCGCTGACTGTCTGCCTCCACCTCTATAATCTCTAATTCCATACTTTTTAAAATATGTATAATCAGCATGACCAGGTCTAAATTTATCTTTAATATTTTTATAATCCTTAGAACGCATATCTTTATTGAAGATAATCATTGATATAGGTGTACCAGTTGTTTTGCCCTCAAATGTTCCTGATAATATTTCTACTTTATCATCCTCTTTTCTTTGGGTAGTGAATTTAGACTGACCAGGCTTTCTTTTATTTAATTCTAACTGAATGTCTCTGATATTAAGCTTAATATTCGGAGGACAACCATCAACAACACATCCTATGGCTGGACCATGAGATTCACCCCATGTAGTAAATCGAAAAAATTTTCCAAATGTATTAAAAGACATTATATTATTATATAAATTATTTTGGTTAAATTATGAACGAAAAAAATTCTTTAGGGTTAGATAAATGCTTTCTAGATCTCGATAATCCAATACTATTATTCACTGAATGGTACAACGAGGCAAAGAAAAAAGAAATAAATGACCCAAATGCATTAGCTCTAGGCACTATTGATGAAAAAGGATACCCGAATGTAAGAATGGTATTACTCAAAGACTATGGAGAAGATGGATTTGTTTTTTACACCAACTTTAATAGCAATAAAGGAATTGCTATAAAGCAGAATCCAAATATTTCAATGTGCTTTCATTGGAAAAGTTTACTCAGACAAATCCGTATAGTTGGCACCGCTGAAAAGGTTTCAGATGATGAAGCAGATAATTATTATAATTCTAGAAGTTATGGAAGCAGAATTGGTGCTTGGGCTTCAAATCAAAGCTCAATTTTAAAAGATAGAGAAGAGCTAAACCAATCAATAAAAAAATTTAAAGATCTCTACAAAGATGAAAATTATGTTCCAAGACCCGATCATTGGTCAGGATGGAGGTTAAAACACCACGAAATTGAATTTTGGTTAGATGGAGAAAATAGAATTCATGAAAGATTAAAATATATTAAAGACAATAATATTTGGAAAAAAGTTCTTTTGTCGCCTTAAAATTTTCTATTAATACTAAATGAAGTTAAGTTTTTAAGTATAATTTTTTCTTCACAATCGTTAAAAATACTCAATGAATTTGATGCTAAACTTATATAGTGTTCCGCTTTTTTGTAACAATCATTAATTATATTATATTTTTTTACCAACTTAAGCACATAGTCAAATTGTTCTTTAGATCTTATATTTTGTTCAAATATTTTTTTTAAAACTAATTTTTCATCTGAAGATAATTTTTGATTTAATAGAATAATCGGGAGAGTTACCTTGCCCTCAAAGAAATCTTTCCCTATCTCTTTACCAAACATTTTTAATTCTGAATTATAGTCAAGTGTGTCATCTGCAATCTGAAATGTTAATCCAAGGTTCTTTCCGTAGAATTCTAATGCATCTTTAAATTTATTGTCTTTATCAGTAATTATCGACCCAACTTTTGAAGATGCTGAAAATAAAGCAGCAGTTTTAGATGAAATTATATTCAAATATGTTTCTTCCAACATTTCAGTGTCACCCTTATGTTGTAACTGCAAAACTTCTCCTTGAGCAATTGTTGATGATGTAGATGATAGAAGTTTTAATACTTCAATACTGCCATCCTCAACCATCATTTCAAAACATCGGCTTAACAAATAGTCCCCAACAAGAATTGAAGACTGATTCCCCCAGATTTTATTTGTAGTCTTTTTGCCCCTTCTTAAATCTGCACTGTCAATTACATCATCATGCATCAGAGTTGCCGCGTGTATGAGCTCAACACATGCGGCCAGGTTCACATCTCTACTACCTTTTGTGTATCCACACAATTTAGCACATTCCAAAGTAAGCAATGCTCTTAATCTCTTACCACCACTAGTCATGTGATAAGCTGTCATTTCTTTAACAAGCCCAACTTTACTATCTAATTTATAAGAAATTTTGTCTTCAACTAAAATAAGCTTTTCATCGACAGAATTTAACAAATCTGTATATGCATTAGTTATTTGCTTTTTTAATTGAACTACTGATCCCATCAATTCAAAATATTACATTAAGTTTATTAATATACTTATCAATTGACGCACCCATTTCTTCAACTATAAGTAGCTTTATAATTAATTAAAATTTTTATAATCATTTGTATGTTCTCATTTTTTAAAAAAAAAAAAACTGTTAGTCATTTAAGGCTTACTGGTGTCATTGGAAATGTTGGAAAGTTTAAACAAGGAATAGAATATTCCTCTCAAGAAGAAATGATAAAAAAAGCTTTTTCAGTAAAAAAAGCAGAGGCTGTTGCAATTTCAATTAATTCACCAGGTGGTTCACCCGTTCAATCACATCTAATATATAAATTTATTAGAGAACAATCTAAGAAAAACAAAAAAAAAGTAATAGTTTTTGCGGAAGATGTCGCTGCATCTGGAGGTTATCTAATTGCATGCGCAGGTGATGAGATTTATGCTAATGCAAGTTCTATAATTGGATCAATAGGAGTGATTTATTCTTCTTTTGGTTTTAAAGATTTAATTCAAAAAATCGGAGTTCAAAGAAGGGTTTATACAGCTGGGAAAAATAAAAGTAATCTAGATCCTTTTTTAGACGAGAAAGAAGAGGACATTCAAAGATTAAAAAATATTCAACTAGAACTTCACCAAGAATTTATTAATGTTGTAGAGGAAAGCAGATCAACAAAATTAAACAAAACTGATGTAGAACTCTTTTCTGGAGAATTTTGGTCTGGCAAAACATCCTTAAAACTCGGTTTGATAGATGGACTAGGGAATGCGGAACAGATATTGAGAGAAAAATTTGGTGAAGATGTTGAAATTAAAAAATTTGAAAAGTCTAAAGGATGGCTTGCCAAAAAACTTTCGTCTTCAGAAGACCATGCGGATAAATTGATAAGTGTTTTAGAAGAAAGATCTATTTGGCAAAAATATGGTTTCTAAAAAAAAAACAAAAAATCCAAAATCATTTATTTCTTTTCAGGATACAATATTAAATCTTCAAAAGTACTGGTCAAAAAAAGGTTGCGTTATTTTACAACCTTATGATTTAGAAGTTGGGGCAGGAACATTTCACCCAGCAACAACTCTGAGATCATTAGGTTCCAAACCATGGAAAACAGCTTACGTTCAACCATCGAGAAGACCAACAGATGGAAGGTATGGAGAAAATCCTAACCGTTTGCAACATTACTATCAATTTCAAGTTTTAATAAAACCTTCACCAAAAGATATTAAAAAAATGTATCTTAATAGCCTTTCATCAGTAGGTATTAAATACGAAGAGCACGATATCAGATTTGTAGAAGATGATTGGGAAAGTCCAACTCTAGGTGCTGCTGGTCTTGGATGGGAAGTATGGTGTGATGGCATGGAAGTTACTCAATTTACTTATTTTCAACAAATGGCAGGGATGGAATGCAATCCAATATCTGTTGAAATTACTTACGGTTTAGAGAGATTATGTATGTTTATTCAAGGTAAAAAAAATGTTTTCGATTTAATTTGGAATGATGAAGGAGTTTTATACAAAGATGTTTTTCATCAAGCTGAAAAAGAGTTTTCAGCCTATAATTTTGAGTATGCAAACACAGATAAACTATTTAAGATTTTTGATATGCTCGAAGAAGAAGCAAAATCATTAATTGAAAAGAAAATTTCTCTTCCAGCATATGATCAATGTTTAAAATCAAGTCATGTGTTCAATATTTTAGATGCTAGAGGAGTTATAAGTGTTGCTCAAAGAGCAGAATATATTGCAAGGATAAGAGATATAACAAGAGAAATTGGAAAAATTTGGGTAGAAACACAAAATTAAAATGTCTGAATTTTTCCTTGAATTATTTAGTGAAGAAATACCTTCTAGATTACAAGTCAATGCTAGAAATGATTTAACACAAATTCTTAAAAAATTTTTTGACGATAATGAAATTATAGTTAAAGGTAAAATTAATACTTATTCAACTCCAAATAGGCTCATTGTTTATATAAATAAGATACCTAAAGATTTAATAAAAAAAGCAGAGGAAATTAGAGGTCCTAATATAAATGCTCCAGAAAAGGCTTTAGAAGGATTTTTAAAATCCAATAAAATAAGTAAAAAAAAAGTTTTCAAAAAAAGCACTGAAAAAGGCATATTCTACTTTTACAACAAACCATCACAAAAAATAAAAACATACGATTTATTAAAAGAAAATATTGCAAGTTTGCTTTTAAAAATTTCATGGAAAAAATCAATGAAATGGGGCAATCATGATTTATATTGGGGGAGACCGTTAAAATCAATATTAGCTTTATTTGATAAAAAAATAATTGAATTTAAATTAAACCATTTACAAAGTTCAAATAAAACTTTTACAGATAAAGATCTAGAAGATGAAGTAAAAAGTTTTGTTGATTTTAAATCTTATATAAAATTTTTTAAACAAAAAGGAGTAACAATTGATCATAATAAAAGGAAAGAATTTATAATTAAAGAAATAAATAAAGCAACTAAACAAAAAAAAATTCATATAAACGTGAATGAAAAACTTATAGACGAAATAATAAATATTGTTGAAAAACCAAAAATTTTAGTGTGTGAGTTTAATAAGAAATTTTTAGAAATTCCACAAGAAATACTTATTATAACAATGCAACATCACCAAAAATATTTTCCTACGTTTGATAATAAAAACAAAATAACAAATAATTTTATAGTTGTGGCAGATTGCAAGGACAAAAAAGGATTAGTTAAATTAGGAAATCAAAATGTTGTAAATGCAAGGTTGGCAGATGCAGAATTTTTTTGGAACAGAAATAAGTCTCAAAATTTAGTTAAACAGGTATCTAGATTGAAGCAAATTAATTATTTTAAAGGATTGGGAAGTTATTTTGATAAAATACAAAGAGTAAGAAAACTAAGTGGAATAATATCAGATGAACTTTTAATAAGTAAAGAAAAGATAGAAATAGCCTCCTCAATTTGCAAAGTAGATTTGATGTCAGATTTAGTTGGAGAGTTTCCCGAATTGCAAGGCGTGATGGGTGGATACTTTGCAAGAGAGCAAGGTTTTGACGAAGAAATAAGTTTAGCTGTTTCAGAGCATTACTTACCAAGTGGTATTGATAGTAAAGTTCCAAAAAAACCATACAGCATAGCATTATCGTTAAGTGACAAAATAGACTCATTAGTTGGATTTTTTGGAATTAATCTCAAACCAACTAGTTCAAAAGATCCTTATGCCTTAAGAAGAATGGCAATTAGTTTATTAAGGTTAATAATTGAAAATCAAAAAAAAATAAAATTAAGAGATCTAATAAATTATTCAATAAATTTATACAAAGATCAAAATTACTCTTTTGACTCAAAATTGATAAATGATGAATTGGGAGATTTTATTTTAGAAAGATTAAAAAATTATTTGAAAGAAAAAAATATTAGGTCAGATATTATTGAGTGCTCCACTAATTCATATGGAATAGATGATTTACTAAAAATTTTTAATAAATCATTAAATTTGAATAAAAATATTAAAAAAGATTTTGGTCTTGATGTTATTGCAATTTATAAAAGATCTGCAAACATTTTAAATAGCGAAAGTAAATCAAAAATAGAAATTGTAGGTTCTGCCGATCCTGGTCTCTTTAAAAATGATTATGAAAAAAATCTTTATAAAAAAATACATACTATAAGAAAGTATTTTTCAAGTATAGGTAGAGACGAGGATTATGATGAAAGTCTTAAAACACTTTCAAGTGCCAAAATAGAGGTTAATGAGTTTTTTGATAACGTAATAGTTAATGATCAAGAAGAAATAATTAAAAAAAACAGACTAGAACTTTTAAAAATGTTGTGTAAAAGCTTCGATAATTATTTTAACTTTTCTAAGATAGAAGCATAAATGCCAAAATTAGTATTTAATTTTAAATCTAAAGACACAAAAAAAATAAAAAACCCAAAAAATATTTTAGGTGGCAAAGGTGCAAATTTATCTGAAATGGGAAGGATGGGTTTACCTGTCCCACCTGGATTTACGATTTCTACTGAAGTTTGTGATTTATTTTATAAAAATAAAAAGAAATTAAAACCTAAAATCATAAATGAAATAAATAAAGAATTAAAAAATATTGAAAAAGATTCTGGTAAAAAATTTGGAGATTTGAAAAATCCATTATTATTATCAGTAAGATCTGGCGCAAGAGTATCCATGCCAGGAATGATGGATACTATTTTAAATCTTGGATTAAATGACGAAACTGTGATTGCTTTAGCAAATAAAACATCAAATATTAGATTTGCAAAAGATAGTTATAGAAGATTTATACAAATGTATGCAAATGTTGTTATGGGTGTTGAAAGTTATAATTTTGAAGAATTAATTGAAAATTACAAACTTACAAAAGGTGTTTTGCTAGACACTGACTTAAATGAAGATGACTGGGACGGATTGATTAAAGAATTTAAAAATATTGTAAAAGAAAAAACAAAAAAAAATTTTCCTCAAAATATTAATGAACAATTACTAGGTGCAATTAGTGCAGTCTTTTTGTCATGGGATAGTAACAGGGCAAAGGTTTATAGAAAATTAAATCATATTCCTTCAGAGTGGGGAACCGCAGTAAATGTTCAGTCAATGGTTTTTGGTAATATGGGTAATGATTGTGCGACAGGTGTTGTATTTACGCGTAATCCATCCAATGGAGCCAATGAAATCTATGGCGAATATTTAATAAATGCTCAAGGAGAAGATGTTGTTGCAGGAACAAGGACGCCCCAACATATAACTAAGAAAGCTAGAAAAGATGCAAAAGAAAGACTTCTTTCAATGGAAGAGTCTATGCCTAGAGTTTACAAAAATCTAAAAAATATTCTTTTAAAACTGGAGAAACATTATAAAGATATGCAGGATGTGGAGTTCACAGTCGAAAATAATAAGTTGTGGATGTTGCAAACTAGATCAGGAAAAAGAACAGCAAAATCATCAGTCAAAATTGCTGTCGATATGGAAAGAGAAAAACTCATCACAAAAAAAGAGGCTGTTCTTAGAGTACAACCAAATTCATTAGATACTTTGCTTCATCCAACATTAGATGAAGCGGCGAATTTAGAAGTAATAGCCAAAGGCCTCCCAGCTTCGCCGGGAGCAGCTAGTGGAAAAGTAGTATTTACATCTGATGAAGCTGAAAGACTAAATGGAATGATGCAAAATACAATCCTAGTAAGAGTAGAAACATCACCTGAAGATATCAATGGAATGCATGCAGCCAAAGGAATTCTTACTGCAAGAGGAGGAATGACCAGCCATGCTGCAGTAGTTGCAAGAGGAATGGGTAGGCCTTGTGTATCTGGCTCAAGCGAAATAGAAATAGATTACCAAAATAAAATTTTTAAAACAAAAAATAATGAAATTAAAGAAGGTGATTTAATTACAATTGATGGATCAACTGGTAGAATTATAAAAGGAGAAGTTAAAACTGTTAAACCCGAAATTTCGGGAGATTTTTCTAAACTTATGAGTTGGGCTGACAAATTTAGAAAACTAAAAATTAGAACTAACTCTGAAACACCTCTCGACAGTAAAACTGCTAGAGAATTTGGAGCTGAAGGAATAGGTCTTTGTAGAACAGAACACATGTTTTTTGATGAAGAGAGAATTTTATCTGTAAGAGAAATGATTTTATCAAAATCAAAAGAAGATAGGGCTACTGCTTTAAAGAAACTACTTCCTTTTCAAAAAAAGGATTTTATTGATATCTTTAAAATTATGAATGGTCTACCTGTTACAGTTAGATTATTAGATCCACCGCTTCATGAATTTTTACCGAAAAATCAAAAAGAAATTAGCGATGTAGCAAATTCTTTAAACATCAAAAGTTCAGAATTAGAGGGTAGAATAACAGAACTTCATGAACAAAATCCAATGCTCGGTCATAGAGGTTGTAGATTAGGTATATCATTCCCAGAGATATATGAGATGCAGTGCACAGCGATTTTTCATGCATTAGCAGAATGTAAAAAACTCAAGATAAAATCTATTATTCCGGAGATCATGATACCTTTAGTATCTACTGAAGCAGAAATAAAAATAATGAAAGATTTAGTAATTAGAGTTGCAAAAGAAGTTGAAAACAAAACCAAAACAAAACTAAATTTTTTAGTGGGGACAATGATTGAGCTCCCAAGAGCAGCAATTAAAGCAGATGATATATCTAGACATGCAGAATTCTTTAGTTTTGGAACAAATGATTTAACACAAACAACTTTTGGAATTAGCAGAGATGATAGTGGCAAGTTTTTAAATGATTATATTGATAATAAAATTTTCGATATCGACCCATTTGTTTCTATAGATGACGGAGTTGGGGATTTGATAGAAATGGCAGCAAAAAAAGGTAAAAAAATTAACAAAAAAATTAAACTTGGCATATGTGGTGAACACGGAGGTGATCCTAAAAGTATCGATTTTTGTGCACGTGCTGGATTAGATTATGTATCCTGCTCGCCTTATAGAGTGCCAGTTGCAAGACTTGCTGCCGCTCAAGCTCAATTAAAAAAACAAAATTAAATTCTAGATTTCTATTTTTAAGTCTAAAGCATTCATTGAGTGGGTTAGAGATCCTATAGAAATTCTATCTACTCCAGTAGAGGAAACATTTTTAACATTCTTTAAGTTAATTCCTCCTGATGCTTCAGTTTCATAAAATTTCCCAGACATTTTGACTGCTTTTTTTAAATTTTTTGAATTCATATTATCTAATAGAATTCTATCAAATTTCAGACCCAATATTCTCTTTAACTGAGATAAATTATCAACCTCTACTGTTATTTTTTTTCTACCCTTATTTTTGATGGCTCTTTGAATTAAATTTTCAAAATTTTTTTCAGAACTTATATGATTGTCCTTTATTAAGTATTCATCACTTAAGTTAAATCTGTGGTTTGTTCCACCACCTAACTTAACAGCATATTTTTGAATTACTCTAAGATTTGGAATCGTTTTTCTTGTACAGCATATTTTAGTTTTTTTTCCTACCTTTTTTACAAACATATTCGTTTTCGTTGCTATTCCAGAAATATGAGAAACAAAGTTTAATGCTACTCTCTCGCCAGTTAAAATATTTTTTAGGTCACCATCAATAGTCGCAACCACCTCTCCTTTTTTAATTCGAGATCCATCTTTTTTTTTTTTTTTAAATTTTATTTTTTTATCAATTAATTTGAAAGTTTGTTTTGCAAATTCTATACCACCCAAAATACCTTTTTGGTTACTTATCATTTTAACTTTCTTTTTAATATTTTTATTAATTAATTCTGAAGTAATATCACCTGATGGATATAAATCCTCATTCAAAGCTAATTTACATGAAGATTTTATAAAATTATTACTTAATTGAATTTTAGACACAGATTTTATCTGCCTATTTCTGCCATTCTCTCTACAGATTTCCTTGCTTTTTGAATTGTCTCATTGTCCATAATTAATTCGTTAGTTTCATTTTCTAAACAATCTAATATTTTAGGCAAAGTAATTCTTTTCATATGAGGACAAAGATTACATGGTCTAATGAATTCAACATTTGGATTATCAATTTGGACATTGTCACTCATCGAGCATTCTGTGACCATCATAACTTTTTCTGGTTGATTATCTCTCACATATTTAATCATTCCACTTGTAGAACCCGCAAAATCAGATGCTTGTATTACATCAGGAGGACATTCAGGATGTGCTATTATTTTTATACCTGGATTAGCTTTTCTAATATCATTAATTTCTTGATCATTGAATTGTTCATGCACTTCACAAGTTCCCTTCCAAGAAATAATTTCTATATCAGTTTGTGATGCCACATATTTAGCTAAAAAATCATCAGGTAAAAATATTACTTTTTTTACTCCTAATGACTCTACAATTTTTACTGCATTTGCAGATGTACAGCAAACGTCAGTTTCGGCTTTAACATCAGCAGATGTATTTACATATGAGACCACTGGAACACCAGGATATTGTTTTTTCAGATTTCTAACATCATCACCCGTTATAGATGAAGATAATGAGCAGCCTGCTTTCATATCTGGTAGTAAAATTTTTTTTTCAGGATTCATTAGTTTTGCAGTTTCAGCCATAAAATGAACACCACACATTACAATTATATCTGCTTTTGTTTTTGCAGCCTCTACTGCTAACGATAATGAATCTGCAGAAAAATCTGAAATACCGTGATAAATTTCTGGTGTTTGATAATTGTGAGCAAGAATTACTGCATTCTTCTCTTTTTTTAATTTATTAATTTTATAAATATATGGTGCATGTGTAGCCCATTCTATCTCAGGAATTTTTTTTGATACTTTATTATAAATTGAGTTTGTTGCTTTTTTAATTTCATTAGTAAATTCCATAAAAAAAACTTATCAACTTGAAATAGAATTGTCATTCATTTAATCTGCCGCATAACATGCGGTCATGCTGAAACTGGTAGACAGGCACGGTTGAGGGCCGTGTGGGCCTAGCCCATGAGAGTTCGAGTCTCTCTGACCGCACCAAAAACAAATATTTATTAAGGGGCGTTCTGTTTCGCCCTCAATTTTAATTATTAACAGAAAATAAGACTTTTTGGAACGACTTCATTGAGGACTTCATTGAGAGTTTTGCATAATTGGCAAAAACCTTGTTTTGGAACTTCATTGAGATTTGAGTGTTATACTGGCATTTGCAAGTGTAACTGGAATACTTTTGTAAAATACTTTACATTTAGATATGTCTAAAAAGTCAAACACTAAAGAAGCAGATTTTAAAGAAACACTTTGGAAATCAGCAGATAAGTTAAGAAATCAAATGGATGCTGCCGAATATAAGCATATTGTGCTTGGTCTAATCTTTCTAAAATATATTTCAGATACTTTCGATATTCAGAAACATAAAATCAAACAAATGGTTTCTGACCCTAAATCTGATTTATTTATTAGTGAAGATCCTAAAGTTTATGATAAAGAATTAGAAGATAGAGATTATTATACCAAGGATAATGTTTTTTGGGTTCCTCAAAAAGCAAGGTGGGATAAACTTAGAGCACAAGCAAAGCAACCAGATATTGGTTCTATTATTGATAAGGCGATGGTTGAAATTGAAAACGAGAATAAATCTCTTCAAGGAAAATTAGATAAAAGATTTGGTCGTACTCAACTTGAGGATGGAAAACTTGGTGAACTTATAGACTTAATATCAAAGATTGGTTTTACAGATGAGCAAAAAGCAAGTGATTTACTAGGTGAGGTTTATGAATATTTTTTAGGTCAGTTTGCGACAGCAGAAGGAAAAAAAGGTGGTCAGTTTTATACTCCAGGTAATATAGTTCAAACGTTAGTTTCAGTTCTTTCACCTCATAAAGGAAGAATTTATGATCCATGTTGTGGATCAGGTGGAATGTTTGTTCAAAGTGAAGAGTTTATTAAATCCCATGATGGTAAAGTAGATGATGTTTCTATTTATGGACAAGAAAGTAACCCTACTACATGGAGATTAGCAGCAATGAATTTAGCAATCAGAGGTTTTTCTGCTGATTTAGGAAAAATACCTGCTGATACATTTTCAAACGATCAATTTCCAGATTTAAAGTTTGATTACATAATGGCAAATCCACCATTTAATATTTCTGATTGGGGTGGTGAAAAATATGAAAATGATGTTCGTTGGAAATATGGAAAACCACCAAATGGAAATGCAAATTATGCATGGTTACAACATATTTTATGGAAACTTAAACAAGGTGGACAGGCAGGCATAGTTCTTGCTAATGGTTCGATGAGTTCAAATACATCTGGTGAAGGTAAAATTAGAAAAGCAATGATAGAAGGTGATGTTGTTGAAACAATGATTGCACTTCCTAGTCAACTCTTTTTGAACACTCAAATTCCATGTTGTTTGTGGTTTTTGACAAAAGATAAAACTAAGAATGGAAGAGATCGAAGAAAAGAGACTTTATTTATAGATGCTCGAAATTTAGGATCCATGAAAAATAGAGCGCTTAAAGTTTTGAAAAATGAGGATATTTTAAAAATAGCAAATACAGTCACATCATGGAAAAAAGGACAAAATTACGAGGATATAAAAGGTTTTTGTAAAAGTTCAAATAATACAGAGATAGAAAAAAATAGTTTTGTCTTAACACCTGGGAGATATGTTGGTTTTG